>CBJOJD010000150.1:0-11926 GCA_966443485.1 uncultured bacterium | reverse complement strand
CCTGGTGTCTGCGCAACCAGGGAGTAGGTGTGTCGGGCGTCGCCCAGCGCCGCCGCCAACTCCACCAGATCCCCGGGCCGTGCTGTGCCCAGTGTTACCCGCGTCTCCAGGCGCTCCGCACGGCGCACCAACTGCCCCGACACCACCAGGTAAAGTCCTTCGCACGTTCCCGATTGCCGGAAGATCACCTGCCCCGCGTCAAACTCGATCGTCTCAGCCGAAGCCGTCAACAAATTGCCGGTGGTCGCCGGACAAGCCAACAGCTCTGCCAGCGGATGCGCCGCCACCGCGTCCAATCGCTTGGATCGTGCGTCTGTATGCATACTCCCTCTTCCTGCGCACGCTTCGAGCACCAGGTCTCGCGGTCAACTTGCTTGGTCTCGACCTGCAAGCCTGGTCCGCCGCATGCGTATGGTTCCGCGGCCCTTAATCAGTCAAATGCATTGCCCTTCCGCGCAATCCTCTTTCCACGCGCTTTTCAGCGCAAATGATGGCTGGCTGCCAACTTCCTCACAGCCTACCCAACCACTGCAGGGAGGTTGTCTTCAACAGGCTCTTGATCGTCCTTCACGTAAGCCGGCACACAGAGCACCGGCACACGCGAACTGGCCATTAAGGTGAAGATGGTTCCATGCGGTCCCGGAGAATCGCTCTTGCGCTTCACTCCGGCCACCAGAATGCTCGGGCTGTACTGCGCCACCGCCCGCGTGATCACGTCCGCGGGGCGCCCATCCTTGACGATGCAGCGCACCGGAAACTCCGTGCTGCTCTTGATCCCAAACTGTTCCATGGTCGTGGCGCACGGATTCAAGAATGCTGAAGCCTCCGCCGGGGTCCGTGCATGCACTAGCAGCAACGTGCGCTTGAAATGCTCAGCCAGCGAGCAGGCCGCTTCCACCGCTGCTGCCGAAGCGTCATTGCGCTCGATCGCCAGCATCACTGCCCCGCCGGGGGTGGGACGGTATTCGCCCGCATTCCAGTCTTCCGCAACCGCCAGCACCGGGCACGGCGCGCTTCGCACCAACTCCTCTGCGATGGCTCCCACGGCCACCGGGCCCGCTCCCTGCTTGCCCTGTGTACCCACCACGATGAGCCCCGCACGATACTGCCGCGCCACATCCAGCAGCAACTGCACCACCGCGCACTGCCGCACCTCAGAGTGGCTATGAATTCCCTGTTGCAGGAGTTCGGCCGCCATTTCATCGAGCGCAGCCCGCGCCCGCTCCGGAAGGCGACGCCGCACCTGCCCGGGAATGCCCTCGATGGCCGCGTACTCCACCGGATCCAGCCCGTGCGCCAAAATCACCTTGGCCCCGTAGGCGCCTGCCAGCTTGCGAGCATACTCCAGCGCTGCCGCGGATTTGCCCTCCAAGTCCGTGGCCACCACGATGGTCTTCAGTCTTCCCGCAAAGCTCATTTGTCCCTCCCCGCGCCCCATTCCTACCTCCAGCGCCGGCCTTTCTCGCCTATTGTTTTTCGAGTCTGCGCTTTAGCTGGAAAGAGCGGCAGTGACACCATTCACCTCCCGGTGTGATTCGAATCACATGTGGATTGCTCCCCCCGGAGCCCCGCCGCGGACTCCGTGTACATCGACAGGGCAGATCAGGTAGGCTGTTGCCCGCCATGAAAAATCCATTCAAAGCCTTTACACAAACGCTTTGCCTCTCTGCCTGCCTGGCCGTTCTGCCGGGATCGCTCCTGTGCGCGCAGGCTCCTCGGCCCGACTCGCCGTCCATCGAAGCCAAAGCCCATGAGTTGCTCTCAAAGTTAACCCTTGAACAAAAAATCGAGCTGTTGGGCGGAGTGGACGGAATGTTCACCCACGCCGAGCCCTCCATTGATCTGCCTCGCTTCAAAATGTCAGATGCCTCCGTCGGTGTGCGCACCTGGGGACCCACCACCGCCTATGCCGGCGGCGCCGCTCTCGCCGCTACCTGGGACGTCGACTTCGCACGCAAGCTGGGCGAGAGCCTGGGCAAGGATGCGCGCGCCCGCCGGGTTAACTTCCTGCTGGGACCCGGTGTGAACATCGCCCGCTCGCCCATCGCTGGCCGCAACTTCGAGTACCTGTCGGAGGATCCTTTCCTCAACAGCCAGCTCGTCGTGCCCTACATTGAAGGTGTCCAGTCTCAGGGTGTCGTCGCCACGGTCAAACACTACGCAGCGAACAATCAGGAGTACAGCCGCCACGACACCGACTCCGAGGTCGATGAGCGCACCCTGCGCGAGATCTATTTACCTGCCTTCGAGGCCGCCGTCACCAAAGGTCACGTAGACGCGGTCATGAACTCCTACAACCTGATCAACGGAGTGCATGCCACCCAGAACGAGTTCCTGAACCTGAAAGTCCTCAAGGGCGATTGGGACTTCAAAGGCATTCTGATGTCGGACTGGGACGCGACCTATGACGGGGTAGCCGCGGCGAACAATGGACTCGATCTCGAGATGCCCTCCGCGCGCTTCATGAACGCGCAGGCCCTGCTCCCCGCAATCAAAGACGGGAAAGTAAAAGAGTCGACCATCGACGATAAAGTCCTGCGCCTGCTACGTACCGAGTTGCGCTACGGCTTTACCGACCGTCCTCAGTTTGATCCCACCGTCTCCACCTATTCGGTTGCCGACCGCGCGGTTGCACTGCAAGGTGCGCTGGAGAGCCTGGTCCTGCTCAAGAACGAAGGACATCTGCTGCCGCTCGATGCCTCGAAGATCAAGACCATCGCCGTCATCGGCCCGGACGCCTGGCCAGCCGTGCCGGGCGGAGGCGGCTCTTCACAAGCCGACGCATTTGCGCCGGTCAGCATTCTCACCGGCATCGCCAACCTGCTCGGCCCTGATGTCCACGTGCTCTATGCTCGTGGACTGCCCGAGATGGATGACGTCTTCCGCGGCACGCATTGGGAAGGCGGCGTCAGCGTAGCGACCTATGCAGGAAAAGAGTTCTCTGGCAAGCCTGAGGTCTCAAAGCAAGAGACCATTGCTGACTGGCAGCCCAATCTGTGGTGGATGCCTGCCGACAAATCCCCGCGCAGCGTGCGCTACACCGCAACTTATAAGGCGAGCAAAGCTGGGAAATACCTCCTGCTGCCGATCGTCTCCGACGGCGACGGAATCTCCATCACCGTCGATGGCAAGCCGCTCTCCTTCCCACCGCATGCGGAAGGCATGGCACCGCAATCCTTCACCCTCAACTTATCCGCGGGCCAGACCGTGCACATTGTGGCTGACTACCTGCCACGCATCCCGGGTCTGCACTTCAGCATGGGCATCGCTGAAGAGGCCAGCTTGATTTCGGACGAGACTAAGCAGATTGCCAAACTGGCTGATGCAGTGGTGGTGGCGGTGGGCTACAACCCTTCGACCGAAAGCGAAGGGATCGATCGCACTTTCAGCCTGCCGTGGGGACAGGACGCGCTGATTGAGGCCGTTGCAGACGCCAATCCGCACACCGTCGTCACCCTCACCGCCGGCGGGGCCGTCGACACCCGTCGTTGGCTCGATAAGGTTCCCGCACTGCTCCACACCTGGTACCCCGGACAGGAGGGCGGTGCCGCGGTGGCCGAAGTGCTCTTCGGCAAGCACGATCCGGAAGGCAAGCTGCCCGTCAGCTTCGACCGTGCCTGGGAAGATAATCCCTCGTACCCCTACTACTACCCAATCAAAGGAGCGGACACCAAGCTGCACGTCGAAGAGCCGGGCCACCCCGCCATTGATCTGACCATCGGCCACGTCAAGTACAAAGACAAGCTGATGGTCGGATATCGCTATTGGACCAGCACGGGCAAGCACCCGCTCTATCCATTCGGCTACGGACTGAGCTACACGACATTCAGCTTTTCGAATCTCAAAGCCCCTGCCACCTCCGCCGCTGATTCCGTCGAGGTCAGCTTCGACGTGACCAACACCGGCGCTGCCGAAGGCGCGGAGGTCGCGCAACTCTACGTATCCGATCCTTCTGCCAAAGCAAAGCGGCCCGAGCGTGAACTCAAGGGCTTCGCGAAGGTCCGCCTTGCTCCGGGCGAGAGCAAGCACATTACTTTGAATCTGGATGCGCGCTCATTCAGCTACTGGGATGAAAGCACGCATAAATGGACCGTCGACCCAGGAAAGTTTGTCCTGCGCGTAGGCGACTCGAGCGAGAACACACCCTTGTCCGCCGATATCAATATTCAGTAGTCCTCTCATCGGCCCGTCGTCGCCATACGGCGGGCCGACCTTTCCCATGGCCACCACACGTCATCCCTTCTTCGATCGACCTCGTCTCTCCCGCGCTGCTCGCAGCTTCCTCACCTCTCGCAGCACGTCACGCAAGAAGCAGGTCGTAGCTTCACCGGGATCCTCTATATCCATGCGGATGGGCAGCACGCCACGGCTGCGCAGCACGATCTCCTGCGCCTCACTGTGCTCTGTCATTAGGATGTAGGAAGTGGGCCGCTGTTCCGCGTGCGGAGAATTCCGCCACAGTTCCTGCAAGCGAAATAGAAGGTAGCGTGTGTTGATGTCGTGCAGACTGTAGCCCACAAACAGCAAAGGCCGCGTCAGGGAGTCGGAGCGCAAGCGGATATCGAGCGGTGTCTCGAACGACATTCGCTGAAAGTAGCTGCTCTCGGTCAGTACCAGCGAATCATCATCCTCGAAGTCTCCGTGGAACTTGATGATCTCGGTGCGGCCCTCAGCGGGTACGGTGAGATCCGCCGAGTTCGTAATCTTTTGGTAAGGCTTGCCTCGCGCCACATAGCTGCGTTCCAGCCATCGGTCGTAGTTGGTCGTGTAGATCACCGGAAAATCCAGGTCCACGATCAGGTTGTGTAGTGTGGATTTGCGAATATCGATCTGCGGCGGATGCCAGGTCGCATCCATCCAGCTGCGCAAGGCGCCCAGTTGCTTGTGTCTGACCAGATACGCCTCGGCGATGACCGCATAGTCAGCCACCCCAAACTGCTGGCGCTGCAATCCCATGTCGTCGGCGATGTGCGCTACCAGCGCACGGAAGTCCGGCAGTCCCAGGCTCTGCGAGATGCCGCCTCCGACAAAAAGAATCATGCGGCGGAAGGCGATCGCCTCAGCGATGGCCAGAAGTTCCTGGCCAACCGCAGGTCGCTTCACCGCCGATTTACTCTTAGTGGCCATCTCGCTCTTGCAACGGCAGGGGTCACCCGCTGCATCAGCCATTACAGATGCTGGATCAGTAATCCCATGTTGCCGTTACCAGTGCGGAATTAGTGCCCTGGAGAGCGATCTGAGAACTTCGAGGTGATCTTTTTGAAGACAAACTCCCGGAACAGGTTGCCCGCCGCATCTGCGCCGATGTCTGCCAGACCGTTGAAGAACACCAGCGATGCGCCGCGGTCACTGCTGGGATAGTACAAATTCGAGAGTGCCGAAGCAGAGAAGTCGCCGAGGATTGCGGCGTATGCGGGGCCCCACCGGCCGTCGTCCTTCCGGGCAATCACTGAGCGCGAAAGGGCATACACGGTGCGCGAAGAGACGCTTCCCGTACCCTTGTAGAAGTAACGTGGATCTTCACGGAATAGCGAAGAGTAGACAGCCCTGCCGAGCAGCTGGCCTGCCACGCGATTGGCCATGGCCGCGCCGTATCGCTTTCCGTATCCCTCGAAGCCGCTGCCGTAGGCCGGAAATACTCCCTTGTACTGTTCCGCGCCCGCAATGCCCGCCACCACCAGAAAAGAGATTGGATCGGTAAGCTGGCGCGCGAGCAGATGATACTTCTGCTTCGCCAGCATGGGTGGCGCATTCCAATTGAAACTGGTGTAGTAATCAGGAAGGGCTCCGCCCAGCATCCGCTGTTGCTCGGCGATCTGCACCTGTTCGACGGAGAGCTGCTCCTTGTCCCCATTCACCGTTACTGAAGTGGTGGTCTGCTGTACAGACAGCACCACGTTCGGCACCAGTTGCGCACCGCCGGCGCGCAGATGAATTGGCGGCGACAGGAACGTGCTCATTCCGGCTCCGGAGACCGATACCCGGTACTCCCCGGCTGGAAGATCCGCAAAAGCGAATGCCCCGCTCCCATCGGTCTGCATCGACCTCTGTGAGAACCCGGATTTTCCGCTGAGCGTAACGGTAGCGTCTTGAACGACCGACCCATTCGGATCGAGCACTGTTCCTGAGATGGTCCCGGTGGCAGCTTGCGCCGCGGGAGTGGGACCCGGGGGTGCCTGTGCACCTGCCCTGAATGAACCCAACAACCCCAACCAAAGCGATAGACCCAAGAAAAAGCGGAATCCCAAAGACGTTCGAACCAAGACGCGTCACACTCCCTGGAACGGGACTCTGGTCCCCGCTTCCACCCATGATGATACACTCTCGGCCCGGTGCGTGGTTCCAGATGGCTAAAACTTCATCTGGAACCGTCGCCCATTCTCTTCCCAAACTCCGGTGATTTTTCAGCCAAGCTACTGATTTGCAGTGGGTAAGCCGGCTTCCGCAGCGGATGGAAGGGTGTGGGTCTCCCACCACCGTTCCACCACGCGATCCCAGCGGTCGCTGCGGCTGATCCAAAGCTGGGCGGCACTGTCGTAACGAGCCATATTGTTCTCTAGCCAATAGGGCCGATTGTCCCGCAGCCAAGCCTGGCGATACAGTTCGCCGGTCAAGGTGTAGACATCGCGAATATCTTCGAACTTGCCGTTATTGGAGCCGATCGTCTCCAGCAGCGCCTCCACCTCATTCCAGTTGGCCTTGTCTCCCGCTAAAGATTGCGCCTTCGCGTACGCCGCGGCAGCTTCGTCCGCAGCCTGGAACTTCAGCCCCATCGCGTCAATCCGCCGCGCTCCCATGACCAGCGCATCGAGCGCCTCTTCGTTCGTCAGGTCGCGGTGATCCTGAGCCGCCGCCGTGCGCGCCTCGCCAACTAACGTGATGGCCTTCTCCGCATGCAGCCGCAACTCGCTCAGTAGAGGACGGAGCTTTGCCGCCAGCCGCTGCCCTTCCGGCGAAAACGGATCCACCCAGAAGTAGCCATCCTGCGCATCTTCCAGCTTGGCGTTCTTCAGTACCATGTGGGCAGCCATCAACTCCCGCTGCGCCTCGTTGATCTTGCCGGTCGAATCGCGATGGAACGCTAAACCGTACGAGTTGGTGAACGCCTCTTCGGAGCTCTCGCCCTGCTGCCAGGCTGCGGCGCCACCAAACAACAGGCCGAACCAGTTCTGATCGAAGATGCCCTCTCCGTCGTCATTCCATACGGTGTTGAGCATGCCTTTGGCGCCCAGCTTCTGACCATCGCGCAGGAACCCGCGTATGTCGCCCAGAGCCTCATTGTTGTTGGGATACATGCGGCTCCAGTTGTTCACCCCCGGAGCCACCCAGGTTTCCAGTCCCGCATTGGTGAAGGGCTGAATGTCTTTGGTGTAGTCGGGACGCGCATCGTAGATCCACGGCACGGCTATCATGTCCTTCGGCAGCGTACCCACCAGATCCGGCGAATTCTCCGCAATGTCGCCCCAGAACAGCAGTTGCTTGTGCAGCGGCGCAAGCTTCTCATGGATGCGCGACAAGAAGTCCAGATACACCTTGCCCAATCCCTGCTGCTTCACCTGCTCGCGCGTTCGCCCCAATCCCAGATCAAAGGTTTCGTCCGCGCCGATGTGAGCGTACGGTCCGGGAAACACCTTTGCCAGCTCAGTGAACCAGCTCGAGATCAGCGGGAGTGTGCCGGGATCGCCAGGAGCCAGCACCGCGCCATGGGGCGTCTCCCCCAACGGAGAATACTGCTCGTACTTCAGCATGTGATGCAGATGCCCGAACGCCTCCTGCTCGGGGATCACCGTGACGTGATACTTCGCCGCGTATTCAACCAGTTCGCGCCCTTCTTGTGGCGTCATGGCGCCCCCCGGAAAGGCCGCCAAAGGCGTCTGCGAATACGCGAACGTGTGCTCGAAGTAAGGCGAAAAGATGTTGTACTTGTACGCCGCCAGGGTGCGGATCTCGCGCTTCAGAAACTCCATGTTCGGCAGCGGACCACGCGACCAATCATCGGAGAGTCCGCGGTGTGGCATCGCCGGCCAATCGCGCACCGTCGGCACCAGCAGTTCGGCATCCTTACCTGATCCACGCACCAGCTGCTTCACTGTCTGGGCGCCGTAGAAAAGGCCGGCGGAACTCTCCGCAATCACCGCCAGTCCCTTGCGACCGTCGGGCACCAGCACATAGCCCTCGTCATGCAACGCAGAATCGAAGGTGATCTCGTGCTTGCGCAGAAGCTCCTTGGCTTGCTCGGATTGCGCCCGCTCCAGCACGATCGGCGTGCCCTCGGCGCTCAGTTTCACGCCGGCGACCTCCAGCGCTCCTTTGAGATCCTTCTCCGTAAAGCGGTCCTCTGCGTCCTCAGAGGTCAGGCGAACACTCAGCGCCGTGGCCGGCACCTTCTCCACCGCTTTGCACTCCCGCGGCGCCGGGACCAGGTGCAGATCGGCGCAGCCCGATGCTGCAGGTTGAGCGAACACGCCCTGCGCGGCGCCGGCCATCACTAGGCAAGACAAGGAGAGACGAAGACGCATGAAGCCTCGCAAGCACTGCAATTTGCAAGCAAGACTACAGCATGGCCCCGGCCCGCGTACAGAGAGAAATTGGCGTTTCAGGCAGAAATGATCATCCAAATGTTCGATTAAACTTTAAAAGACTAAGGGCGGCCGCTTGGCCGCCCCTGTCTGCCTGCCCTCCCGCTTAGCGAAGCGTCTTCAGAGCCGGGTACAATTTCCGCCATTTGGCGTAACCCGCCTTGTATGCCGCCGTGTCGAGTGGATCTGGCTGGATACGCTGTGCCACCTCGATTGCTTGTGCGCACGCCTGGTCCAGGTTCGCCCAGTGATTTACGCCAACTCCCGCCATCAGCGCGCAGCCGAAGGCGCCGCCCTCCTCCGCCGTTAGCACCTCGACGGCGTGGCCGTAGACGCCAGCCTGAATCTTGCGCCACAGCGGACCGCGCGCACCGCCTCCACCCAATCGGATGCCGCTGACCGGAATGCCCAACTCGGCGAACAACGTGAACGTGTCTTGCAGCGAATACGCCACGCCCTCCAGTACCGCACGCACGAAATGAGCCGCTGTGTGCACCGTGCTGATGCCGGCGAACGCGGCGCGCACCTCCGGATCCAAGTGGGGCGTACGCTCACCCAGCAGATACGGTGCCCACTCCAGCCCCTGGCTCCCCGCCGGAACCTTGGAGGCGGCTTCCGTCAACGTGTCGTAACTCTGGTTGGCGAAGAACGTATTGCGTAGCCAGTTGAAGCTCAATCCGGCAGACTGCGTCACACCCATCACGTGCCACACTCCGGGTACTGCATGGCAGAACGTATGCAGACGTCCCTTGGGATCCTTGGTCGGCTCCGCCGTCGCGGCAAACACCACACCCGAAGTCCCGATGGTCGCCGACACCGAACCCGGTTGCAGGATGCCCATCCCTACAGCTCCTGCGCCCTGATCGCCTGCGCCCGCCACTACCGGAGTTCCCGCCGTGAGACCGGTTCGGCCCGCCGCCTCCTCACTGATGCGTGCGCACACCTCGGGCGACTCGTACACCTTGGGTAGCCAGCTCTCCGGGATCCCCGCGGCCTCGGCGACTTCCTTCGACCACCGCCGGTGTGTCACGTCCAGCAGCAGCGTGCCCGAAGCCTCTTGCACATCGATCGCGAACTCACCCGTCAGCCGGTAGCGCACATAATCTTTAGGACACATCACGTGGCGAATCTTCGCGAAGATGTCCGGCTCATGCGTCTTCACCCACAGCAACTTGGTCAGCGTGAAGTTCGGCAGCGCGGGGTTGCAGGTCAGCTCGATCAGCTTCTCGTAGCCAATCTTCTGGTGCAGCCAGTCGCACTCGGGCTGCGTACGCGTGTCGCACCAGATCAGCGACGGACGCAACACCGCGCCATTCTCGTCCAGCATCACCGCGCCATGCATCTGTCCGGTCAGGCCGATGCCGGCAATCGGCTGATGCGGTTCGGGAGCAGCGGCCAGGGCGGCGCGAATGGCCTCCTGCGCGGCTCGCCACCAGTCCTCGGGATCCTGCTCAGCCCAGCCCGGGTGCGGAGTCCGGAAGGCAGCATGCTCACTCGATGCGCCGCTAACCAGCTTGCCGTTGCTGTCCACAATCACGGCGCGCGTCCCGCCCGTACCTACATCCATCCCGAGAAACCACATGCCGCTCTTCTCCTAAATCGATTTTCTTCGACTATGAAGCATATCATCCGCGTGCCCGCGCTGAGTAGACAAACTGTGGTCACCCGCCCTGCGAATCCCGCCTGTCATTTAAACAACGTCAGCGGAATCGCGTTGGCCATGGTCCGGTATCCAGCCGGCGAAGGGTGTAGATGATCGCCTGAATCGAACTCCGGCAACAATCGCTCCGGCTGGGCGGGATCTCGTACCGCCTCGTCGAAATCGACCACGGCATCGAAATGTCCCGCTGCGCGAATCCACGCATTGACCCGCTGACGGTCTGCTTCGCTCGCCGGTCCAGGATGATAATACGCGGACTCCATAAAAGGGGTCAGGGTTGCGCCAAGCACTTTCAGACCGTGGCTGTGCGCGCGATCGATCATCTGCTGATAGGCGCCAGTCACGCGACGAACCAGCAGCGCATGATCTGCCGCTGGCACCTCACCGTCTCGCGTGAGACCGCCAAGATCGTTGATGCCCTCAAACACAATCACCCAGTGCACTCCGGGCTGCGCTAATACGTCGCGATCGAAGCGTGCCAAGGCATTCGGTCCCAGACCATCGGTCAGCAGATGGTTGCCCCCGATCCCCTGGTTCAGCACCGCGATATTTCGTGTGCCTGCCGAAGCCTGCAATCGTTCTGCAAGAACGTCGGTCCAGCGATCGTTGCCGTTCGTAGTCGCTCCATGACCATCGGTGATCGAATCTCCCAGCACCACAATGGCTCCGCCATCTGCAGAGGCCAAGACATCCACTCCTGCTATCTGATACCAGTGATCCACATGTTTGGCGGTTGGAAGATCTGGCGCCGAGACCAGGTTACCGTGCGCGTAGTAGGAGGTCGCACGTGATCCCGGATGTCCCGTCTGACCCGCTGGCGGCGAATCCAGATGGTAGCTGATCGCCAGACTCGAAAGCGGTGCTGCCGCAAACTTCACTGGATCGGAGACATATTCAGCACCGGCCGGAATCAAAACGTCCGGTGAGCCAAAGAACGTGACGCCGACATCCGATCCCGGCGTAATCGCTGCAGAGGAGAGCGCTACCGGCCGCGCTACATGGAGCGCACTCACATGCAGGGGTTCCGTCCCGAAGGCATTCGACACGTGCACCCGCAACATCGACCCGCCCACGGAGAGGTGCACGATCTCCCGCACCGTCACATCGTGCAGGTCTTCGGTCGCAAGCGCATTCTGCGGTTCGGGGATCTGCTGTGACGTTGCCCACGAGCCGACCCAGGTCTCTGAGGGCGCTTTGATGACCGATTGCGCCCAGCCGTAGCCGCTCAGAACAGCGGCCAACAAGCAGCAGGAAAATGAGCTGTGCTTCCGTGCGAATCGCATCATGGCGGGTTTAATATGGGGTGCGAACTAAATCGCTTTCCCAGCGACCCAAGCATAGCACTCACGGAGGCACGATGCGTTCCGCTGTTTCCCTTGCCACGGCTCTACTCGCCGCATCCCTCAGCTTGCCCGGCGCAGCCGCAGCGCAGAACCAATCCAGCCCCTATACCGCGGAACAAGATCACCAGCACATGATGGACGTGCTCGGCATCAAGGCACTGCGGCCGGGACCCAGCGGAGACGAGAAAGCCCCGAACCACGCCAATTACGACGAGTCCAAGGCCAACCCCTTTACCTCGATTCCCGACCCGCTGACCCTCAACAATGGACAGAAGGTCACCACTCCGCAGATGTGGTGGGACCAGCGCCGCCCGGAGTTGTTGGAGATGTTCTCGAAGTACGTC
>CBJOJD010000149.1:0-11936 GCA_966443485.1 uncultured bacterium | reverse complement strand
GTCTGGTTTCGGGCGCCGGCGCTGGGAGTAAAGAGTGGATCGCCGGTGTAGGCAGCCTCAATCTCGTAGGTATCTGGCGAGTAGGTTCCGGGAGCGGTCTGGGATATGGTTGCGACGCCTGAGCTGTTGAGGGGAACGCGCCGGATCACCGAGTGGTTAATGCTGAAGACCACGAAGCCGGTGGGCACAGTACTGCTAAGGGCGCTCTTCACTTTGGCGGTGAAGGTGACCGGATCGCCGGCAAGCACTTGATCTCCGTTGGTGGTGACCGTGGTGGTGGTCGCCACGCGCGTGCTGGTGGAGGTCAAATCCAGCTTGGTCAGGAAGGAGTAGGCAGTGTAATCCCCCCATTGAAGCGCGGGCTGAAACGCATTGGCGGTGATGGGGAAGTCGACGGAGTTGGAGTAGCCGAAGACGAGGAGGTCTCCGTTCTGGTCGAAGGCCAGGGACTGGATGGTGTCGGTTCCACTGCCACCGAGATAGGTGGAGTAGAGCAAGGACGCACCGTTGGGATCGAGCTTGCTGATGAAGCCGTCTAGGGCGCCGAGGTTCTGGGTGAGGTTTTTGGTTTGGAAGGCGCCGGAGGTGACGGGGAAATCAGTGGAGCGAGTCGATCCAACGACCACCAGGTTGCCGGAGCTGTCCAGCGCGAGATTGGAGATTCCGTCGTCGCTGCTGCCGCCCAGGAAGGTGGAGAAGACCAGCGCCGATCCGGCGGCATTGAGGCGGGTGATGAAGCCGCTTTGGCCTCCAGGATTGGTGGTCTGGAAGGCTCCCGAGGTGACGGGGAAATCCGATGCCGAAGTGGAGCCGGTGACATAGGCGGTGCCGGCGCTATCCACCAAGACGCTGCCCGCCCCGCTGTCCGAATTTCCGCCGAGATACGTGGAGTAGACCAGATCGGAACCAGTCGGGTTCATCTTAGTGACGAAGGCTGAACTGGAAGTGCTGGCGGTCTGGAAGGCTCCAGAGGTCACCGGGAAGTCTGTCGAGCCTGTGCCTCCCACGACATAGGCGTTCCCGGAGCTGTCGACGGCGATGCCTCCGCCTCCGTCGCCTCCAGTGCCGCCAAGGTAGGAGCTGTAGAGCAGCTGGGTGCCTTTGGGGTTGACTTTGGCTACGAAGGCGTTGGCCGATCCCATGCCATTGCCCTTGAAGGTGGTCTGAAAAGCTCCAGAGGTGGTGGAGAAATCCGAGGATGTGGTGTAACCGGTGACATAGGCATTTCCGGCGCTATCGATGGCGATGGCGCTGGCGCTGTCGCCAAAGTACTCGTTTGCCCAGCCCTGCCAGTACGACACGCCGGAGCCACCCAGATAAGTGGAGTACATCATGGTGCCGCCCGGGTAGAGCCGGGTGACAAAACCATCGGGCGCGGTGGGAGGACTGAGATGGACCGACTGGATGGCTCCTGGCGTCACGGGGAAGTCGTAGGATGTAGCGCCACCCACGACGTAGGCATATCCTGATGGGCTGACCGCGAGAGCGGATATCGTGTCGCCGGACTTTCCCGGTCCCGCATAGGGGTCAGGATATTGCGCGCCGTTTCCACCAATGTAGGTGGCATAGATGACCGCTGTGCCCGCGGGATTCATCTCTGCGACGTAGCCATTGCTGGCGGTTTTGATGCTGGCGGTGCGAGTGACGGGGAAATCGCCGCTGCCCGCGAGATAGATGTTGCCCGCCGCATCCAAGGCGATCCCCGAGGGAGTACCGCCGCTCAGGAACGTGGAGTACATCAGCACAGGATCGATGACCAGCGGCTTGGAGCGGTCGTAGGCTCCCAGTTTGAAGGTCACGTAGTTTCCGGCATGGAGATCGAAGCGGCCCTCGACGGCGTGACGGCGACCCTCGATTTCCTGATAGATAAATGGCTTGCGGAAGGTGATGTCGCGGTGTTGGGCGGCAATGGAGAGATCGCCGCCGGGGCTCAGCGTCAGTTTGCGCGCGTCCGCAAAGTGCAGTTGGATCGCGCCGGGGTTGGCGTGCGGAGCGACGACAAAGTCGTACTCCAGCCGGCTTTGGTTGCCGTAGTAGACCAGATCGACGCCCGGATACACGGCTGTAAAGCGCACTTTGGAGTAAGTGGGAATGCCGGTTCGCCACTGGGCCGGGTTGTTGCCGATGTAGTAGTTGGCTTTGCCGGGTAGCAGGTCTTCGCCCTGCGAGGACGAGTGGGCATTGGCTCCGCGGAGCTGCATGCGAAGGATGTCGGTTTCGCTGGGAGCGTCGGCCTGAGGCTGATGCGATGAACCAAGGGCGAGGACAGCCTCCTGGTCGCTGAGCGCAAGACCGAAGCCGCTGCCATGAGCAAGGAACGCTGCGGAAGTATCGAGCTGCCCGCGGTTCGGTTCGAAACTGATCGGCAACTTGGCGAAGTTCTTCTCGATGACTGCCCGTTCAACGGACGAGATCGAGGAGCTGGTTTGCGCGAGGGGCGATGAAGCTTGAGAGTCACTCGACCTGAGACTGCCGAGATTACTCGTCTGCGCAGAACTACTTGACGCAAGCGCAATTGCAAGACCGACAGGAAGCAAAGAGCGAAGCGATCCGATTCGCATGGCAAGCTACTCCTTCAGAGGGAAGTGCGCAGGAACAGGGAAAGAAAGAGACGGCTGAGATCGGTACGCGAACTCTGAGGGGGGAATGCGTCCGCAGCCAGATTATACGCATGGAATCGTGGCCGACTGCGGATTAAATTCTGGCCATCGAGCGCGGAGCTGAGGTGGCGGGGGGATTAGAAACACAAGCAATCGGTTGCCCTATATCTGTCGAGCGGGTTGAAGCAGAGAGAGGCCGCCTGGGCCCAAAGCAACCAGTTTGTAGGATATGGAACTCTCATGCATACGAACGCCGAGCCGGCCAGTTTGCCGGCTGGATGTTCAGAACGAGCAGAAACTTGCAGCAGAGGCGGGTGGAACCGGGTTTTCGCGATTTCCCCGGCTTGCCGACGGCGAAGGAGAATCGCTCTGACAGCCGCTGGACGCCCGCCGGTAAAACAGCGAGGCGAGTTTCAGCAATTCGAACGACGAAGGAAGAGGAGCACGCATGGGTAGCGCGTCGAAGGACCTGCGGGTTGCAGAGGGCACTCTACGGATCGTGATCGAAAATCTGATTGACGCGCAGGAGTGCTTGCAGACGGTGGGCGAGGCCATCCGGAGCGAAGTATTGAAGCGCTATTTCCTGGCGGAGAGTCTGGTTCGCGCCCAGTATCGGGGTGAGCTTGAAACCATCCTGCATCAGGAAGGGGTGCGGGATGTTGAGGAGACGGGCAGCCCGGAAGGCAAGTTTGTGCGGGTATGGACGCAACTGAAGCGGCGGCTGGGAGCAAGCGATCACTCCCTGCTGACAACGGCGGAAGAGGTAGAGGCCTCGTTGTTACAAGCTTATGCGGACGCGCTGGACAGAGGTTTGGCGTTGCCTATCAGCGAACAGCTGGCCAGCCAGGCATCGCATGTGAAAACGTCGCAGGATTATATTCGAGCTGCGCAGGAAGGCAGCAAGTAACTCAGCGATTGAAGCGAGTTATGCACCGGTGTTTTCCATATTGGCACGGCCTCTAAAAACGCCCTGTTTTGGGAACCGCGTCTCATCTTGCCCGGATTAAAAATCTCATACTCCATGTGACAATTTGAACCAGAACGGCAATGGTCTCATAGCGCTTCCTCATGAGTAACGCAGGCATGGGACCTTTCTTAATGGTGGAGTTCTAACTTGCCGGGCTGGATGGAGAATGTGGATCCGGTCGCAGGTCCGGGTGCCGCAACTTCGATCCGAGTTGATTCCTGATTGAAAGGTGCGATTGCATGCTCATTTCCAACTTGCAGGGTAAGAGTTTCCCCCTCACGGACCTTGCGCGATCGTCGACGGTAAAGGACAGTGCCGACGATACGTTTGGAGGGTCATTCATTCGACTGGTGTCGTCGGCAGAATCCGGAGATGCAACCGGAGGACAGCCCTACTCAGGCAATCTTGAGGAGCAAGCGGTAGCAGCAACGCGCAGCAATCCGTCAATGCAGCAGGTGCTCTCTGAGGTACGTTCAGCTCTCTCGGCGGGCGACATTCCGGCCGCGGAGGCTGCCCTATCGACCTTGCAGGTGGGAGTTTCCAGCGCACCGGTGAGCGCATACCCGCTGATTCAGAGTGCGGTGAATGCGGCGGAGTCCGCGGTCAGCGAGCTAGGGACAAAGGTGTTGACGATCTTCAGCGCCATCACCTCCGGCGACTTGCAGTCAGCCCAGTCGACCTACGGTTCTCTCGCGGACCTGTTGCCGCAAAACGGCTCGTTCCCGACGTACAGTATGGATCCGCAGGGCGGGACTGTGATCGATTTCGACAGCCTGCGGTCCAACGTGGAGTCAGCCTTCAGTTCAGGAAATGTTGGATCGGCAGAGGCGGCAATGCAGGCGTTTGTGCAGGAGTTCTCCACAGGATCGATCATTCGCACGGTGGCCTAAAACCAGAAGGCCCTAAAGCTGGTTGCTTCAAGGCCTTCTGCGTTAACACCGTTTCTTTGCGAGTGTGTTTCGGCCCGGGTCCGCTCGAGGAGCGATGAACCCAACCTATCCTTGCGTCGCCACTGGCACGTCCAGGAGCGGGGCAAAGTGCCCGGCGCGTTCGTCGTATTGTTCAATACCACCGGTGAGGATGTTGTAAAACCAGCCGAAGACCTGCAGTTTACCGGCGGCCATGGCTTTGGCTACGGAGGGCTGTGCTTTGAGGTTTTCCAGCTGCGCCACCACGTTCCCGCGAATCAAGGACCACAATTCGGCAGAGTCGCCGTCCGCGGGATTGAGAGGCTGGCGATGCAGGAAGGCGTCCTCGACGTGATGAAGCCAGCGGCTGGCCTTGGGCAGGTCGGTCAGAGGTTGCCGGTCGAGGGCGGCCTTCATGGCGCCGCAATCTGAGTGTCCACACAGAATGGCGTAGGGTACTTTGAGCACTTCTACCGCGTATTCGATGGTGGCGGTGGTGCCATCGACGTCGTTGGCGGTAACCGGGACCACGTTTCCGGCATTGCGGGAGATGAAGAGATCGCCGGGGCCGGTGTCCAGGATCAGATCCGGTACGATGCGCGAATCAGAGCAGGTAATAAATAGCCACTCCGGCGCCTGGCTTTCGGCGAGCAGGTGGTACTGATGACGACGCTGGGGGAAGACGTCCTTTAGAAATCGCCGATGACCGTCAAGCAAACGTTGCACAAATGACCTCGCGAGCAAGTGCTCTCTTTCAGGGTATCGCATAGCTGAAGCCGGGCTGATCGAAGGCTGCGGTATAGTGAGGACCATGCTCAAGGGTTCTTGGTTCGCCCCCGTAGTGCTCTTCGGACTGGGTTTCGTTTCAGCAACAGCGCAAACAGTGGATCAGATCGACGCTGGTCTGCGAGCGCAGGTGGACCATATCGCGCAGGGGGTTCTGGAACAACACGGGATTCCTTCTGCCTCTGTGGCTGTGGTCCAGGGCGGAAAGCTGGTCTACACACATGCTTACGGGCGGGCGCACATCGATCCGGACGAGGCAGCTACGCCGGAGATGCGGTACTCAATCGGATCAGTCTCCAAGCAATTCACAGCCGCGGCAATTCTGCTGCTGCAGGAGCAAGGCAAGCTGAAGCTGGACGATGCGGTGGGCAAGTACGTGCCGGGGCTGACCCGCGGCGATGAGGTGACCATCCGTCAGATTTTGTCGCACACCTCGGGATATCAGGATTATTGGCCTGAGGATTATTTGATGACGCCGATGATGAAGCCGGTCACGCCCCAGCAAATCGTGGACAAGTGGGCAAAGAAGTCTTTGGACTTCGAGCCGGGAACGCAGTGGCAATACTCGAATACCAACTACGTGATTGCCGGGCTGATTGTGGAGAAGGTGAGCGGTGAGAAGCTCATGGAGTTCTTAGGTCAGCATATCTTTCGGCCGCTGGGAATGAGATCGGTCTGGAATTCAGATGAGGAAAGCCTGACCCACGCAGACGCATCCCCCTACATCCGCAATGCGCTTGGCCCGCTGCGGGCAGCACCCAAAGAGGGCCAGGGCTGGATGTTTGCCGCGGGCGAGTTGGCCATGACAGCACACGACTTGGCGCTGTGGGATCAGAGCTTGATTGCGCGTTCTGTGCTCAAGCCCGAGAGCTATCGAGAGATGTTCACGGAAGTGAAGCTGAAGGATGGCAAAGGCACGCACTACGGATTAGGCGTGGAAGTGACCGACCGGGATGGGCATCGCTCCATTGAGCACAGCGGCGAAGTGACAGGTTTTGTGTCGGACAATGAGGTGCTGATCGACGATGGCGTGGCCGTATGCGTGCTGACCAACCATATGGCAGGCGGCGCAGGGCAGATGGCGCAGCTGATGGCAGCCACGGTGGCGGGCGGCAAGAAGAATCCAGCCGAGCAGCAGGCCCTGGCAATGTATCGCGGATTGCAAAAGGGGGAGCTGGATCGCACGCAGTTGGCACCGAACCTGAACGATTATTTTGACGCTCAGACGGTGGCCGATTTCAAGGATAGTCTTGGACCGCTGGGCGCGCCCCTTGACTTTCGCGAACTTTCTGAGGAGTTGAGGGGAGGCATGACCTTCCGGGCATTTCGGATTACCTATCCCACGCGGCGACTGAGCCTCTCTACCTATATGTATCCCGATGGGAAGCTGGAGCAGTTTCTGGTGTCTGCGGCAGACTGAGAGACCGGGCTACGATTTAGAATCAACTCAGCTCCCGCATCCGAACATCTCCGCACCTTGATCGCAGAGCAGAGTTAGGGGTCGGTCGCAGTCAATCGCCGATTAAAGCACAGGGGTGGTATGCCCTGGTTGTGTGTACTTCGAATGCCAGCTTTTCAGAAGTGCCGTCTTTTTCGTTTGTTCTGGCTCAGAATCCTGATCGCTGGACTAACGCTCTGTGCGTTGACGGTGCCCCCGGGTGCTGCCCAACAGCCTGCGACCGCGCAGAAAGTAGCTGCAAGCCAGTCGTCTTCGATGACCTGTACGGCCGAGGTCACGGCCGATCCAGGCGGCAGGATGACGTTGGAGCAGGCTGAGCAGGGCGTGTACAGGCCGATTCGCCTGGATGAAGAGCTCGCACCCTCCTCTGGCGTCTACTGGATCAGGCTGACGGTTCGTAGTACGGACAATGCAGGCAGCCAATGGATTCTGCGCCTGAACGCCAACTGGGATTATGTGGACCTGTACGTCCCCACGCCCGCCGGCAGGGAGCCCGTTCGCTCGGGATACCGGATTGACCCGTCTCACCGGCCGATTCCGGCGGAAGGAATCGCATTTCCCTTCTCCTCGCCCGGCCAGACAGGGACTACGGCCTATTTGCGACTGGAAGGTGTCCGCAACTCCGAAGGTGAACGGCACCGGGTGGGCGCCTCCTTCGAACCGGTACAGGGCTACATTGGCGAGCTGAGGCGTTTCAATTATCTGAGCGGTGTGTATGCGGGCGTCGTGCTGGCCATGGTGTCATACAACCTGATTCTTTTTGCAGGTCTGCGGGAACGTACCTACCTGTTCTATTCGCTCTATATCTTCTCTTTTGGACTGGTGTGGGTGGGGCGCTCGGAGGTATTGTTCCAGTTCCTGTGGCCCCGTGCACCGCAGTGGAATTTCGATAGCAGCTTCTACCTTGTGGGGGCAGCGGTGTTTTTCAGCGCAGTGTTTGTGCGCAGTTTTTTGAACACCCGCAAGGGTCCGAAGGTTGCAGATTGGATTCTCCTAGGCGTACTGCTGCTCACCGCAGTGATCTTGTTAGCGGGAGCACTGACTCAGCCAGCGGAGCGCGCATCGCTGCTGGCGTGGCTGGCGCTGGCCACCTCGATCTGCTACTGGGTATTGGGATTCACGATGTGGCGCCGGGGGTTCAAGCCTGCCAGATTCTTCCTGCTGGCCTGGACGGTTCTGATCGCCGCCAATATCGTTTACATCCTGATCTATCTGGGCATTCTGCATGCGACGGCGACGGTGGCAGAGGACGCCGTACAGGTGGGATCAGCATTGGAATGCATTCTTCTGGCCTTCGCGCTGGCGGACCGGGTGAGCACCATGAAGTCCGAGGTGCAGGCTCAGCAACTGCAATATACGGCCGAGCTGGAGCTAGCAGTTGCACAGAGGACCAAGGAGCTAGTGGAGGTCAATGCGCAGCTGGAAGCGGCTTCCCTCACCGACCCGCTCACCGGATTACGCAACCGGCGCTTTATCGACACGATGATGAGCCGCTTGACGAATGAGATCAAGCGAGCGCGTCATGACGGAGAAGACGAGTCCCTGGTCATCTGCATTGGAGATGTGGACCACTTCAAGAAGATGAACGACGACTTCGGCCACGAGTACGGAGACAGGGCGCTGAAGGCAGTAGCTTCAGAGTTGGCTGGAGCGATACGGGGGACAACAGTTCTGGCGCGGTGGGGCGGCGAGGAGTTCGTGCTGATTGACTCCGTGAGGCAGATTGCGGAAGGAGCAGCGTTCGCTGAACGGCTGCGGAGATGGATCGCCGAGGAGGTTCGGTTGGCCGCACCGACGGGATGGGTGAAGATCACCATGTCATTTGGGATCGCGTGCTACCCCTTCTCGAAGGCCTTCCCTGAGCTGCTGAACTGGCAGGCAGTGCTGGTGCTGGCAGACCAGGCGCTGTATCGAGCCAAGAATGCCGGACGGAACTGCTGTTACATGGTGCGCTCGCGGGAAGAGAAGTTGAAGGCTTACGTGCGCATGTTCGGCCAGGGCGCAGCAGCTCAGCTCTGCCAGTCGCAAGTGGCCGAAGCGCTGGAGCTGGGTCTGATTGAAGTGGTTCCGATCGAGGACTAGCGGTATCGGCCTAGGTGCCAACGCCCTCAGCAAGTTTTCGCAGCTCACGACCAGGGATCCAGAAGGTGAGGGGCTTCCAGCCCGCCCGAAGCGCTAAGTACCGGCTCTGCAATGGAGTGCGGCCTCTGCCCGACCCCTATCTTTCTCGCGGTACACTGGAAATTGAGCTATGTTTGAGAATCTTACAGAAAAGCTGCAGCGGGCCTTTAAACACCTTCGCGGGCAAGGAACGCTGACCGAAGAGAACATTCAAGAGGCCCTGCGCGAGATCCGCGTAGCCCTGCTGGAAGCCGACGTCAACCTGAACGTGGTTCGTGAGCTAGTCGACCACATTCGCGAGAAGGCAGTGGGCGCCGAGGTGATGACCGCCCTGTCGCCTAGCGAGCAGGTGATCAAGATCGTGCGCGATGAGCTGGTGAACCTGCTGGGCAAGGACACGGCTCGGTTCAAGTTTGCCCCGCAGCCGCCCACCGTGATCCTGATGGCGGGCTTGCAGGGCTCCGGTAAGACGACCACGGCGGGAAAGCTGGCGGCCTGGCTGAAAAAGGGCGGTCATCGGCCGATCCTGGTGTCGGTCGACGTCTATCGTCCCGCCGCCCGCGAACAGCTCAGGGTAGTGGCCAAATCCATCGACGCAAAGATTTACGAGGGCGATACCAAGGGTGAGCCGGCGGGATCGAAGCTGGTGGAGCGGCTCGCGACCGAAGCGCGCCGGGAGGCCCGCAACTTCGGCTTTGACACGTTGATTGTGGATACCGCCGGCCGTCTGCACGTCGACGAAGAGTTGATGGTGGAGATGGAGCAGCTGAAGAAGCTGCTGAACCCGCAGGAGATCCTGTTTGTGGCCGATGCCATGACCGGCCAGGACGCGGTGAACTCAGCCCAGGACTTTCACAAGCGGCTGGGGCTGACGGGCGTAGTGCTGACCAAGATGGACGGCGACGCGCGCGGCGGTGCGGCACTTTCGATTCGCCACGTGACGGGGCAGCCGATCAAGTTCATCGGTACGGGCGAGAAGCCGGACGCGTTCGAAGCTTTTCATCCCGACCGCATCGTTGGGCGCATCCTGGGAATGGGCGACATTCTGTCGCTGGTGGAGAAGGCAGAGGCCACGCTCGACCGCAAGAAGTCCGAGGAGTTCGCGAAGAAGGCTCTGCTGGGGGACGGGTTCTCGCTGGAGGACTTCCGCGATCAGTTGCGCCAGATTAAGAAGCTGGGATCGATGGAGAGCATATTGAAGATGCTGCCCAGCGTGGGACCGTTCGCGGGGATGCAGCAAGCCGCCAGCCAGGTCGATGAGAAGCAGTTCGTGCGGCTGGAGGCGATCATCAACTCCATGACGCAGCAAGAGCGCTTGAATCACGAGATCATCTCGGGATCGCGACGTAAGCGCATTGCCGCGGGCTCGGGAACCAGTGTGCAGGATGTAAACCAGCTGCTACGTCAATATGCGCAGATGAGCAAGATGTTCAAGCAGATGGGCAAGGGCGGCCTGGCAAAGCAGATGATGCGCGGGGGGCTGGGCGCGCTGGGCATGGGACGGCAGAAGTTCGGAAGATAGCTCTCAGCATCGCAGAGAAGATCTGCGTTCAAACCGAAGGTCTCGATTTGATTTGGCATGAAGAAGCCGATCAAGTCGAGGCCTTTACTTCTGTGGAGCCCTGGTTGTTTTCGTCAATGTGCCAAGCGGTACACTTCAGAGCCGGCAAGCATGAAGGCGCCGGTGCCGAAGACGTAGCTTGATGTTTCGGTGTAGACACCGGGTGCAGCGCCCACGGGTTGGATGCTTCCCAGGCGCCCATCGGCATAGATGTGGGTGAGCAGCCCTGCCCAAGCCTTCTTCACGACAGGAACGTACTTTCCACGATCAAGGATGCCGGCGTTCACTCCCCATGCCAGAGCGTAGGTGAGAAACGCTGAGCCTGAGACTTCAGGCAGCTTATACGAATCCGGATCAAGCAGGCCGGGACGCCAGAGACCGTCTGGACCTTGAATTGAAGCAACCTCCCCGGCCATTTGCTTGAATTGCTCGACGTATTTGGCGCGGGTGGGGAAATCTTTGGGAAGCACCGGGATGACCCGGGCCAGACCGGCCATGACCCAACCGTTCCCCCGCGACCAGTAGAGGCCTTTGCCGTTTGCTTCGTTGCTCTGGAGGAAGCTTTTGTCGCGCGAGTAAAGGTGGTCTGCGGTGTTGTAGAGCAGCTCAGAGGTGATCCACCACTGGCGATCCATGAAGTCAAGATACTTGCGATCGCCGGTAGCCTCGTAGAGTCTCACGAAAACGGGTGGAGACATAAAGAGGGCATCGCACCACCACCAGAGCGGCTTTTCTTTGTTCTCGGGCAGTTGCATGACGGCGTCAAGGTTGCTGCGGATGGGGGCGAGCATGGCTGGGTCGTGAAGACGCAGATAGAGATCCAGATAAGTCTGGCCTACTGCTTCATCATCGGCATGTCCTAACCGCGGCCCGGGCTGCCAGTCGAACTTCTTGCCCATGCGCAACATGGCATCGCGGTATTTTGCTCCGTTCACGGCATCGGGCAGGGCCATGAAGCCGGCGTACATGGCGGCGAAGGTCCAGTCCTGGTTGAAGTGCGGCTCGGCTCGCTGCAATTGCCAGTCTGCCACCTTGCGCACAGCTTCGACGACAGCTCGACGCTTCAGAGCCGGGGAGAGCGGATGCGTGAGCGCCGGAGCTTCAGCAGGCGCATCGCCCACCGCGGCTTGTTTTTCGGCGGCGGTCATCTGCGCATGCGCTGTAACCGGACTCAGCGAGAGGCAGGCTGCTAAGGCGCAGATCCCTGAAAAGGCCAGCGGTTCCTTCCAGCCGAAGGAGCGAGCAACAGGTGAAGGGTTCATCTTTGGCAATTTCATGGTAACGTTAATCACCGTGGACGATAATGGATATGAGCATGCTTCGTCAATAACGCAGTTGCATGCGTGGAAGAGATAAAGCACAGACCGAGAGATGAATAGAGCGAAGCGAAAACCGAGCGACCGCCGGCCCACGATCATCGACGTGGCCGAAGAGGCCCAGGTAGGAGTGATGACGGTCTCGCGTGTTCTCAACAATCACGCAGCGGTGCGCGCTGCAACTCGCGCGAAGGTGATGAAAGCAATCACCAAGATTG
>CBJOJD010000148.1:0-11965 GCA_966443485.1 uncultured bacterium | reverse complement strand
GTGCACTCGCGCCAGCTTCAAATTAGCCGTCGTCAGCTTGGCTTGCAGCAGCTCTCGAGTCGGATCCACCCCAGCCTCGGCCCGTTGCTGTTCAATCTCCACCAGGCGTTCCGCAGAGGCGCCTTGCTGGTTGGCACTATCCAGCTCCCGATTCACCGCATCGAGCTCCACGTACGCCATGCTGGCGTCCAGAGCCACCTGCTCGCGCGCATCCTTCAGGCGGCTCGTAGCTGCCTGCAAGCCCGATCGCGCCGCATCGATGTAATGCTTCTGCGGAATGCTGAAGACCAGCGACTGCACCGTCGCGCTCCAGATCGAAGGCGGCTGCCCCGTAAAACCTACCTCCGGAAACACTGGGATGCCCGAGCTGAAGTTGAGCGACGGAATCAGCACATCCTTGCTCTCTGAAAACAGGGCCTGCGCCTTGTCCACATCCGCCTGAGCCAGCTTCACCGCGTCGCTGTGACGCTGCGCCAAGTCGACCACGGTGCGCAGTGACACCTGCGCGGTAGCCGGCAGCGCCATGAACGCTCCGGCAGTGATCGCCAGCGCGGTCCAGGACAGGACGCGACTCATCGCTCGCCGGTTGCGTGGATTCGAATTATGCAGGGACTTCACGGTCTTGTGTGCGTTCAAATCTTTAGGTCCAATGCAGGCTTGTAGCCGCTCGCCAGCGCCAGGGCTGTGGCTCGATCGTGGCGCGCTCCATCCAGATCGCCTGTTTTCGTCTTCAAGCGAGCCAGCCATACGTAAGCCACAAAGACCGGCGCCTCTTCTGTCTTGGTCGGCGCATTCAGATACGCCTCGAGCAGCTGGATGGCCTCCTGCGGGTCCCGGTTCGCCTTGATCAGCGCGGATGCACCGTTGAAAAGCGCTACCCCTGCCGTCCTATCTCTCTCTGCGGCAACAGCGCCACTGCGAATCGCCGCGTCCATCGCATCCCAGCGCTTCACGCGCCGGTAGAAACTCGCCAGCTTCACCCACTGGAAAGCCGGATGCTTGCTTGCTCCCAGCGCAATCTTGAACTCGCGTTCCGCCGTGCCGTAATCCTTCCTGTCCTCAGCGATGAAGCCCCGCAACTCGTGGGCGCGCACGGGATCCACGCGATCCAGTTCCGCAGCTACGCTCTCCGCCTTCGAAGTTCCACCACCTACTACTCCAGGCGCGCTGTTATAGAACTCACCCAGATCGGCCAGCGCCTCGGCGTTTCGGGGATTCAACTGGATGGCCTGTTCAAACTCCGATCGCGCCCGCTTGGCCAAGTTATAGGCAGAGACAAACGATGCATTCTCGGCCCGTTCCCCCAGCGCTCTTCCCAGCCACATGTGGTACGACGAGTTCTGCTGATCCAGGTTCACCGCCTGCTCGCAAGCCGCTGCCGCCGCATCCCACTGCTCCAGCGTGAACAACACCCGGCACGAGAGATTGTTGGCCTCAGCCGAAGATGCTTCCACCGCAGGCAGGGAGCGCAGCAACGTCAGAGCCTTATCCGCCTCGCCTAATTGCAGAGCCGCATTCACTGCGTTCAGCGCAGGCAGCGGAGGATCGGACAGGGCATAGCCCGCGCAACTCAGCCCTACCAGCACCGCAATCAAAACACGCCGCATCATTTCAACACCTTGACGGGCACGCCTTCCTGCAGGATTTGGCCATTCGTCGCTCCCGTGGCTACCCAGTCGCCTTCATTGAGCCCGGAGCTGATTGCCGCCTGGGTCAGCGTGATCGTTCCTGGGGTCACCGGAGTCCGCTTCAACTCATCCTTGACCACCCGATACACGAAGGTCTTGCCGTTTTCCATGTGCAGGGCATCGCGGGGAACGCTCAGCACATTCGCTTCACTCGATGTGATCACCGTGACGGTCACATTCGTATCCGGCAGGAGGGTCCCGTCGGCATCGTTGATCTTCACCAGCACCTCGCCCACATTGCGCGTGCCATAGGTGGTCACAGTGATGGGAACCCGTTCGATCTCTCCATGCCACATGCGGTCGGGATGCGCGTCCCACTTGATCTGCACTGGCTGTCCCACTGCCAAGTGGCCGATGTCCGGCTCGTCGAAATAAGCCCGCACCCGCACCTGATGAAGGTCCGCCATTTGCAGCAGGAGCTTCCCACTGTCCACGTAATCGGTGTGCGCCACGTCCAGGTTGTAGATCGTCCCCGCGATGGGCGCGCGAACAGAAGTTTGCTCTTCAACCTGCTGCGCCGCCGCTAGATTTGCCAGCGCATCCGCCAGTGCCGCCCTTGCTCGGGCCACCTCTGCCGGACTATACCTGCCTTGCGAAGTCGCCTGCGAAGCCTGCATCGCCGCCTCCGCCGAGGCCAGTCGCTGCCGCGCCGACGCTACTTCGCTGGCCGAAGCCGCGCCCGTAGCCTGCAGCCGCTGCAGGGCGTCCAGCTCGTGTTGCGCCTGGTCGCGATCCAGCCGGGCCCGGTTCAGATCCGCCTCGCTGGCCTGGCGCTGTTCCAATGTGCCGTTGTGTAATGCCGCGTCCAGCGCTGCTTGAGCCGACTTCACGCCGCTCTCTGCGCTGGCCACCCGCGCCCGCGTCTCCATGTCGTCGAGCGCCAGAAGAAGCTTTCCAGCAGGCACGGTGTCGCCCTGCTGCACATAAACTGCCTTCACGGTGGTGGCTGCCGGACTATGCACGGCATAGTTCAACACTGGCTCCACGCGGCCGTTGGTGCTCACCACGCTGGAGAGAGATTGCCGAGACACCTGAACCGCCCGGACCTGCAGCCGTTCCCGGGTGACAGAGCGAACCGAGAAAAAGACCAGAACCAGAACCACGGCGGCGCCGAACCAAACCCAGCGCCAGTCTAATTGCTTTCTTTCCTGTGCCATTCACCCAACCTGAGTCAGTATATCTGACTCAAAGACCCGCCCCGAGGAAGCAGGAAAATCATACGGCTGTGTAATTTGGCCTCAATTTCGCGCGCCTTTACAATGGAAACATGGCTTCTCAACCGCGCTACACGGACGACCACGCCAAGGCTGGCCTGGACTTCGCCTTTCCCCCCATCGAAACTTGGAAGAACCAATTCCCGGGCTACGAGATCCTGATCGACGACCCGGAATTGACCTCGGTCTGCCCCAAAACAGGGCTGCCTGACTTCGGCGTGCTCACCATCCGCTACATGCCCCGCGATCTCTGCCTTGAGCTCAAGTCCCTCAAGGAATATCTCTTTTGCTACCGCAATCTGGGCATCTTCCAGGAAAACATCGTCAACCAGGTGCTCGAGGACGTGGTGAAGGCCACCAACCCCATCTGGGCTGAAGTCAAGGGCGTCTTCCGTCCCCGTGGCGGCATCGGCACCACCGTCGTCGCCCGCTGGCCCCGTCCCGCCGAATAACTCTCCGTCTCGCCCTGCCCCAAATAGAAACGCTCTCCTGGATGCGGCAACTGCCATCCGGGAGAGCGCGTTGTTTTTCTTCGATTCTCTAGACGCCCAGTTCACTGCGAATCGCATCGGCGATCGCATTGGCATGAGTGCGCATTGCCTCCTCGCTCTCGGCCTCGATCATCACCCGTGCCAGAGTCTCGGTACCCGAGTAGCGAATCACCACCCGTCCCGTGTCCTTCAGCTCCTCCTCCGCGGCGCGAATCCTCGCAGCCACCGTCGGGATCGACTCCAGGGGCTTCTTCTCCCGTACCTTCACGTTCACAATCACCTGCGGAAAGACCTTCAAATCAGCGGTCAGATCGTCCACGCTCTTGCCGCTCCGCGCTATCAGATCGAGAACCACCAATGCCGTAAGCAGGCCGTCTCCTGTGGTCGCCAGGTGAGGGAAGAGAATGTGCCCCGATTGCTCCCCGCCCAGGGCTGCATCGTGCTTCTGCATCATCTCCAGCACGTATCGATCGCCCACGGGAGCGCGCAGCATCCGAATCCCTGACCGCTTCAAGGCCGCTTCCAATCCCATGTTGGACATGGTCGTAGCCACCACTGTGTCCCCGGTCAGCAAGCCCCGCTCTTTCAGATCCCGGGCCGTCATCAAAAGAATTGCATCGCCGTTGATCACCTTGCCATTCGCTCCCGCCAGCATGCACCGATCGGCATCGCCATCGAAGGTTACGCCCGCGTCCGCGCCGCGCTCCTTCACCTGCTGTGCTACCCACTCGGGATGCAGGGCACCGCAGCCCTCGTTGATGTTCCGGCCATTCGGAGCGATGTTGAGCAGCGTCACCTCGCCGCCCAGGCGATGAAACAGCTCTGGAGCAATCGCTGCTGCGGCGCCATTAGCGCAATCGGCAACGATACGCAAACCATCCAGCTTGAGATTCGGCACGCAATCCAGCAGGAACTGTACGTAGTCCAATTGCAGGTCCGCTTTATCTTCGACGGCCGGCAGCTTGCTGGGATCCGGAGCCACGGCCGAGGTGGCGTGATGCAGGATCTCGTCCTCCATGGCCAACTCCACCGCGTCCGGCAGCTTGAATCCATCGCCGCCAAACAGCTTAATGCCGTTGTCGCGCCATGGATTGTGAGAGGCGGAGATCACCACGCCCGCCCCGTATCCGTGAGTGCGGGCCAGAAAGGCGACGGCCGGTGTGGTTACCACGCCCGCGCTATCCACTGGGGCTCCAGCTTCACGCAAGCCCGCTGCCAGTGTTGCCGCGATCCAAGGACTCGACTCGCGCGTGTCGCGGCCCAGGATCACGCGTCCAGGCGCTCCCGTCTTGCGGAGCGTGTGCCCCAGTGCCAGACCCACAGCATAGATCGTGGTGGGGTCAAGAGGTGCATTGCCGGCTACCGCGCGAATTCCGTCGGTGCCAAAAAGCTTACGTGCTGCCGTTGTACTCATCTGTCGACTTCCTTACTGATCTGCCGGTGTCGAATCTTCAACCCGGCTTGTGAATTCTCCGTCGCTGAGGCGCGTCCTCACGCGATCGCCTGCTTTGAGCTGCTGGCTTGACCGGACCAGCGTGCCTCGTTCATCGAGCACCAGTGCGTAGCCGCGCTCCAGCACCGCCAGTGGGGACAAGGAATGAAGCCTTGCATCCAGCCCGTGCAATATGGCCCGCTCCTCATGCAGCCGGCGTTCCTGGGCATGAACCATGCGCGTTCGTCCCACCTCAAAATGCTGCCGCGCATGCGCCAGCCGCTGCCGTGGATCATGGCGAATCACCGCTGCGGCTAACCCATCCACGACCTTATGCCCGCTTCGAATCCGTTGCTGCAAAGCAGCTTCCAGGCGGGCGCAATCATCATCCAGCCGCTGCTCCAGCCGATGCAGCAAGGTGGCCATGCGGGTCTCTGCCTTGCTCACCGAAATGCGCGTAAAGTGCTGCCGTGCCTGCAGCAGTTGAAACTTCGCCGCGCGGTCCAGTCGATAACTCAACTTGGCCAGATGCTCCGCGATGTTGTGCTGCGCTGCGGTGATCAACTCCGCGGCGGCAGAGGGCGTCGGAGCCCTCAAATCGGCGACAAAATCGGCAATCGTAAAATCCGTCTCGTGCCCAATCGCAGAAACCACCGGCAGCCGTGACGCGGCGATCGCCCGCGCCACGCGCTCGCTGTTGAAGGCCGCCAAATCTTCCAGCGACCCTCCGCCGCGCGCCAGCACAATCACGTCGACCATGCCCGATTGGTTCAGGCACTCGAGTGCGGCAATCACCTCGCCCACCGCCGCATCCCCCTGCACCGACGCCGGACAGAGCAGCACGTTCAGCCCAGAATGCCGCCGCCCCACGATGTTGAGAAAATCTCGAATCACCGCTCCCGTGGGCGAGGTCACAATGCCGATTGTGCGCGGAAAGGCAGGCAGCGGCCGCTTGCGATCCGCCTCGAACAGCCCCTCGGCCTTCAGCCGCTCCTTCAGCTGCTCGAAAGCCAGCTGCAGCGATCCCGCACCCACCGGCTCCATCGTCTCGGCCACCAGCTGCAGCTGTCCCCGCTGATCGTAGACGCTGACCCGCCCCCGCACCAGCACGTGCAGACCGTCCTCGGGACGAAAGCGAAGGAGCTGCGCCTGGCGTCGAAACAGCACTACCGGCAACTGCGCATCCGGATCTTTGAGGGTGAAATATACATGGCCCGAGGGCGCCGGCCGGAAATTGGAGATCTCGCCCTCTACCCACACATCTCCGTAGTCCTGCTCGAGCAATGCGCGCACGCGCGCCACCAGATCGCCAACTGGAAAGATACGGCGGGTGGGACGCGGAGCCTCAAACAGGAGGCCGAGCTGAGACGTAGCTGGATCGCGCCGGATCACCTCTCCTGAGTGTAATCGCTTCCACGTCCAGGATCATGTTCGGTAAGCAGCTTGTGGAGCTGCGCGGAAAGCTCGCCCAATCGCCTTCCCGATGTGGCAAGCGTGCGGGGATCGGCTGCCAGCATCAACTCGGCCTCTCGCGCAATATCGGTCCCCACCGCCAAACCAAACGTGCCCAGCGAACCAGCCAGCTTGTGTGCTGCCTCCTGTGCGCGGGCGCGCAGATCTTCCGATAGGTTATGGCTGGAAAGAGAAGAGGCGGCCTCGTCCAACACTGCTACGCGCTCTTCAAGCTGCGGCAGAAACTGATGCCAAAGCTGGACCAGCAAAGCGGAGACGGACTGTTCCGAAGATCCCATCGCCTTCGTTGTATCAGGCTTGGGCGGTCGAGGTCTTGTGTTCTGGAGGGCTTTTGTCCCACGGCGAGTACGTGCCGGGATCTCCAGCCGGGCTTAGCTCCAGCCCAGCACGCCGGCAATCTGGTTTGACAAGGTGAGCGGGTCGAATGGCTTCGTGAGCACCGCGTCCACGCCCAAATCAGCAAAGCGCCGGTGATCCGTGCTCTGGACCTTGGCCGTCAGCAACAGCACCGGAATCTGTGCCGTCCGCGGATCCTTGCGCAGCTCCCGAAAGGTCGCCGGACCATCCATCCCAGGCATCATGACGTCCAGCAGAATGGCATCCGGTGCGCACTCCGCGGCTCGCTGCAAGCCCTGCGTCCCTGAACTGGCCACATCCACATACCAGCCTGCCATGGTCTCCAGACTCAGAGCAGCCACGGCGCGGATATCGTCTTCATCGTCAATGATCAAAATACGGCGAGACATCAATGATTCCCCGGAATTCTCGGCTTTTCGGGCGAACACCTGCCCGGCCGAGTGTCTTGCGTCTCGGCAAACAGACATTCATACCCGCCGCACAACCTGCGGCCTATCTAAGGGGAGAGATTGGTTCCATCAGACGCGAATTGCGGCGCAACGTCAAGGCTAAAGCTCTACCCGTCCGTACCGCCACTCCCGGTTTGGAAAATGTTCGCGCGGTCACTCGGGCCCGCCTCTTCCTCCCGCGGCGGGACAGACACCGAAACTGCCGGCGGACAAGGCAGATGCACGCGAAAGGTCGCGCCGCGCCCGGCATTCTGTTCTGCCCAGATTCGCCCTCCATGCTGCGTCAGGATAGAGCGGCAGATAGCCAGTCCCAGGCCTGTTCCGCCTCTCAGTCGCGCATCCGCCGCTTCCACCTGTTGGAAGCGGCCGAAGATCAACTCCAGCTTGTCCGCTGGGATGCCGCGGCCTTCATCCATCACCGACACAATCACGCCATCTCTGCTCGCGTCGACCCCGATCGACACGGTGGACTGCGGCGGAGAAAACTTGATCGCATTCGACAGCAGGTTGGTCAGCACCTGCAGCAGGCGATCCGCATCCCCAACGACCTCGGCGGATCGACCATCATAATCCAGGCGCACACCTGCGATCTCGGCAACCGGCTGCATGCCATCCACCGCCTGGCGAATCACCGAAGATAGCTGCAGCGATCGGTAAGCAATCGGGGAGCGCCCGCTCTCAATCCGCTCCAAATCCAGAATGTCGTTGATGAGGTGCACCAGGCGTTCGGAGTTAGTGAGCGCAATCCGCAGCAGGTTGGCAGCCTTCTCATCAAGCGCGCCCAAGATGCCTGACGACAGCAGCCCCAGAGCGCCGCGAATCGATGTCAATGGCGTCCGTAATTCATGGCTTACCGTGGAAATGAACTCGTCTTTCAACCGATCCAGCGCAGATCGCTGCGTGATGTCCCGGAAGCTCAGCACCGAGCCCGAATACCTGCCTTGCTCCACGATGGGAGTAAAGCAGTACTCCGCGGAGAAGACCCTTCCATCCGCGTGTTGGATTGTGGTCTCGCCGGCGCAGGCCACCTGACGTCCCATCTGCAGCCGCAGAGCGCATGTTGGCTCGCAAAGCTCATCCTGCTGATCGGAGCGGTGAAACACCTCGTGTACCTGCCGGCCAATCAATAGCTCCACCGGTGTGCCCAACAGGCGCGCTGCCGCAGGATTCGCAAACCGCACACAACCGTTCTCATCGACTCCGCAGATACCGTCTGCTACGGAATCCAGCAAGATCTCCTGCTGCCGGCTCAACTCCTCGGCCCGCGTCGGCCCGCTCTCCCGTTCCAGCATCAGCACGCCCATGCCTGTCAGCACGCCGGTTTCATCGCGCACCGCCGAAACGTGCGCTGTCACCGGTACGGTCCTGCCCTCGACGCGACGAATGCTGATTTCAAAGCTCACCGACTTCCCAGCAGGAAGCGGCGCCAGAACTCCATCGAGCTCGGCACCGTTCTCGTCAATCCGCTGTGGAGCGCGTCCCACCCGGCTGCGCAGCACGGACGTGAAGCTCGAATCATCAACGGTACCCACGAGGTCGGAGATGGTCATCACCCCCGCCGCATCCGCGTTGGGAATGCCAAAGGCCTGCTCCGCCGAGGCATTCAACTCGGCAATGCGGCCGTGCAAATCGGTTGTGATCAGGATCGGTCCAGAGGAGAGAAAGGCCTGCTGCAAAGAAGGGAAGCGAGGTGCAACGGGTGATCGGCGAACCGACCGGTTGAGCATCCAACTCACCGCCATGCGCTCGTCGCCTCCCGATCGCTTCTCGATCGCCCTCTACTCGACAGCGTCGGGACCAATAGCTTTCGCGTCCGCAGACGCCTGCTCGTCGCGCCACGGCGCATAACGCAGACAGCCGCCGCGCAGCTATCGACTGCGAGACACACCTGTTTCCAATGTATGGCCGAGAACGTCCCCATGGTCCCCGATAAGCGGCTCCCCAGTACCATGCCGCTCTCACAGGCCGAGCCCTCGATGCGCGCACCACACGCTTCTGCGAAGGATGAACGGAAGGTCTTCGGCTGCTTGTTCACCACATTACACGATTGGGCCCGTTTTTGTTTGTCGTTTGCAAAACCCTAGGGAAGAACTCGGCGAATGTGCAGAAAAAGTGCCAAGTTGATCAACACCGAGCCGAGCAGCAGAATGGCCAGCAGATAAGCCAGCAGGTTCACCTTGTGGCTCATCGAGCGCAGGTCTTCCATCAGCTCCTGCTGCTCCAGGGTGTTGCGATCGGTGGCTTCGCGCACCATCTCCAGCTGGTCTTCCACCCGCTTCAGCGTGGTGTTCTGTTCTTGGAACTGGGTGCGCAGGTCTCCATGCTGCACCTGCATCTCGACCAGCCGGTTCTCGATCGGAGCCAGGTCGACCTTGGCAGCATGCGCCGGCGCGCTGGCTCGTGCCGCCAGCAGATTCACCAGGGCTCCAGCCACATTGCCGTCCACCAAGGGCAGCAATCTTTGTACGAAAGGCATTGCCTGCTTGAACGCGTGAAAGGCTCGCTGAAAGCCGGAGGCCTCGTCGTTCGCAGGATCCGTGTTCAGCGGACGGCCCACCGGGGCCATTGGAGCGCTCACCGGCTCTTTCCCGTTCTTACCTTGAGGAAGCGGCGATCCCAACGGCCGCCCCTTTGGTTCCGCGTCGGGAGCATTGAAGCTGGACTGTCCCGCCAGATCGCGCTGTGCTGCCTCGATGCGGGTGCTTTCACGTTCGGCTGAATGCGGCAATGTCATCCAAAATCCTTCCCAACACTATATAGAAGCTTTGCGTGCCGAGAGCAGTGGTTCTTAGGTGAGCTTCCGGGTTCCTCCCATGATCAGCCTGCAGAAAACCGCTCGTGCTCGCCGCCATACGCTCCCCAATCGGCTTGCCAGCCCGTCCAACGCAGTAGCCCTCCCCTGGGAATGCCCCTTCGCCGAGCAGAAAAGAGGTTGGCCCATGATGGTTCGGATGTTCGCTGTCCTGATCGCATTCGCTGCTGCAACCCCCGCCCTCTCCCAGACCCCGCAGCCGCATGCCCCGCAGTTTCCCGCTCCCGATCCTGGAGCCCCTCAGTTCTCCCCGGGGAGCCCACGCTTCCAGCTCCACTTTGTGCCGCCCTCGTTCCAGACGACTGTTCCCCAACCCGAGATTGGCAGCGCCAGAATTGATCCGGAGATCATCGTCCGTCCTCCCCAGTCGAGCTTCGCCCAGCAGACCCCGAGAGCGCCCATCTGCCAGAACCTGTACCCAAATCTCCGCATTCTGCCGGTCGACGTTGCCGCGCTGGACTCTTCGGCAATCTCAGGTCCACTTGCGAAGGCAAAGGTAGATCTCATTCCCACTACCTGGCCCGACTTGCGCCTGGATCAGATTCCAACCACCTGGAAGGACCTCAAACTCGTGCCTCTGGCTCCGGAGCCCCAATCGCCTTCCGCCGCATCGACGAAGTAATCCCGTCTCGCGCGCTCCACACTGTATGCGAGCCCCGCGGATGAAACCGTAGCGCCGGCTTCCTAGCCGGCTGTAGAGCGGGTCTCCAGACCCGCGCATTGGGGATCTTTCCATAGTTTGCTTCTTGTCAGATCTACTGGGGCGTGATGATGCCGCCGAGCGCATGTCGCCTCGGCAAAACAATGCCGCGATGATCCACCTCGTTGGCCCTGCTGGGAACCTTGGCCTCCGATTGAAGTGCCCTCCGCTCGATCAACGCCCCTCCGCAAGCTGGACACCAATCCGACCTCATCTCCTCGCCCATCACGGCGTGACACTGCGCACACACTCGCTCCATAGATCCCCTCCGCTGCTCGTCTCCTAACCCATTCTTGTATCATCGTATAGGCCCGATCACACACGCCCTACCGTGCGCAAGGCTGCGATGGAAGGTGCAAGGACCGGCATCAACGGTCCCTCAACTCAAGCACTCGCGCCACCGGCAGTCATCGCATTCACTCACTCTGTGTTCAACATCCGCGCTAGTTTGACCGCAACGCAGATGGAGAACTCCAACAGCCCGAACCGATCGCCGGAGATCGCTACCACCTCATGATCCAGCTCTCAATTCTTCTCGGCCTGGTCGCCGCATTGGCAGATGTGGCAGGCGGCCTGGTGCTGGTTCGAGCACGATGGGTGGAACGCTATCTGCGCTACTGCGTGGCCCTGGGCGCCGGCTTCCTGATGGCTACCGCCGTCCTGGAGATGACCCCCGAAAGCCTGCGCGTCAGCCCCCATCTCGGGCCCCTTTGGATCATGGTGGGCTACTGCGTGGTTCACCTGCTCGAGCACACCATCAGCGCCCACTTCCACTACGGGGAAGAGACCCACGGGCACGACCTCGTGACCAAGCGAACCGGGTACGCGGTGCTTGCCGGGTTAAGCGTTCATGCGCTGTTTGATGGAGTGGCGATCGGCTCGGGTTTCGTGGTCTCGAACTCGCTGGGCTGGCTGATCTTCCTCGCCATCCTGCTGCACAAGGCCCCGGAAGGATTCACCATGGCCTCGGTCATGCTGGCCAGCGGTCGTAGCCGCGAGGCGGCCTTCTACTCGGCCGTGGCGCTCGCTGCCGCTACGCTCGGCGGCGTGCTGATCATTGAGCTGCTGCCATCCTGGCTGCCCTTCGGACTTCCCGTCTCCGCCGGCGTGGCCATCTACGTAGGAGCCAGCGACCTTGTGCCCGAGGTGAACCGCGAACCCGGCATTCGCATGGCCTTGGTCTTCTTCCTCGGCGTCGCTGGCTTCTTGCTACTCCGCCTGCTGCTTCCCGCCTTGTAGCCGACGCTTTGTAACCGAGGTCTGCCAGACAAACCGTCGCTCATTCGCAGTGCTCCGGGTCCGTTAAGCCGGTTCCCGCTGTCTGCGCAATCCCCAGTAGATGGCACCAA
>CBJOJD010000147.1:0-11985 GCA_966443485.1 uncultured bacterium | reverse complement strand
AGGCGAACCAGCTGCTGGATCTTGAGCAGACTGGGGGCGGCCCAGTGGCGAAAGAGCGGGTGGCCACGCTGCCGCTCGTACCGCCATGCGAAACCGATCAGGGCCGCTGCCATGAAGATCCGCGCGAGCACGGTAGAGAGCGCCGAACCGCGTACGCCCATCACGGGCATGCCCAGCTTTCCGTAGATGAGGACCCAATTGCCGAACCAGTTGATGAGGTTGGCAAGAATGAAGGTCACGGTGATGACGCGGACCTGGCCGACGCCTTGGAGGTAGCGGCGAGCAGCCCCGTAGAGCAAGAGCGGCAGGGTGCTCAGGAGCAGGATGCGGAGATAGCTTCCGGCTGGACCGGCAACCTCAGGAGAGATGCCGACGTGGGTGAACCCGAGGCTGATGGCGGCGATAATCAGCATCACCGGCGGACTAACGATGCAGGCGAGATAGATGCCTTGGGCCAGCCAATGATGGCAGGCATCGTGGTCCTTGCGCCCGTAGGCGTGGGAGATGAGGGTATCGAGTCCAAGCAGGAGCCCGATGCCGAAGAGAGAGGGCGTGTAAAACACGGCGTTTCCGAGCGCCACTGCGCCGATGGCGGCGGGACCGAGCTTTCCCACCATGATGGTGTCGACCACGCCCTGGGCCATCCAGCCGAGTTCGCTGAGCACCACGGGAACGGCGAGCGCCAACATGGCGCGCAGTTCCCTTCTCCAGACTGTCTCTCTGATGCCCATGATTCCAATCTAGCCGGTGGGTCACGGATTCCGCGACCTGCAAGGGGACCGGAGGGGGTTCCCTTCCGTCATTGCAGGCCCGGCGATGGCTGCGTTCGGGAGCGCCGCTGGGCGGTCGCCCAGTCCGGAGTTGGGGCTCTTTGCGGGAATCAGAAGCCGAAGGGGTTTTTCGCCGTCCGCTGGCGGGCCATTTGGTGGCTTTCCTCGCCCATGAGGTCCTCGGCGCTGAATTGCGCCCGCGAGATGCCGCTGCGGCCGTGAACCGCGCTTTGAGCGGCAATATGAAGCCATTCATGGAGGATCACGCGCCCGATGGCGTCGGCCATGGCGCCGTCGCGCTCCGCGGGCTTGAGGGAGACCAGCGGCTGCGAGATAGCCTGGGACACGCGGGTGCAGTCCACATGAATGAAGGGGTCGATGCGGTCACCGTTCCGCAAGACCCAGCCCAGGGCGGAGCCGGCGGGGAACTTTTGCAGACCACTGGGAGCCGTACAGTCCCCATGCAGCCAGACGACAAGAACCGTTCCAAACTGTGCACCGGGCGTAACCTCGCTGCCCTTGAGCACTTGGACGATCTCCGGCAGATGAAGGGCGGCGGTTTCCTGACGGGCGATTCCCTGCTCCAGAGATTGGGAGAGATGGTTCCAAACGCTCGGGGGAACGGGCTGATCGGCGAAGATCACGACACTTGTTGCAGGATCGGGAGCGAGCAGATGCGCGGCGTGCAAGGAACACGGCAGGGCGAGGAGAAGCCCTAAGGCTATCAACTCCAGGATATGAATGCGAATCTGTCCCTTCATGTACTCAGTCTGCTGATCGGATTTCTATCCGTCCAATAGATTGTTACAATCAAGACAATCTCTTTGCGAGATGGATTGTGGAACTGTGAGAGGGCCTGATGGAGGTTCGACAGCTGCAGATTTTCCGTGCCTTGGCCGAGGAGCTGAACTTCACGCGCACGGCCGAGAAGGTACACACGGTGCAGTCGAATGTGACGGCGCAGATCAAGGCGCTGGAGGAAGAGCTGGGCACGCGCCTCTTCGACCGTCTCGGTAAGCGCGTAAGCCTCACGGATGCGGGGCGGCGCTTCCATCCCTTCGCGCTGCAAGCTCTCACCGCAATGGAGCAGGGACAACAGGCAGTGCAGCTGGCGACGGAGCCCAGCGGGCCGCTGCGGATCGCGGCTCCGGAGAGCGTGTTGACGTATCGACTGCCGGCGATCGTGCGAGCGTTCCGCTACCGTTATCCACTGGTGGAGCTGATCTTCAGGCCACATGCCAGCGCGATGACGGTTAATGAGCTGGAGACGGGGAGGATCGATCTGGCGTTCCATATGTGCGAGGATCTGCCGGGTCCTGCCTTCCGGTCGACTCCATTTCACCGGGAACGTGTGTTTCTGTTGAGCGACTTGCATCATCCTCTGGCGCGCCAACGAACCGTGGGCCCGCAGGACCTGGCCGGGCAGAATCTGCTGCTGACGGAGAGTGGCTGCGGCTATCGCGCCAAGTTCGATCGAATTCTGGCGCTTGAGAACATTCGCCCCGGGCACATCACAGAGTTCTCCAGTGTGGAAGCAATCAAGCAGTGCGTGGCGGCGGGAATGGGACTGGCTTTGCTGCCGGCGATGACCGTGGCCAAGGAGCTGCGCCAGGTGCAGTGCAAGGCGCTGCATTGGCGGGGGCCTTCGCTGGACATCGTTACCCACATCATGTGGCACCAGGATAAGTGGGTCTCGCCAGCGATGTCCGCGTTCTTGAACCTGCTATCGGAGTCGATCAAGGATGCGGATCTGGATGGCCCGGCTTGGATCCTGTCCGGCTCACTGCATACGGAGTAATTGATATAGGAAACGTGCACAGCTCCACGGTAAGGGCGACTTTGGAGCGGAGCCCGAGGCGCGATACGATGGAAGAGGGGACCCACTCAATCCAAATGAAACTGCAATTACCTGAGGGCACGTTTCGTGCTTACCTGTTCGACTGCGACGGCACGATTGTCGATTCCATGCCGCTACACTACACCGCCTGGAAGAAGTCGCTGGCGGAGTGGAACTGCGTTTACGAGGAAGAGCTGTTCTATGCGTGGGGCGGTAGGCCGATCCGGGAGATCATCACCCTGCTGAACGAGATGCAGGGACTGAACATGCCTGTGGACCAAGTGGCCGAGCGGAAAGAAGCTCTCTACCTGAATTTGCTGCCGGAGCTGAAGGTGATTCCCGAGGTGCTGGAGCATATCGACGCGCAACACGGAAACATCCCTTTCGCGGTGGTCTCGGGGAGCCGACGGAATTCGGTGGAGGGATCGCTGAAGGTCGTGAAGCTGCTGGACCGGTTTGAGACGCTGGTCTGCGCCGAGGATTACAAGCGGGGCAAACCTGCTCCGGATGGATTCCTGCTGGCAGCGGAGCGGTTGGGTGTATCGCCGTCCGAGTGCCTGGTGTTTGAAGACACGGATCTGGGAATCGAAGCGGCGACCGCGGCGGGAATGGCTTCAGTTAAAGTGCCGCTGACTCGGAATGGGATCTAAGAGGTGAACGGAATTCCGGGCCAATGGGCGAGTTGGGCCGGAATCGATCCGAACGGCCTCGATTAAGAAGCCGGGAACGAAGTCAGCGGCGGTGCCGTACTCTAACTTCGGCATACACCTATGGCTTCCTCTGCTGCCGCTTCGATTGAACGTCCCGTGAAGACCGCTCCCGGCGATCGGCTGGTTCTCGCGGGAATCGCCACCTGCTTCGCACTCTTTCACCTCCTGACCAACGGCAGGTACGGGTTTCATCGCGACGAGCTGCAGTTTTTGAGCGATGCCAGACATCTGGACTGGGGATTTGTCGCTTATCCGCCCTTGACTCCATTTCTGGAGCGTGTGCTTTTCAGCATTTTTGGCGCGTCGCTTGTCGTACTGCGTCTGTTCTCGGTGCTGGCCCAAGGCATCGTCATCCTGGTGAGCGGGCTCATGGCGCGAGATCTGGGCGGAGGCCGGTTGGCGCAGGTGACTGCGGCGTTGTGCGTGGGACTTTCGCCAGTGCCGATCTTCGAGGCCACAGAGTACCAGTACACATCCTTTGAATTTTTGTGGTGGGTCCTGATTGCGTGGTTTGTGATTCGCCTGCTGCGCAGCGGTAATGCGCGCTGGTGGCTGGCGATCGGCGCAGCGGTGGGACTGGGGCTGGAGACTAAGTACTCGATCGTGTTTTACATCGCCGGGATCCTGGCGGGAATGGCACTGAGCCAAGTGCGACGCTTTTGGAAGAGCGGCTACTTCTGGGGTGGCATCGGGCTGGCGCTGCTGATCTTTTTGCCGAACCTGCTGTGGCAGGCGAAGCACCATTTCATCTCGTATGAGTTTTTGCGGCATATCCATCGACGCGATGTGGGAGAAGGACGCGCGGAGGGATTTCTGCGCGATCAGCTCTGGTTGTGTGTGAATTTGTTTGCCGCACCGGTCTGGATCGCGGGGCTGACCGGATACTTACGCAGCGGACGTTATCGCATGCTGGGCTGGATGTACCTGGTTCCGGTGATTCTGTTCTGGCTGGCAAAAGGCCGGTTCTATTACGTGTCCGCCGCCTATCCCATGCTGCTGGCGATGGGCGCGGTGATGGGCGAAGCATGGGTACGGCGCATGCGGTCCTGGAGCAGGCGGTCGATCGAGGCAGTGTTCTTTGCTGGCTTGGCGGCTGTGGGCGGCTACGTGATTGCGATCCTTGTTCCGATGGCGAGCAGCGGCCCACTGCGCGATTTCTGCTTGAGCAAGAATGGCGATTTGCGCGAAGAGATCGGCTGGGACGAACTGGTGAGAACGGTGGCGCAGATTCGTGATTCAATGCCGGCTGAGGAGCAGGCGCATCTTGGGATCCGGGTAGGAAACTACGGAGAGCAGGGCGCAATCGAGCTGCTGGGACCGGCTTATCATCTGCCCGATCCCATCAGCACGACTAACTCCGCGTGGCTGCGGGGATACCCCAGTTCATCGCCCACGACCATCATTGTGGTGGGACTCTCGCAGAAGCAGGCGGAGAGCGAGTTTACTGGATGCAGGCTGGCGGGGCACAACGGCAACGCGCTGAGCATTCGCAACGAGGAGAGCACCGTTCATCCCGACATCTTCGTTTGCGGTCCGCCGCGGCTGCCGTGGCCGCAGTTCTGGAAGCAGTACCAGTCCTTCGGTTGAGGCGCTATTTCCCATTGCCGGCGGGGCCGTACAGCAGGACAGCCATGCGGTAGACGGTGAACGGTCCGTCCACATTGCGAGGCGTGCAGCTGCCGACCGCGGCCCGGCGAGATTCGCGGGAGGATAGGCGGTTTACGAGTTCCTGGGGCAGATGATTGAGGTCCGAGTTCTGCCAGCGCATGACGTAGAGGGGCTCAGGACCACCGGAACGAGGCAGTCCGTGATCGAGCGCGCAGGCGGCACGGGCCTGAGCGGGATCATCGAGGACCTTTAATCCGCTCATGCGCAGGAGGTCGGCGATTTTGGCTTCCGCCTGACTGGGACTGAAGACGGCGACTCCATGACCATAGTCGGCGACGGCCCAGAGATTGCCGCGGGCTGAGACAACCGCGATGCCCACGCGATCGATGTCTTTGGCGAGGAGATTGGCGCGATGCGGTGGAGACTCGAGCCAGCCGCGATGGATTGTGGTGGCGTCCGGTCCCAAAGCGATGTTCTCTTCGATCAGGCTGAAATGAGCTCCGGCGGTAGCGGCACGTTCGGTGAGATCGGGCTCCCCGCCATACCGATGGGAGAGCTGGCCTTCAGAGACCATGCGCATGCAGTGTTTCAGGGCAGCAACGGCTAGATCGTGGTCCCACTGGAGGCGGCCCAGTCCGGCACGCGCGCGGGTCTGATTGGCCATTGCGAAGAGCTGTTCCGCGGCCGCGGAATCGGGACGTTGCGCATGGATCTGGGGCGCGAGCAGAGCGAGAACGATTCCGGCAAACAGGAGGTGACGGAGTAACTTCATGTCTCCATTAGACCCCAGTTTCGGCAACGAGTCGCTGTATGCTTTTCTTAACCGATGGCCTGGCTTGCTTCCCTTTCCAATCGCGTGCGACGTCAACCACTGGCTGTGGTAGGCGCGGTGTTGCTAGCCGCGTTTGTTATCGGAGGACTGGCGGCGCCGTGGCTATCACCGCAGAATCCCGCGGCGATCGATCTGCTCCACCGGCTGCAGGGGCCGTCGGCTGCGCATCTGGCAGGTACCGATGAACTGGGGCGCGACACGTTCTCTCGCCTGCTGTGGGGAGCGCGCATTTCGCTGGCAGTGTCCGTGACGGTTGTCGGCATATCCCTGGGGCTGGGATTGGCGATTGGCGGCGTTGCAGGTTACCTGGGTGGCTGGATCGACACGGCACTCACTACGATCGCGATGAACACGTTTCTCGCTCTGCCAGGAATACTGCTGGCGATTGCGTTTGCAGCGTTCCTGGGGCCGGGCTTCTCAAACCTGGTGCTGGCACTGGCGATTGGCGGATGGGCCGGATATGCACGACTGGTGCGCGCACAGGTGATGGCGGTGCGCGACAGGGAGTATGTCGATGCGGCGCGCGCGCTGGGGGCCAGCGGACTGCGCATCTTCTTTCGACACATTCTGCCTAACATCGCGCAGCCGATTCTTGTGCAGGCTGCGATCGGCATGGCTGGCGTGATTCTGGCGGAGGCCACGCTGTCATTTTTGGGATTGGGCATTCCGGCGCCTGCGCCCAGCTGGGGCGGCATGCTGAACGATGCGCGCTCACACCTGTTCGACTCGCCGCATCTGGTACTGTTTCCTGCGGCCGCTATCGCGGGCGCGGTGCTGGGACTCAATTTTCTGGGCGACGCACTTCGCGACCAGCTCGATCCAAGGACGCGCCTGGAGATGGGTCTGTGAAGATCGGGGTGGTCAGCGACACGCATGGACTGCTGCGGCCCGAGGTTTTGCCCAGGCTGAAGGGCGTAGACCAGATCCTGCATCTCGGGGATGTGGGCGAGATCTCGATTTTGGACCGGCTGCGGGAGATTGCTCCCGTTACAGCGATTCGAGGCAATGTCGATCGCAGCGGTGCGTGTGGTCAGCTTCCGGAGACGGAGGTGGTGCTAGTCGAGAACAGCTACTTGTATCTGCTGCACGACATCGACACGCTGCACCTTGACCCAGCGGCGGCGAAGTTCGCGGCCGTGCTCTTTGGCCATTCTCATAAGGCGGACATTCGCCGACATAAGGGCGTGCTGTACTTCAATCCTGGATCGTGCGGACCGCGGCGCTTCAATCTCAAGGTGACGATGGGATATCTGCACGTGCGCGCTGACGGGGGCTTCGAGCCGGAGATTGTGGACCTGGAGATTCCGCTGTCGCAGTAAGTGAGAAGGGCTCGGAGCGTGCGATGAAGCGGATTTGTGCGACCCGCAGAGGGTGCCGCACATCTCTAGGGCACGATGAAGATTACACTGATTGGCGGTCCTACGGCACTACTCGAGATTGGTGGATTGCGGCTGCTCACCGATCCCACGTTCGATCCGGCAGGAAGCTCGGCTACCTATGGCCCAGTCACTTTGACGAAGACGATGGGGCCGGCAGCGAATGAGGCGAGCCTGAAGCCCATTGATGCTGTGCTGCTGAGCCATGACCAGCACTACGACAATCTGGATCATGCAGGGAGGGCTTTTTTGCCGCGGGCGGGTCGTGTGCTCACGACACCAGCGGGAGCAAGCCGGCTGGGCGGAAACGCGCACGGCCTCGCTCCTTGGGAGGAGACACAACTGGCGGCGCATCCGGGGGTGCTGTACGTAAGCAGCACGCCGGCGCGTCACGGACCTCCGGGAATCGAGCCTGTCTCGGGCGATGTGACGGGGTTTGTGCTGCGGTGGAGCGAGCGGCCGGAAGACGGAGTCTACGTGACAGGAGATACCGTCTGGTACGAGGGGGTGGCTGAGGTCGCGAAGAGATTCTCGATCAAGGCGGTCGTGTTGCACGGAGGCGCAGCGACGGTGAAGGCGCGGGGACCTTTCCATCTCACGATGAACCACGAGGATGCGATTGCCACGGCGAAGGCGTTTCCGCAAGCACGCATCTTCCCGGTGCACCACGGGGGTTGGGAGCACTTCAGCGAGAGCCAGCAAACGCTGATCGACGCCTTCGCGAGGGAAGGTTTGAGCGAGCGCTTGCGACCTCTCGAGCCGAAGATAGCGACCTCGCTGCTGGACTGACGAGGGGTGTACCTGGAGAGTGGGCAGGTTGGCTAGACGTGATGAATGGTCAAGACGAGCTGCCTACGCCCGCATGCGCGGGTTCACCCAACGATAGACGAGGTCGGTCAATAGATTTACCAGCACGTAGGTGAGACCGATGCACAGCAGGCAACCCTGCACGAGGGCATAGTCGCGGTTGGAGATGGCGTCCACGACCAGGCGACCGAGGCCGGGCCAGCTAAAGATTTTTTCGGTCACGATGGCTCCGGCAAGCAGTGCGCCGAATTGCAGGCCGACCACGGTGACAATGGGAACAAGTGCATTGGGCAGAGCATGCCGCCAGACGACGGCCTGCTCGCTCAATCCTTTGGCGCGGGCGGTGCGGATGTAGTCCTGGCCGAGTTCTTCGAGCATGGCGGTGCGGACCATGCGGGTGAGGATGGCGGCGAGAGATGCGCCCATGGTGATGCCGGGGAGAATCAAGTAGCGCCAATCGATTGCGGTGCGCCCGCCTCCACTGGCTCCGGAGACGGGAAGCCATCCGAGAAGAATGGAGAAAACCAGAATCAACACGGGGCCGAGGGCGAGACCAGGGACAGACAACCCGAAGAGGCTGACGACCGAGATGCTCTGATCCGTCGCACGGCCGCGGCGCACTGCGGCGAAGATTCCGGCAGGCAGGGCGAGCAAGAGGCCAAAACCGAGAGCAACCAGGGTAAGAGCGAGGGTGTAGGGGTAGCGCTGCGCCACTAGGTGAGAGACGCTATCGTGCAGGCGAATGGAGCTGCCGAGATCGCCGTGAAGCACTCCGTTCCAGTAATGGAGGTACTGCCGGCTGAGGGGCTGATCGAGGCCGTACTGATGACGAAGGGCGCCGATGTCGGCGGGAGTGGCTCCTTCGCCGAGCATTTGTTCGATGGGATCGCCGGGCACGAGATGAATAAGAAAGAAGACGAGCGAGACCACGAGCCAGACGACCGGAAGGGTAAGGAGGAGGCGGGTGAGGGTCTGCTTCATCTCTGCATTTCACGATAAATGAGTGGCCGGGGAGTGGGAGTGCCTAACCGGGCACGGAACCCAGAACCTAAAGGCAGTAGACCCTGCGGTGGCGCGGGCGGGCGTCAAGGTCCGGCTATAGCAAGGATGGAGGCTCCAGGACGCGGAGAAGGTCGTGGCCGGCCGCCTCGCTGTGGAAGTTCTGCAGGAAGGCGCTGCGCGCCTGTGCACCCATGCGGAGGCGTTCTTCCACGGAGAGCGAAAGAAACTGGCGGATAAGCAGAGCTGTGCCGTCCGCGGTATCGGGAGCTACGAACCCGGCTCCGGCTGCGAGCACTTCCCGCCAGATGTTGACCTTGTCGCTGATCAATACCGGCTTGGAACAGGCCATGGCCTCAGCAACGGCGACGCCGAAGTTTTCCTGATGGGAGGGGAGGATAAATGCCTCGGCCACATGGAAGGCTCCCCACTTGAGATCTCCTGACAGCATGGCGGGCCAGTGGACGCGCGAGGCAATTCCGAGGCGGAGCGCAAGCGATTGCAATTGGGAGCGCATGCCGGTCTGATCAGGGCCAGCGATGACCAGATCGAGGGTCTCTGGAAGGTACCTGGCCTGATTCGCGAAGGCCTGGAGGAGGAGATCGCAGCCCTTTTTGGGATGAATGCGGCCGAGAAAGAGGAGCAGCCTTTGGCCACGCATCTGCGGAAAGGCGCGGAAGAAGGCGTGTTGTTGCGCGACAGGATCGCCGCCGGGATCTGCCGTCCCGTAGGAGACGACGCGCTCACGATAGGTGTATCCCAAGAAGCAATGGCGGGCGCGCAGCATCTCGTCTTCCGAGGTAAAGAGCACCGCCTGGGCGTCGTGCAAGACACGCCCTTCGGCCAACCACCAATAAACCTGCTTCTGAATGTGCTTGAGGGGATACTGCTGGCGGAACCAGGGGTCCATCATGCCATGGACGTGAACGAAGTAAGGCACCCCAAGCTTGCGCAGAGCGCGCCAGGCTCCTACGGAGGTGTAGTTCCAGAGGCCGTGCAAGAGCACTGCATCGAAGCGGGAAGCGTTGTCTCGGATCCAGGAGGTCAGGCGGGGGTTGTAGCCGTATCGTGCGCTGCCTGGCCCTAGCGCGTGAACAGCGAAAGGAAGAGCGTGCTGGCGAGCGGCGGCCGGGGTCTCCAGACTGACGACCTCAACCTGGTGGCCAGCGCGGACCATTACTTCGGAAGTGCTCCGAAGGGCCTCGATGGGTCCACCCGATTCGGGGTCGGTTCCGCGAATTACGCGCAGGAGTCGCATGAGGGCTGGACGGCGAGAGGGGTGGATACGACCGGCAATTCATGAAGAACATGCTTGGCCGCGAGGCTGAGAGGCACGACCTGCGTCATGATCAGGGCAAGCACGGTCCCCAATACAGCGCCAACGATACCGAACTGGCGGACGAAGAAGATGGAAAGTCCCAGGTTGAGAATAGCCATGAGAACGGCACTGATGGCCTGCTGGCGAAACTGGCCGACACCGTTTAGCAAAAAGCAAAGCGGCTGCAGGTAAGCATTGATGAGGCATTGCGCGGCCAATGTGAATAGCAAGGGGAGAGGGGCACGCACGTTGGGCGCGATCCAGAGAGCCAGGATCGGATTGCAGAAAAGCACCAGAATGACGACCGTGGCTAAAGTCACGCTCGTGCCTAGAGAAGCGGCACGGAAGAAGGTCTTGCGGATCCAGAGACGGTCGCTGCGGGCGGCTGCGTCGGCATAGGCTGGTAAGAGCGCAGCGGAACAGAGCACCAGGAAGGCGTTGACCATACCAAAGAGCCGGGCGGGGATGGCGTAGTCGGCTACAGCAGCCGAGCCAAGGATCTGGGCGATGACGACGTTGTCTGTCTGCATACCGACGGCTAATGAAAGCTGCATGAGGAAGTACATAGTACCGGTGCGGAAGAGACGCGATGCTGTGCTCCGACAGAATGCGGACGGAGCGGGAGTCAGTTCCGGATGCGACCAGAGGAAGAGTTGAATTGCATTGAGGACCGATGCCGCGAGCGGTGGGGCGGAGAGGCATACGACGAGGACCGGCAGGCTGGCACGCAGATGCAGAGCCGCGATCAACGTCATCAGACTCAAGACACTCCCCAGTATTCCCCACAGGTGATTGCAGTACCCCTGCTGCATGCCGGCCTGGGCACTGCGTATCGCGCCCAACGGCAGGTTGAGCAGAAAGCAGATGAAGAAGGCAAGCAGAGCAGGTCCTGATTCGGCGACGGCAGGAGCTGAGTGAACGTTGAAGATTTTGGCCGGCACCACGAACGGAGAGGCGAGGGCGGCCGCCCCGGCCAGCAGCATCGCCACGAGGCCTAACATCCAAAGGCCGCTCGAGACGGCTCTTTGCGCTTCTCGTGAATGATCGTGTCCCAGGGCCTCTGCAACCAGGTTGATGAGGCCGTTGCTCATGCCGAGATCGGCGAAGCTGAGCATCATCACGATCGAAGTGAGCGTGACCCACATGCCGTAACGTTCCGCGCCGAGGTAGCGATAGGCGAGGCGCACGACAACAACATTGGTGCCGAGCGAGACGATTTTTCCCGCCAATGCGGTCACCCCGGACAAGGCGGCGCTACGAGAGCGCGAATCGAGGGCGCGCAGTTTCAGAAATCGACCCAGGAAAATGGTCGAGGGGCGTTCTGCGAGGTGAGATCTCGGAGAGCGGCGCGAGCGATGAATCGCAGCAGAATGGGTGGAGCAGAGATGCCGGGAGCTATGCATCGCGCGTGCTCCAAGGCAGAAGCACGTGCTGACTCGTGTGATCGGTGCTGAACGGGCGGTGGAGGAGATCGATGACGACGATCAGCAAGAAGGCCTCGGGAAGGATGGTACGGGAGGCAGCGGGGGAAAAGAGGATGTCCCAGAGAAAGGCTGTGAGCTTGTAGACATACACAGGCGCAAGGGTCGGAGGAGAGATGCCGACGCTGGCAATTCCCTTCGCAACAAGGCAAAAGACGTAGATCCAGAAGAGCGCACCACAAAGGCCGGCCTCCACCCAGGAGCCCATCAAATGGGAATGGGTGGGGATCAGGTCTCTTTCTTCATC
>CBJOJD010000146.1:0-12234 GCA_966443485.1 uncultured bacterium | reverse complement strand
GTGTCGATCCCGCCGCGGTGCGCTCGAAAGAGTCTGCCAGCCAGCGGAACCGGCGCGCTGGATTGGATTCACAAGCGGCTCTGAGCTACCGTACTGCGTATCATACGTGGCCGTAATTTACATGTCCATACAGAAGTAAATCAAAGAAACAGATCGGTTTAGATAAGAAGTTCGGGTTCTGCTACCCGATTAAACCTTTTTCCGTGCAGGAACAGGCACATAGACTTCGATTCGGTCCAGAAGATGAGCCGAAAGCATTGGTGTGCGGGACGGTAATTCCTTCGCGTGCCCGAAGCCCTAAGCGCATTTTCTTGTGATTGCGGCTCCTCGCCCCTCCGTTTGCCAGATCTGGATGAATCCAGACAGGACTTACCGAGGGGCGCTTTTTTTGTTTTGATAGACCGAAGCGCAGCCCCGTTGACCTACCAGCGGGCGCAAATCCTTAGCCGCCCCGGCTCGCAATCCCTTGATTCCTGCAGGTGCTGCGCGATACAACGATTGTGATCACATCGTTGCCGCGTCGGCCGCTATGGGCACCTTCTCTTTCCCCATCCTGGTTTGGACATTCCCGCAAGCGAACCCGCCCCGGAACTTTGGAGCCGAGCCACTCTCTTCCCCTGCCGCTCTCCATCTAATGTCTACAGGGCGGCGCTTTGTCGACGTCCATCTCGAGGTCGAGCCGTCATGTCCTCTTCTTTAATGCCCCATGCGGTGTGCTGGAACCAGGATCCAGGTCTGATCTGGACCATGGCGGTCACCAACTTCATCACTTTCCTTAGCTACTTCAGCATCTGCATCACCTTGTTCTACATGGTCCTGCAGACCCGGCGTGCTGTCTTGGCTAAGGACTGGGCCTTCTTCCTGGTGGGTTTCGGGATCTTCATTGTGGCCTGCGGTTCCACGCACCTGATGGAGGTCATCACCACCTGGATTCCAGTCTTCTGGATCGATGCGGGCACCAATATTGTGACCGCCGTCTTTTCCGCTTACGTGGCGATCGCGTTCGCGAGAAAGGCGAGTCAGCTGAGCTCGGGCATCAACGATTACGCCGCGCGTCTCTCCAATGCGGAAAGTGAACGCGCCAAGGTGGAAGATCATCTGATGGCAGCCCGCCGGCTGGAGGAGTGGAACCGCATGTCGGCGGTAGTGACTCACGAGATCAACAATCCCCTTGCGGCCATCCAGAATCTGCTCTTCCTGATCCAGCTACAGCCGGGTTTGTCGCCGGAAGTCAGCTCTCTCTCGCAACAGGCTACCGATGAGGTCAAGCGCATCGAGGCCCTGACCCGCTCCACGCTGGGATTCTTCCGGCAAACCGGAGAGGCGGAGCTGGTCGATCTGGTGAGCTCTGCCGAGGCGGTTCGCTTCCTGCTGATTCCAGTGCTGCGCAAGCGTGGCATCGCCCTGGAGATTGAGCATGAAGGCGACTGCCGGGTGAATGCCTACGCGGTGGAGACCCGCCAGGTCCTGCTCAACCTGGTGCGTAATGCCTGTGAGGCCACCAGCGGCGCCCAGGGCAAGGTCACGATTCGCATCGAGGGGCACGAGGACGCGGTTAGGTTGGACGTCTCCGATCAGGGATCGGGCATCGAGCCAGACCTACTGCCCCATCTCTTCCAGTTTGGCGTCAGTACAAAGGGAGAGCGTGGGAACGGAATGGGCCTTTGGCTGGTCAAGAAGCTGATCACCCACCACGGGGGAAGCATCCGCGTGGACTCGACGCCGGGAAAAGGCTCCACTTTCACCGTGCTCTGGCCGCGGCGCATCCGCGAAGAGGGCGAGTTCAGCGGAGCCCTGGCCGCGGCGCACCCCTAGCGGCAGACGCTCCCGGTCCCAGGAAGGGTAGACACGACGGTCGGGGTTGTATGCGGGGATTCCGTGGCCGGGATCGCTGCGCCACAGCAGCCGGTCTCTTGGTAATCTGGTAAGGACAGCTCGTTATGTGGGCCCCTTCACCCCCAAACAAGGAGACCTCAATGGCAGAGACCGTCAAGAGAGCCAGCAAGGCTGCCAGCCCTGCAAAACCTCGTAAGACCGCGAGTAAGAAGAACGCCGTCGCGGAGACGCAACTTCCAGAAAACAATCATCACGCAGAAAACAATCATCACCACCACTCGCTAGCGCATGACCAGGTGGCGCAGCTTGCGCACCGTTTTTGGATCGAGCGTGGCCGGCCCCATGGAAGCCACGAAGAAGATTGGTTCCGGGCCGAGCAAACCCTACGCAGCCAGGCTTCGTAGATTCATCTTTCATATCTGCTGGGCCGCCGCACTCTCCTACCGTGCTGGGCGCGGCGGGTCCAGATTTAGAGCAGTATCCGTACAGAGTCCTGTCTGAGGAATCGCTTCGGATCGAGTTTGCCCTCCGGGCCCACGGGCGAGCCGTTCCAGACGCGATGTTTCAGGCACATAGAGCCGGATAGGTTTCAACTTGGGAATAGCGGACCGGATTTCCACCGCCCGCGGCGCACTTTCCCTTCAGGCGGCTTGCCAGCCGAGCCCCATCGCGGTAGTATCAGATTTGCCGATCAAGGGCTGACGCCGGCTTCCCCGATCTGGGGAGAGCAAGCTCGCCACTGAACAAGGAAACTTCGCCATAAACTCCAATAGCAGGCTACGAGCGGCGAAATCTCCCCATTGGAAAGGCATCTTACGAACGGAAGCGCTGGCGAGCGCAGGCAGTTACGCGCCAGCGGAACCCGTTGCGGGGTTTGGGTCAGTTCAGGCTTTGGCCGAACACTGCCGTCGGTGAATATATCGTCAGGCAAACACACGATTCGGGTCTTCGGATATCTCACCTAGCGTGGCACGCCGTTGTGGCTGGCCAGAGCGCCGTTGTAAGCGCCGGCTTTCAGCCATTTGTGAGTGGACCGGGACATGTAAAGTGCGACCAGCGTTCTTACCCAGCCTTCGCACACAGTAGATTGGGCGCCGTTGCGTCTTTCTGACGGGGGACGGTGCTCATCGAGAACGCCGCAGGCTCGCCAGGAGCGCGGTGGACTCAAACCAGCAATGCATTACACAGCAAAGTGCCAGGAAGTGCACGGATGACCACAGAAACAACGCAGCCCCAGCCTGATATGGGGCCGAGCCCGGCCAACGGCCCGGGCCAATCCCAAGGACATCGGCGTCGCCGGCGCCGCCGGAAGAACAAGTCGAGTAACCCCGCCGCCCAACAGGGCCCACCGGTACAGCAGGCGCAGGCTCCTCCGCCTCCAGTAGCTCAGGCGACCGCACCTCCCAAGTCCTCTGCTGCGCCCCGCCAAAATCAGGGCAGGAAGAAGAAGAAGTTCTTCCAGAAGGGCTCAGGCGGCGGCAATCCGCAGCCGGGCAATGCCGTGAATCAGGGACAGCAGGCCAAGCGTAAGATGAAGCAGCGCGGCCCGCGTGAGTTTGTCGGACCCATGGATCACAGCTACCGCGCCGCCAACGGCAACGTAGCCGACGGCCCCGCCTCGACCATCCAGATCACCAGCAACGGACACCAGAATTACTATCCCGATCTGTACCAGGCAGCTCCCGCGGCGCCGGTTCGCCATGATGCTCCGACCCGCATCTTCTGCTTCATCGAGGATCTGTTCTTCCTGGCCAAGATTCAGGAGACGGCGCGCAAGCTGGGCGTGAAGGTGGAGTTCGTCAAGGGCGATAAAGAGGTGCTCACACGCCTGACCGAAGCGCCGGAGGGTGAGCGTCCCCGCCTGGTAGTGTTCGATCTGAACAACGCCAATGCCAAGCCGATGACGCTGATTCCGAAGCTCAAGGCCAAGCTCAAGAAATCCACTTCGATCATCGGATTTCTCTCTCACCTGCAAGGCGATCTGAAGCTGAAGGCTGCCGAAGCCGGCTGCGACACGGTGATGCCGCGTTCGGCCTTCTCGCAGAGCTTGCCCAATCTTCTGCGCCGCTACGGCATGGAAGAGGAAGAAGAGTACATTCCACAGCCGGTCTAGGTCTTGCTGAGGAGTGGAAGGAGCAAGTGAAGGCATTCGCGCAAGCGGATGCCTTTCTTGCGTCTGAACCCTATTTCGCGTGGGCTCGGGTTATCCCGGAGGCCAGGCCATGGGCCGTCCGCCCAGCACATGCAGATGCAAGTGCTCAACGGTCTGCCCGCCATGGTCGCCGGTGTTGATGACCACGCGGTAGCCCTGGGCCAATCCGCGTTGGCGGGCGATCTCCGCCGCGGCCTGCAACAAGCGGCCCAGCAGAGCACCATGCTTCTCATCCGCGTGCGCTAGCGAATCAAGATGTTCGCGCGGAGCCACCAGGAAATGCGTAGGTGCCTGAGGCCGTATATCGGCGAAGGCGTAGCAGTGCTCATCCTGGTAGACAGGTTGCGAGGGAATACTTCCATCGATGATTTTGCAGAATAGGCAGCTCATCTCCGCACCAGTGTACAAGACCATACAAAGCAGTGCAGAGCAGTGCGGCGGAGAGGTAGCGGAGGCTCCAGACGATGAAGCCTCCGCTTGAGAGGAACAATGCTTAGGCGAGGCCGGTCAGGAATTCCTTCATGCGCCGCGTGCCCTCGTCGATGTTCTGCTTGGTCACGGGGTAGGAGAGTCGAATATGCTGGCCGGTGCCGAATGCCTCTCCCGGCACGGTGACCACGTGACCCTCATGCAGCAGGCGCGTGGCCAGCTCTGTTGCCGAGCGGATGCCACCCTTGCCGATGTAGGCGCCGATGTTCGGGTAGACGTAAAACGCGCCCTCGGGCTTGGTGCAGGTCACGCCGGGAATCTCTGCCAGCCTGGCCAGCATGTAATCGCGCAGCTCGATGAACTCGGCGCGGAACTCGGCAACGCACTCCTGCGATCCCGCCAGCGCCGCAATGGAAGCCTTCTGCACGATGCTGGACGCGTTCGACGTGGACTGCGATTGAAGCTTGCTCAAGTTCGCCACTACCGCTTTCGAGGCCAGCGCGTAGCCTGCACGCCATCCGGTCATGGAATAGGTCTTGGAGAGCGAGCCGAGAATTACCAGGTGTTCCTTGGCCCAGGTGAACGAGCCACCGGAGACTGCCTTGCCGGCGTAGTTCAGGTAGACGTAGCACTCGTCCAGCAGCAGGTAGATGCCGCGATCGTGAGCGAGACGAACGATGCGCTCCAGGTCTTCGGCGCTGACCACTGCGCCTGCCGGATTGGAAGGCGAGTTGAGAATGATGGCCTTGGTGCGCGGGGTGATGGCCTTCTCGATGGCGTCGGCGGTGATGCGGAAGTTCTCCGCCTCACTGGTTTGCAGGTAGACGACCTTGCCGCCCGCGTACTGGATGATGTCTTTGAAGCTGACCCAGTACGGCACGGGGAGAATCACTTCATCGCCGTGATCCACCAGGATCTGGATGGTATTGAAGAGCGCCAGCTTGCCGCCGGTGGTGAAGATGGCCTCATCCACGCCGTAATCGGAGCCGAAGTCCGCGGCGTGACGGTCCACGATGGCCTTGCGCACGTCGGGGATGCCGGGCACCACGGTGTAGCGGGTGAAGTTGGCATTGATAGCCGCGATGGCCGCGTCCTTGATGTGCTGCGGCGTGGGAAAGTGGGGCTCGCCGGCTCCGAAGTCCACCAGGTTGGCGCCATTGGCGCGCAGTTTGGCGGCTTCGGCGGCCACAGCCATGGTTGCAGAGACCTCAATCCGGCCAATGCGGTCGGCAAAGACTTTAGAAGGAGCGGCGGTTGTTGTCATAACCCTCTATCTTTACAGAAATGTCCGCGATGGCCAAACGAAAAGACCGGCGCGGCTGATCCACCACGCCGGTCGCGTTGATGAGAATCGGCTTATCGCTCGTGCGTCATGTTCCAGCGCAGTCCGCCCGCGTAGGTGGGATGGTAGTACTCGCGTTGGATCATGTACTGCGGTCCGCCCTGATAGAAGCCGAAGACCTCGTTGTTCAGGTTGAGGCCGTACCCGTAAACGGAGAAGCCCCACGGCAGCTTGTACGAGGCTTGCGTGTCGACCTGGAGATGGGAGTAGAGGTACACATCGCCGGAGGGGCCATGCACGCCCACCGCATCGGCGCCATCGGTCCAGTTGTACTGGTAGATCATCTTGTCGTCGAAGGTCATGCCCAGGCGCATGGAGAAGCGCTTGGTGTCGTAGGTGGGGCTGACATTCCAGGTGTTCGGCGCCTGGCGCAACATGGCGGGCTGATCGGAACGGTTAGGCAGGCCGCGCGCCGTGGAGCTGGTGTAGCTGTAGTTCGCAGACAGGCCCGCTCCGCCCAGCACTCCTGGAAGATAGGACAGGCGTTGTTCGAAGCCAAACTCGATGCCCTGCACAAAGGCGCTGCCTGCATTCACCGGCTGCGTGACCAGCACCTTGGTGCCGGCCGGCACGTGCGGAAAGGTGGCGGTTGAGTAGAACTGCTCGTAGGCGATGGGCTGCATCAGGTCTTTGTAGAAGTAGCCCACCTGGATCAACCCCAGCGGATTGAGATTGCGCTCATAGAGCAGGTCGTAGTTGTTGGCCACCTCTGCTTTCAGGTTTGGATTGCCAATGCTGATGGTGACCGGCGTCTGATCCAAGGCAGGCTGGCTGACTGCAGCGGAGATGTCCTGCGGATCAGGCCGCGCCAGGCCGCGTCCGTACACCAGGCGCAGATCGGAGTCCTTGTCCAGGGCGAAGCGCAACGAGGCGCTGGGCAGGAGGTTGGTGTAGTCGCCGCCGGCTTTGTAGGAGAGCGAGTTGGTCGTCTCGTCGAAGCTGGTGGTATTCACGTGGGTGGCCTCGATGCGCAGACCCGTTACTAGCCGCACCCGGCTGGCCAGTTCCAACGTGTTCATTACATATCCCGCGGGAATGCGCTCGACCAGATCGTAGTTGTTGGAGTTTGCGCCTGGACCACCGATGAAGGAGAGCTGTCCGTTATTGGCCTGCACCCAGCCCTTCACTTTGCCCCAGTCGGTAGTCGCCGGATAAGCGCCGTAGGTTTTGTCGTAGTAGCCGGGATCGCTGAAGTCGCTGTACCACTCGGGGTGCTGCGCCACCGGAATCAGCGTGGTTCCCGAGCAGTCTGGATCGGTGCAATAGCTCTCGTTGTAGGTGTCGTCGAACTTGTGCGCATTGCGAATCTTTGCGCCGAACTCGATGGTGCCGTAGCGAGAACCGAAGTGATAAGTACGCGCATACGATCCGGCGGCCTCCAGATTGAGCTGCACGCTTTGTCCGAAGGTCGGATAGTCGAATTCGTAGAAGCCGTAATTATTGCGGTCGAAGGCATTGTCTGCGCCCGAACCGAAGCAGCCTGTGCTCCAGCCGGGGCGATATTCGCTGGTGGAGCGGCCTTGGTCGTTCACGCAGTTGATGGCGGAGTCGCCGGTCCATCCGTAGCTGGCGCCGCCCGATCCGGAGAGCGAGCGGGAGCGCGCCACTGAAGCATTCCACAGAATGGTGTTGTTGCCGAACATGTGGCGCCCGGCAAGGTTCAAGCTGCCAATTGCCATGTTTGGACGGCGCCAATCCTGGCTGTACTGCGGGGTTCCGCCGTCGTTGAGCGTGTACACCCACTTATTGCCCCAGTTGCGAAAGGTGGAGAAGAGGCTGCGCAGTGAAATATTAGAGCCTTGTCCCAGCTTGTAGTCCGCATTGGCAGTGGCGCCCCAGCGAGTGCGGTTGTAGATGTAGTCGCGGAAATCCTGGCTGGTGAAGTGAGTAGTGGCACTGCCCGCCGTCGGCACTGGCTCAATGTCGTTGATGCCTCGCCCGTTGTAGTCATAGGTGCCGCCCACGATGATGCCCAGCTTGCGATCCGTCAAGAAACGGCGGCCAATGGTTCCGCCAAACTGGTCTACTCCGCGGCCGGTGAAGATGGGCGTATGTCCGCCTAGCCCGTACAGCGAGATGGTGGGGTTGTCGCTGGCAGTCTTGGTGACGAGATTGACCGAGCCGCCGATGCCATCGGCATCGATATTGGCCTGTAGCGTCTTGTTGATCTCGACTGAATCCACCAGATCAGAGGCGATCGTATCCAGCTTGATCTGACGCACGCCCGACTCCGGAGAGGGAATCGTGACGCCGTCGATCATGGTGTTGCTGAGCCGAGGCTCGGTGCCGCGAATCTGCACGTACTTGCCCTCGCCCTCGTCCCGCTCGATGGTCACGCTGGGCATACGGCCCAAGGCGTCGGCAATATTGGCATTGGGCAGCGAGGTGATGACCTCCGCGGGCAAAACCTGAAGCACGTTCTCAGCGGCGATGGTGCGGTTGATCGACTCCGCTTCGCCGTACTGGCGGCCCGCATAGACTTCTACCTCTTGCGTATTGGTCGCCACCTTGAGTGAGACATCCAGACGCTCCAACTGCCCCGCGTTCAGCGTCACCGAGGTGCTGTAAGGCGCAAATCCAGTGAACGAGACGGTCACCGCGTATGTGCCCGGATTGAGCTGATTCAGCAGGAACTCGCCCGCCGCGTTAGTGGTGGCGGGCTGAGCGGAGGGCTCCAGCGTCACGCGCGCGCCCTGTAGAACTGCGCCGCTTGCGTCTTTCACCGAGCCGGCGAGTGTAGCTTTTGTGTTTTGGCCGGAGAGGGGGAGAGTGGTGAAGAACGCCAAGACCAATAGTAGACAAAGATGCGCGCGAACCAGACGTGGCATCGTGAACCTCCAAACAACGAAATCGGGAAAGGGGCTTCCGTTGATCTACAGTCTCGGAGCCGATCCTGACGATTCGTTGAACCTGCGGTAACAGCCAGGTGAATTCACGAAAAGCCGCGTCTTGCTTGCAGTCTGCGCGCATCGCGGTATTTTCTTCGTTGATCTTGAACGTAGCTTAAGCTTTGTTGGTTATTCTGCCGCGCAACCGCCGGGCCCATGCATCCGCTGCGGGCTTACTGTTTCGCAGGCGGCACCTCATCCAGGAAGCGCCACGTGCTCTTGAACTCCGGCGTGAGTGGCTGGTTGGTGAGGATAGCCCGCAACATCGCAATGGGCATCGCATTCTCGCGAAGTACAGCGTCGTTGAAGGCGCGCTCCGTCATTTTGCCGCTGTCCACAAGCTCATGGCGCAGGGCGCGGAACTGCAGTGCGCCCACCATGTAGGCGCACTGGTAGAGCGGATCGTAGCTGCCGTTGACTGAGCGGCGAACCTCAGCGGTGGCGTTATCGCGCTCGTGCCCGACCTCATTGACAAGGAAGTCCACGGCCTCCTGGGGCGTCATCTTGCCGAGCTGGAAGCTCAGCGAGAAGATGATGCGCGCGCAGCGGTGCATGCGCCAGAAGAGCGCGCCGATGCGCTGCTCCGGAGTTGCATCAAAGCCGCGGTCCCAGTACTCCATCTCCCAATAGAAGGCGTTGCCCTCGATCCAGAATCCAGTGGAGAAGGTCCCACGGTACGGGCGATAGCGCGCCCCCATGTACTCCTGTAGCCAATGGCCGGGGATCAGCTCGTGAAAGACCGTGGCATGAGAAAAGGCGGGATTGTTGCCCCGCATGCTCATCATGCGCTGATCGAAGGTCATGGTATCGGTGGGATAGCTGACGCTGATGGTGTCGCCGCCGGTGAAGAACGGATTCACCAGCTGCCGCTCTGGCGTCATCATGTCCATCCGCCAGGTCTCCTTGGCTAACTCGGGCACCGTCACAAGATCGTTCTTCTCTGCGAATTGCTCGCCCTCTACGGCCAGATCCCGGATCAACTGCGGCTGCTGCCCTGGCTCGACATAGGAGTTCTTCACCTTCTCCAGAGCTTTGTGCCAGTCGTCGCCAAAGCCCATCTCACGGCTGGCGCGCAGCATCTCCTGCTTGCACCAGGCCATCTGCTCCTTGGCCATTGCGACCAGCTCTTCGGGCGTGTAAGGAATCATCTCGTCGGCCAGAGAGGCCAGCAGGGCTTCCCGACCCACCGGTGTGCCGATCACCGTGGACTTGTCGTCAGGGGCGATACCGGCTACCTTCTCGCGCAGAAAAGTGCCGTACTCCTTCAGAGCGTTATCCGTCTTCTTGTAAGGCTCGGCGCACCACCAGGTGAATGCAGGATCATATTCGTCGTAAAACGCGAACCACTGATGCAGCTGCTCGCGCAGATGATCGAGATCCTCGGCGGCGCGCCACGCCGCCACGCGATCCAGATGTGCCGGATCTTTGCTGAGCTTCGCTTCCAAATCCTTGCGAACGGCAGCAATCGAGGCGCCTATTGCAGCAATCTGCCCGGCCGCGGTTTCCCCCTTGGGACGTATGCCCTCCCGCTTGCTGTCTTCCAGCGCGAAGATGGTTGCGGCAAAGGGTAGCAGCGGCTCCACCTCTTTCCACTGCGATGCCTCCAGCGTGCGCTGATGATCTTCGCGCTGAAGGTGGTTGGCCATCAGCAGGTAGTCGGCCTTGCCTTCCTGATCAAGGGACGCAAAGGGGATGGACTGCAGGCGGTTCTTCCACTCTCCGTCGAATCGAGCCATGCGGGCGCGAGTGGTGGGGGAGAGATCGTCCGCGTAAACGCTCGATACCGTGTAGTGGTCGACGAAATAGCGCTCGATCAGCGCCTCCACCGGGCTTGCCGAATATCCGGCGTTGTCCTGCGACCGCACAAGGGCCGGGCTAGTCAGAGCCAGCAGAGAACAGCAGAGCAACACGCGCGAGACAGGTAGGGCCACCGGCAATCTCCTTGATCAAGAAACGGGGATGGTAGGTCGGATTCCGTGATATACAAAATTGTACGCAATGTTGTCGCCGGACTTGGGCTTTTCGGGCCCGGGGCGGCAAAAAGCCTTCCGGGGTTACTGTGAGCGAACAGATCGACCTGACCATCAACGGTAAACCGATGAGGGTGGCCGCTGGAACCAGTGTGGCGGCTGCGCTGCTGATGGCCGGCCAGCCCAGCCGCAACTCCGTGCAGGGTGAAGCGCGTGCGCCGCTCTGCGGGATGGGCATCTGCATGGAGTGCCGGGCTACGGTCAACGGTGTCTCCCAGCGCCGGACATGCCAGGTGATCTGCGAAGCGGGGATGGAGGTGACCACCGGATGACGGCTGCCTTCGATGTACTGGTTGTGGGAGCGGGGCCGGGTGGCATTGCCGCGGCCACCATTGCTGCTGAAGCTGGCAAGCGAGTTTGCCTGATCGACGACAATCCCACACCGGGAGGACAGATCTGGCGAGGCTATCGCGCCGACTCCGCGGCACGCTCGCCTCACGGAAAGGCATATCTGACTTGGCTAGCTCGCATGAGGACTGCCGCGGTCGAGATTTGGAGCGGCTGGGCTGTAGTGGATGCTCCTCAGCCAGGAACGCTGCGCCTGGAGCGCGATGGAGCATGTCGCGACGTGGTCTACGGCAACCTGGTCTTGGCTACGGGCGCGCGCGAACGATTTCTGCCTTTCCCAGGATGGACCCTGCCGGGCGTGGCTGGGGTGGGCGGACTGCAAGCACTCGCCAAAGCCGGCCTGGATTTACGGGGCAAGCGCGTAGTGGTTGCAGGAACCGGTCCTCTCTTGCACGCGGTGGCCGCAGGACTTGCCAAGAGCGGCGCGCAGATTCGAGCCGTTTTCGAGCAGGCATCTCCAGCGCTGCTGGCGCGCTTCGGGCTCAGCACGCTCCTTGCGCATCCTGCCAAGATCGCTGAGGGGCTACGTTATCGCAGGCAGGCCGGCGGCAGTCTCTTCTCTATGAACTCGTGGGTGATTCGCGCGGAAGGGGACGGCCGGGTGCTGTCCGTAACTGTGACCGACGGTGCGCATCAGCGGACGCTGGAGTGCGATTGGCTGGCCTGCGCCTATCACCTGGTGCCCAATCTTGAACTGCCGCGCCTGCTGGGTTGCCGCGTCGCCGATGGCTATGTTGCCGTGGATGCGCGCCAACAGAGCTCCACGGCCAATGTCTTCTGTGTGGGTGAACTCACCGGGATCGGCGGCCTGGACAAGGCTATTGTGGAAGGCCAGATCGCGGGTCTCGCATCCGCCGGGCGCGATCAGGCCGCGCGCTCCCTGGCACCGCAGCAGCGGCGCTGGCAGCGCTTTGCAGCACGCATGGATCGAGCCTTTGCGCTGCGCCCTGAGCTGCGTGCCCTGCCCCGCCCCGAGACGCTGGTGTGCCGCTGCGAAGACGTATCCCATCAAGCGCTCGAGGGCTCTGCCTCCTGGCGGGAAGCCAAGCTGCATACCCGGTGCGGCATGGGAGCCTGCCAGGGGCGCATCTGCGGGGCTGCCGCGGAGTTCCTCTACGGCTGGAAGCATAGCAGCATGCGGCCGCCTATCTACCCTGCATCTGTTTCCACGCTGGCGGCTGAAATCGAACCGGTCTCGACTTCCTCTCA
>CBJOJD010000145.1:0-12408 GCA_966443485.1 uncultured bacterium | reverse complement strand
TTGCCGACGATCAAGAACAAGTACTGCGTGCTGCGTTCGCCGCACGTGGACAAGAAATCGCGCGAGGCCTTCGAGATCCGTACGCACAAGCGTCTGATCGACATCCTCGAGCCGACCCAGCAGACCGTGGACGCGCTCATGAAGCTCGATCTGCCTGCCGGCGTCGACGTCGAAATCAAGGCCTTCGAGAAGTAGCAACAAGCTGTCAGCGAACAGCTGATAGTTAACAGGTGAAATTCGGAAGAGCGAAGAGCTGTTAGCTGAAAGCTGCCAGCTGTGAGCTCGGAAGAAATTCCGGCAGTGCGACCACTCAAACGTCGCATGATGAGGTGAGAAGAACATGGCAGTCACGGGAATTCTAGGTAAAAAGATCGGCATGACGCAGGTCTTCGACGACAAGGGCGAGGTGCACCCCATCACGGTGCTCCAGGCCGGTCCCTGCGTGGTGACGCAGCTGAAGAGCCTGGCCAAGGATGGCTACGAGGCCGCGCAGATTGGTCTGGTGGAGTTCATCAAGGCCAACAAGCTGACCAAGCCGCAGGCAGGCCACCTGGCCAAGACCGAAGCTCCGCCGGTGAAGTTCGTTAAGGAAGTTGACCTGGAGGTCAGCGCCGAGGGCGAAGACGGAACCAAGGCTGGCGATCGCGTTCTGGTCGATATCTTCTCCGATGTCAAATTCGTGGACGTCGTGGGCACCTCCAAGGGCCGCGGCTTTGCCGGCGTTGTGCGCCGCCACGGCTTCGGCGGCGGACCCAAGTCGCACGGCCACATGTTCCAGGTGCAGGGCTCTATCGGCGCCTCCAGCTTCCCGTCCCGCGTGTTTCCCGGACAGCGCATGCCCGGACACTTCGGCCAGGACCAGGTGACGGTGCGCAACCTGCGCATCCGCGGCATCGATCTCGACGAGAACCTGCTGATGGTGGAAGGCGCAGTGCCCGGACCTCGCGATGGCTACGTGATGATCACCAAGGCCAAGGCTCCGCCGCGCGAGCGTCGTGGCTTCGCTGGCTCCGGCACGGTCGATCCGCTGAAGGCTTCGAAGAAGGCAACCGCGAAGCGCAAATAGCTTTTAGCCGCTGGCTCCTAGCTTCTAGCTTGATGAGGGTGGAGCCGGCGGTGAATGACGAAACGAAGATTTTGGAAGTTGCGATAAGTTACTCGCCGGAGAGCGGTACGGAAGCTAGAGGCTAGAAGCTAGCGGCGGGGAGCTGAAAGAGAAGAACAATGGCAAACGTGGATGTAGTCAATCTGAATTGGGACAAGGTGGGCTCGATCGAGCTGGCCGACGCCGTCTTCGGCGCCGATCAGGTCAATGAAGCCCTGCTCTGGGAGGCCGTGAAGCACTACCGCGCCTCGCTGCGCCAGGGCACCCACGCCACCAAGAACCGCAAGCTGGTCGCCGGCTCCGGCAAGAAGCTGTGGAAGCAGAAGGGTACCGGCCGCGCCCGCGTGGGCTCGGTGCGCTCCCCCCTGTGGCGCCACGGCGGCACGGTCCACGGACCTCAGCCGCGCAGCTACGATTACGCCTTCCCCCGCAAGAAGCTGCTGGGCGCCCTGCGCTCCGCGCTCGCGGCCAAGCTGGCGGACGGCAAGCTGACCGTGGTTGATTCGCTCGAGATCAAGGAAGCGAAGACCAAGCTGTACCGCAACGCGCTGACCAAACTCGGCGTCACCCGCACGGCCCTGGTGGTGGAGAACGGCAAGACCCTCACCCAGTCGCTGGTGCTCGGTGCCCGCAATCTGGACGGCGTGGAGCTGGTGCTCAACAACGAGGTACACCCCTACGACCTGCTCCGCTATGAGCGCGCCATCTTCTCCAAGGCCGCCATCGAGCAGCTCTCGGAAGCCCTCGTGAAATCCGTGTCGAAGCGCAAGCTGGCACAGACGGAGGCTGCGTAATGCCGACACTGTACACGACCATTCGCCGCCCGCTCATCACTGAGAAGGGTCTGGCTGTGAAGGAAACCGAAGGGACCCTGGTGTTCGATGTGGCTCCCGACGCGACCAAGACCGAAGTGAAGCAGGCTGTTGAGGCCCTCTTCAAGGTGAAGGTGGCCGCGGTTCGCACTTCCAACGTCCTGGGCAAAGAGCGCCGTCGCGGCAAGTACGCCGGTTATCGCCCTGACTGGAAGAAGGCATACGTCCGGCTCAAGGCCGGCGAGAAGATGCCCGAGTACGTGAGCAACCTGTAAATCAGCTATCCGCTGCCCGCTCTCCCCAGGTCGCAAGATCCGGACCTCCGCAGAGCAAGCAGCTGATGCAGCAAGGACGAGCTGAGAGCTGAAAGCTGACAGCTTATAGCTCGCCAAGGATAAAGACGATGGCTATCAAGACATACAGACCGATAACGCCGACCCTGCGCTTCAAGACCACGCAGGTGAATGACGATATCACCACGTCGACGCCCCACAAGCCGCTGCTGACTACGCGCAAGCGTACCGGCGGCCGCCGCAACTCGGGCGATCTGACGATCCGTCACCACGGCGGCGGTCACAAGCAGAAGATCCGTCTGATCGATTTCAAGCGCGATAAGGCCGGTGTCCCCGGCAAAGTGGCGACGATCGAGTACGATCCCAATCGCTCCGCCCGCATCGCCCTCATCCACTACCTGGACGGCGAGAAGCGCTACATCATCGCTCCCGTTGGCCTGAAGGTGGGCGCCACCGTGACCGCCGGCCCCGAGGCCGACATCCTGGTGGGCAACGCTCTGCCCCTGCGCCACATTCCCGCCGGCACCACGGTGCACGCCATCGAGCTTCGCCCCGGCAAGGGCGCGCAGATGGCCCGCTCGGCCGGCGCCCAGGCTCAGCTGGTGGCCAAGGAAGGCGACTACGCGCTGCTCAAGCTGCCCTCCGGTGAGACCCGCCGCGTCCTGGTGGACTGCATGGCGACCATCGGCCAGGTGGGCAACACCGATCACGAGAACGTCTCCATCGGTAAGGCCGGCCGTAACCGCTGGAAGGGCATCCGTCCTACCAACCGCGGCGTGACCATGAACCCGGTCGACCACCCCCACGGCGGCGGTGAAGGCAAGACCTCCGGCGGACGTCACCCTGTGACTCCGTGGGGCCAGCCGACTCGTGGCTACAAGACGCGCAACAATAAGCGGACCGACGCATTCATCGTCAGCCGCCGATCGAAGTAAGCAGCTAGCAGCTGACAGCGAACAGCTGAAGGCGATTCGAGATTGAACTGAAGGCTGACCGCTGTCAGCTGGGAGCTAAAGAGTTATGGCACGTTCGACGAAAAAGGGTCCGTTTGTTGACACCCACCTGATGGTGAAGGTGGAGGCGATGAACGCCGCCAACGACAGGAAGGTTCTCAAGACCTGGTCGCGGCGCTCCACCATCTTCCCCGAGTTCGTGGGCCACACCATCGCCGTGCACAACGGCAAGAAGTTCGTCCCGGTGTACGTCACCGAGAACATGGTGGGTCACAAGCTGGGGGAATTCGCCCCGACCCGCACCTTCAAGGGACACACGGCAGGCAAGGCCGCCGAAGCCGGCGCGAAAGCGCGGTAAAGCAGCTTCGAGCTCTTACCTTCCAGCTTCCAGCTTTTCGGCTTGAGGCAGCAGGAACGAACGAGCTTGCCCGAAACACGATTAGCTAGCAGCTAGGGGCTAGAAGCTCATAGCTGGTATTGAGGACAGACCAATGGCAGTCGAGACAAAAGAATACCGGGCCGAGGCCAAGTTTCAGCGCGTATCGCCGCAGAAGGCGCGCCTGGTGCTCGACCTGATCAAGGGCCGGGGAGTGCAGGAAGCGCTCGAGACCGCGGCCTTCACCAAGAAGCGCATCGCTCCGGTGATCCACAAGCTGCTGGTTTCAGCCGTGGATAACGCCAAGTACCTGGCCGGCGAGCAGGGCCTCGACCTGGACGTGGATAACCTCTACGTCAAGCAGGCTCTGGCCAACGACGGACCGCGCATGAAGCGCATCCGCCCCGCCCCCATGGGACGCGCCTATCGCTATCAGCGCCGCTTGACGCACATCGTCCTGTCGGTGGCGGAGCGCGGCAACGGTGCCAGCCTGGTGACCAAGGTGGAAGCGCCCGAAGCGCCTGCGGCCAAGAAGCCCGCGGCGAAGAAGACTGCCGCCAAGAAAGCTGCTGCCCCCAAGAAGGCGGTCGCTAAGACAACTGCGAAGAAGCCTGCTGCGAAGAAGGCCGCTTCGAAGAAGGCCGAAGAGTAGGCCGAGAGGGGTTTGAGGAAAATAGTATGGGACAGAAAGTCCATCCTTACGGATTCCGGCTGGGAGTGAACAAGCCGTGGCGTTCGCGCTGGTTCTCAGAGCGCGACTATGACAAGCTCCTCGTCGAAGATGTCAAACTGAAGGCGGAGCTGCGCGAAAAGCTCAAGGCCGCCGGCGTCAGCTCCGTCGAGATCGAGCGCCCCGGCAACAAGCTGCGCTTCCTCATCCGCACCGCGCGTCCGGGCATCGTCATCGGCCGCAAGGGCGCTGAGATCGAGAAGCTCAAGACCGAGCTGGGCAAGCGTACCAACCGCGACGTGTTCATCGACATCATCGAGGTGAACAAGCCGGAGCTGGACGCACAGCTGGTCTCGGAGAACATCGCTCTGCAGCTGGAAAAGCGTGTCAGCTTCCGCCGCGCCATGCGTAAGAGCGTGGACTCGGCCAAGCGCTTCGGCTGCAAGGGCATCAAGGTGCGCGTCTCGGGCCGTCTGAACGGCAACGAAATCGCCCGCTCTGAGTGGTATCTGGACGGCCAGCTTCCACTGCACACCCTGCGCGCCGACATCGACTACGGCTTCTCTGAAGCCGAGACGACCTATGGCGTGATCGGTGTGAAGACGTGGATCTATCGCGGCGACATCTACGAGCAGAAGCGTCGCCCCACGCAGCAGCAGCCGGTAGGTACGAGCATTTTTTAAGAGCAGCCAACAGCCGACAGCTAACAGCCGATATGCAGGCGTGGTTAGGTGAAAGCGATGGCTTCGAACGAGATGAACTGTTAGCTGTCAGCAGTCAGCTGAAAGCTGTTTTGAGGGTTTCGCTATGTTGATGCCAAAGAAGGTGAAGTATCGCAAGCAGCAAAAGGGCAAGCGCCGCGGTAAGGCGTGGCGTGGCTCCTCGCTTGCGTTCGGCGAGTACGGCTTGAAGGTCCTGGAGGCCGGCTACATCACCGATCGTCAGATCGAAGCCAGCCGTATTGCCATGACCCGCTTTATCAAGCGCGGCGGCAAGATCTGGCTGCGCCTGTTCCCCGACAAGCCGATCACCAAGAAGCCGGCCGAAGTTCGTATGGGATCCGGCAAGGGTGCTCTGGATCACTGGGTAGCGGTCGTCCGCCCCGGCAAGATCCTCTTCGAGATGGAAGGCGTGGCTCCGGCCATCGCTGAAGAGGCCATGCGCCTGGCTGCTCACAAGCTGCCCTTGAAGACCAAGTTCGTGCAGCGCCCCGGTGTAGAAAAGACTGCTTCCGCAGAGAAGACGCCGGCTGCATAAGCCGGGTGAGAAGACCGCGGTCCCGCTCCCGCTGAGGGAAGCGCACCGCAAAAGAGAGAATTCAAATGGAACTCGATAAGATCCGCAACTTGAGCGACGAAGAGCTGGCGCACCAGGAGAAGACCTCCGCTGAGCAGCTGTTCCGCCTTCGCTTCCAGGTCTCCATGGGGCAAAACGACGGAGTGAAGAAGCTCCGCGAACTGCGCAAAGACATCGCTCGATTCAAGACCGTGGCGCGGGAGCGCCAGCTGGGCATTCGCGGCGCCGCTAAGGATGCCGGAAAGGGAGCACGCTAATGGCGACTCAGGAAACACAGCAGGCGCCGGCAAACTCCCGGCGCAATGAGAAGGTCGGCAACGTGGTCTCGACCAAGATGCAGAAGACCATCGTGGTCGAAGTCGAGATGCGCAAGGCTCACCCCAAGTACAAGCGCATCATCAAGCGGAACAAGAAGTTCTACGCGCACGACGAGCAGAACTCCGCCCGCGTCGGCGACGTGGTCCGCATCCGCGAGACCCGTCCTACGAGCAAGCTGAAGCGCTGGAACCTCGAAGAGATCGTCCGCCGCTCCTCGCTCAGCCAAATTGAAGAAGTAGAAACACCGCAAGCCAGCTAACGCGGGCACGAGGGAGAAGACACCATGGCAGTGCAAATGCGAACTATGCTCGCGGTGGCCGACAACTCTGGCGCGCGCAAGCTGCAAATCATCAACCCCATCGGCGGTAGCCTCGGACGTAAGGCCTCGCTCGGCGATGTGGTGACCGCAGCGGTCAAGGAAGCCTCGCCGGATGGCACCGTAAAGAAGGGCAAAGTGGTGAAGGCGGTTATCGTCCGCACCCGTAAGGAATACCGCCGCCGCGACGGCACTTACATCCGCTTTGACGAGAACGCGGCCGTCGTGATCAACGATGCGATGGAGCCGGTAGGCACCCGCGTCTTCGGTCCGGTTGCCCGTGAGCTGCGCGAAAAGAAGTTCCTGAAGATCGTTTCGCTGGCCCCGGAAGTTGTTTAAGGGTTCATGGTTCAGAGTTCACAGTTCCTCGCACTGTGAACTACGAACTGAGAACTGTGGACTTTAAGAGTGAACTGAGAGAACATCATGCCCAAACAAAAGATCCGTCGCAACGATATGGTCAAGGTCATCACCGGTTCCGACCGCGGTAAGACCGGCCGCGTCCTGCGCGTGTTCCCCGACAAGGACACCGTGCTCGTGGAGCACGTCCGCGTCGTGAAGAAGACCGTCTCCTCGAAGACCGGACAGCGTACCAAGGGCGGCATCGCCGAACAGGAATCGCCCATCCATATCTCCAACGTGGCCCTGGTGGAAAAGAAGTAGAACGACAGCGATCAGCTTCCAGCTACCAGCTTGAAGTTGAAGGACTCAGGGTCAAGAGATCAACAAGGCAGCTGCTAAAAGCTGCCTTCGAAAACCTACCGTAACGGTACACGGATCCCGATCCACTCCGAGTCCGGTAGAAAGGAACAACGGAAATGGCAGCACGGCTGAAAGACAAGTACCACAAGGAAATCAAGCAGGCTCTGCAGAAGGAACTCGGACTCGAGAATTCCATGGCAGTGCCCAAGCTGGAAAAGATCGTCCTGAACATGGGACTGGGCGAGGCCACGCAGAACAACAAGCTCCTCGACCCCCTGGTTGCCGACCTGGCGGCCATCAGCGGCCAGAAGCCGGTCACCACCAAGGCCAAGAAGTCCATCGCCGCCTTCAAGGTGCGCGCGGGCATGTCCATCGGCGCCATGGTGACCCTGCGCAACGACAAAGCCTACGAGTTCCTGGATCGCCTGATTTCGACCGCTCTGCCCCGCGTGCGTGACTTCCGCGGTGTGTCCACCAAGAGCTTCGACGGGCGCGGTAACTATACCCTCGGCCTGCGCGACCAGCTGATCTTCCCTGAGATCGATTACTCCAAGGTGGAAAAGCTGAAGGGCATGAACATCACCATCGTGACCACGGCCAAGGACGACAACTCGGCTCGCGCGCTGCTCAAGGCGTTCGGCATGCCGTTCCGCCAGGGAGCGTAAGAACAGCTTCTAGCTGCTAGCGTCCAGCCTCTAGCTTGATTGGAGACGGGGCCGGCACCTGAGGCAAAGCGAAGTTTGGCTCCGTGAGAGCCGGCTTCGAAAAGGAAAAGCTAGGAGCTAGTAGCTAGAGGCTAGTAGCTGCCTTAAGAGGAAACATGGCAACCACTGCAAAACGAGTGAAAGACGCGCGGAAGCCGAAGTTCAGCTGCCGCAAGCACAACCGGTGCAAGCTCTGCGGACGCCCCCGCGGCTATCTGCGCAAGTTCGGCGTCTGCCGTCTGTGCTTCCGTGCTCTGGCGCTGAAGGGCGAAATCCCCGGCGTCGTGAAGTCAAGCTGGTAGAGAAGCAGCTACCAGCTGTCAGCCAACAGCTCTCCACGCTAGCCCGAAGACGGCCGGCATCAACGAGAGCTAAATCGCTGCAAGCTGTTAGCTGATAGCTGAAAGCTGTTTTAGCCATTCCCGCTGGTTTCCACTCCGCCCTGCGGAGGGACGAACGGGGAATGAAGGAGAAGGAATGAGTCTGACCGACCCCGTAGCAGATTTTCTGGCGCGCATCCGGAATGCGATCCGTGCCCGCCACCAGAAGCTGGACGTGCCGGCTTCCAAGCTGAAGACGGAGATTGCCCGCATCCTCAAGGAAGAGGGCTACATCTCCAACTACAAGACCCAGGAAGAAGAAGGTAAGCAGGTTCTTCGCGTGTACTTGAAGTACGGCGGCACCGAGCCCGCCATCCGCGACCTGGCCCGCATCTCCCGTCCCGGCTGCCGCGTCTATATCGGCCGCGACGAGATCAAGCGCGTGCAAGGCGGATTGGGCATCTCCATCATGACCACCCCCAAGGGCGTCATGACCGGCCGCCAGGCTCGCCGCGAAGGCGTAGGCGGCGAAGTACTGTGCGAGGTTTGGTAGACCTCGCCGCTATTAGCCATTAGCTACTAGCCCTTAGCTGAATCGTCCCGACGGACGCGTCGGCGATAGGCAGAATGAGCTAAAAGCTAGAAGCTGAAGGCTAGAAGCTGTTTTTCCGGCTGCAGTGGAACGATCGGCGTCGAAATTGGTCACTGAAAACTGATCACTGAAAACCGCCCTTCGGGACTCGCAAGCCAACAAAGGATTGATTCAATGTCGCGTATTGGAAAGAAGCCGATTCCGCTGCCCTCGGGCGTCAAGTACAAGGTGGATGGCAACACCGTCCTCGTCGAAGGCCCCAAGGGCAAGGTCTCCGCACTCATCGCTCAGGGCATCACCCTCGAAACCAAAGATGGCCACCTGCTTGTCAATCGCGAGAGCGATAAGTATGCCGCCTTCCACGGCCTCACCCGCGCCCTGGTCTTCAATGCGGTCGAGGGCGTGACCAAGGGCTGGTCCCGTGAACTGGACATCGTCGGTATCGGCTATCGCGCTGAGCTGAAGGGCAAGGGCATGGTGGTCTTCACCCTGGGCTACTCCCATCCCATCGAGTTCCCGTTGCCCACCGGCATCGAAGTCACCATCGACCCCAAGCAGACCCACCTCACCGTCACCGGCATCGATCGCCAGAAGGTGGGCCAGGTGGCTGCCGATATGCGCGCTCTCCGCAAGCCCGACCCCTACAAGAACAAGGGCGTCCGCTACTCGGATGAGAAACTGAAGAAGAAGGCCGGCAAGACGGGCTCCAAGTAAGAAATCAGCTGCCAGCTTCTAGCCCTTAGCTCCTAGCTCATGTAGTTCCACTGAGCCGTATGCGGGAGACACGATAGGCTAGAAGCTGAAAGCTAACAGCTAAAAGCTGTTTCACCGAACGGATCCGCAGGGCGGCTCCGCTGATAGGAAGAGACACACATGATTGACAGAAACGAAATTCGCCAGCGGATTCACACCCGCATCCGCCGCAAGCTGTCCGGCACCACCGAGCGCCCGCGCCTCGCGGTGCACCGCTCGCTCAACCACATCTACGCCCAGGTGATCGACGATCAGACCGGCACCACCCTGGCCTCGGCCTCCACCATGGCTCTCAAGCTCAAGACCGGTGGCAACGTCAATGCTGCCAAGGAAGTGGGCAAGGCCGTCGCGGAGCGCGCTAAGGAAAAGGGCGTCAGCAAGGTGGTCTTCGATCGTGGCGGCTACCTCTATCACGGCCGCATCAAGGCGCTCGCCGACGCTGCCCGCGAGGCTGGCCTCGAGTTCTAAGCACTTCGGTGCAGGCAGTACTACGGTCGCTGACCGCGGCCGGTTTCGATGAGATTCACCGATGAGTTTTCCAGGGCCGCCCAAGGCCGCCCGGAAGGAAAGAAATGACGATGTTGAAGAAGAAACTCGATGCCAACCAGTACAACCTGAAGGATCAGGTGGTGGCCATCAATCGCGTGACCAAGGTGGTCAAGGGCGGCAAAAACATGTCCTTCGCCGCGCTCGTCGTTGTGGGCGACGCCGCTTCGGGCGTGGTCGGCTACGGTTCGGGCAAGGCCAAGGAAGTTCCCCAGGCCATCCGCAAGGGAATTGAGTCGGCCAAGAAGAATCTGGTCAAGATCAACCTGACCGAGACCTCCATCCCTCACCAGGTGCTGGGCCGCTTCGGCTCCGGCCAGGTGCTGCTCAAGCCCGCCCCTGAAGGTACTGGCGTGATCGCTGGTGGCGCGGTGCGTGCGGTTATGACCTCGGCCGGTGTGCAGAACGTGCTCACCAAGAGCCTGGGTACCGCCAATCCCCACAACGTGATCAAGGCAACGTTCGATGCCCTGATCCAGTTGCGCGACAAGGCCGAGGTGGCCAACACCCGCGGCAAGGCAGTTGAGGAGCTCTAATCATGGCCGAGACCAAGAAGATTCGCATTCAGTACTATCGCTCGGCCATCGCCACCCCGGTGAAGCACAAGCTGGTGGTGAAGGGCCTGGGCTTCACCCGCCTCAACCAGATCGTGGAACGCGTCGACACCCCTGCCATCCGTGGCATGGTCAAGACCATTCCCCACCTGGTTCGCATCGTCGAAAACTAGCTGTCAACTAACAGCTGGCAGCTTGCACAAACGCGAGTCGCGCCGACCCCATCGGCGCGGCGCTATAGCGAGGAAATCATGGCAAAGAATCTATCCAATCTGCGCGCGCCCAAGAACGCCAACACGGCGCGCAAGCGTGTCGGCCGCGGTATGGGCTCCGGCATGGGCAAAACCTCGACCCGCGGCCACAAGGGCCAGGGTTCCCGTTCGGGCTCCAGCCTGATGCGCGGCTTTGAAGGCGGCCAGATGCCGCTGCACCGCCGCCTGCCCAAGCGCGGATTCACCAACATCTTCCGCACCGAGTACACGGTCGTGAATCTCGACCGCATCGCTGAACTCGGCGTGACCGAGATTGGCGCCGACGACTACAAGAAGCTCGGACTCGCCTCCAGCAAGAAGGCCCTCATCAAGATCCTCGGTTCCGGCGACATCACCTCCGCCGTCACCATCCATGCGCACAAGTTTTCCAAGTCCGCGCAGGAGAAGATCGAGAAGGCCGGCGGCAAGGCCATCGTCCTCGGCGGCGCCCCCGCTCCCGCTAAGGCCTAAGGACTAGCTTTCAGCATTCAGCCTCCAGCATTTAGCCTTGACAATGCGAAATGAGCCAGGATGTTCGCAGTGCTGGCGCTAGAGGCTGAAAGCTGGGGGCTGAAGGCTTAGGTTAAGATGGATGCACACCGAAAATTGGGCGCGCGGCGCCTGAAGCGGATACCTAAACATGCTTGAGAAGTTCCTCAATATCTTCCGGATTCCTGACCTGCGCAAGCGCGTGCTCTTCACCTTGGGAATCCTGGCCGTCTACCGTCTGGGTGCCTTCATCCCCACCCCTGGCATCAATACCAAGCTGCTGGAAACCATGTTCAACCAGCAGAGTGGCTCGGCCCTCGGCCTGATGGACCTGTTCGGCGGCGGCAACCTGCGCCGTATGACCATCTTCGCGCTGGGCATCATGCCTTACATCACGGCCTCCATCATCTTTCAGCTGCTGACCGTGGTCTATGAGCCGCTGGCCCGCATCCAGAAGGAAGGCGAACTCGGCCGCCGCAAGATCACCCAGTGGACCCGCTACGTCACCGTGATCCTGGGCGCGCTGCAGTCCATCGGTATCGCCGCCATTCTCACCAAGCAGGGACTGGTGTTGCACCCCGGTATCGGCTTCAGCATGATGACCGTGCTGACCCTGACCACCGGAACGTCGTTCATCATGTGGCTGGGTGAACAGATCACCGATCGCGGCATCGGCAACGGAATGAGCTTGCTGATCTTCGCCGGAATCATTGCGGGCTTGCCCCGCGGCGCCGGAGAGCTGGTCCAGAAGGTCCAGACCAACGCCTGGGGATCTTTCACCTTCCTGGCCATCCTGCTCATGTTGGCAGCCATGGTCGCCATCGTAGCCTTCATCGTCTACGTCGAGCGCGCTGAGCGCCGCATCCCCATCCAGAGCGCCCGCCGCATCGTGGGCCGCCGCATGATGGGTGGCGCCTCCAGCCACTTGCCCCTCAAGGTCAACTCCGGCGGCGTGATGCCGGTCATCTTTGCCAGTTCCATTCTCTCCGCGCCCCTGCTCCTGGGCCAGTTTGAGTGGGTGCAGAACAGCAAGCTTATGATGCCCATCATCCAGGCGCTCCAGCCGGGCTATCCCTGGTACGAGATGCTGTACGTCCTGGGCATCATCTTCTTCGCGTACTTCTATGTGTCCATCGTGATGAAGCCGGATGATATCGCCGACAACTTCCGCAAGTCGGGCTCCTTCATCCCCGGCATCCGCCCCGGCAAGCGCACCTCGGACTTCATCAACGACATCCTGACCCGCACCACGCTGGTCGGCGACATTTATCTGATCATCATCTCCCTGGTGCCCACCTTCATGATCTCGGGCATCCACTTCGACAAGATTTGGCTCATCGGCGGCATCTTTGAAAGCC
>CBJOJD010000144.1:0-12576 GCA_966443485.1 uncultured bacterium | reverse complement strand
AGGTGCAGATGTCGTTTTGAATCGAACTGAAGATTGTGTCAAAAACGCTCAGGAATTGCCCATGCGCTAGTTTCGGCAGAGCGAAAAGTGATTCGAGTGCCAGAACACCAATCAGCACCCGTCTCTTCCATCGAGAACCGCATCGCTGGAGTTGATCGCACCTTGCCTGGTCCTTATACGGTTCGCCATTCAGAAGCAGAGGCGATCCGGGTTTGCTCCGTTCCGTCATTTCCCCATCACCTCCTGCATCTCTCCGGACAACTCGATCGGCAACGGTCCCAGTTCTGCCAATCCTTGCGGATACTTTGAGGCCAGTTCCTCGTACGCCTGAATCAAAGGTAGGTGCTGGTGCTGGCGTAGCCACCACTTACGGAAGACGCGCTCCCGTGCATAGGTGGTCGTGATCCAGTAATCCACGGGGCTCGGAACAATCCTGATCGCATGCGTCGATTCCGCCTTCTCCCCAATTGCGATCAGGAACTCGGCGCTATGCCCCTTCTTCGGATGAGCGAACGTCTTGATCTGGTTCAGTGCTGTCTCGTTCAGGTGAACATGCTCCCGGAGCGCCGTCATATCGCCGGGTTGCTTGCCGATGATCTTGGTAGTCGCGTTCTTCACAATCCCGGCTCCATGCTCATTCGGGCGGTCAGGTGTCCCGACGAAATCCTCTGGGGTCTGGCTGATGCCCCAAACACTTGCGTTCCGTTTGCGCGCGGTACGAAAGAGTTGCACGACGACACCCGCGAGGATCGGCGATTCGAGCAACGCCCAGCATTCATCGAGGAGCACGATGCTCGGCTGGCCAGTCGCGCCTGATGCACGATACGTGGCCGTGTGCGCGATCAACAGACTCATCGCCTTCTCCAGGCGCGGATCGTCTTTGAGCTTTTCCACGTTGACGTAGAGCCAGGGGTTGTTCAACTGGACCGTAGTGGGTCGGTCAAAGAGCAGTGCATATGGCCCCTCGTCGACCCATGCGCGCAGTTTCGTTGCCGCCAACTGCGCGATGGCATTGATCTTCTGATTGCGATCACGATCCTGCCAGTGCGCAAGTTCTGCAGCCAGGTCCCCGAACAGTGGAATCGGATTCGAGGTCTTGGCGCTGCAACGCTTATAGGTTGCCGCGATTGCCTCAAGCAGAACGCTGTCGAGAAGATCAATATCGAGATCCGGAGGCGTGTTTTCCCCAAGCATGTGGCGAGTGAGATTCTTTAGGAACGAAATCTGGTCGTTCGAAGGGGATACCTCTCCAACTGGCGGATCCCATGGATTGATCGTCTGATCGCTATCGAGAGACATCTCGATCATTTCGCCACCCATCAATTCGACCAGCGGCCGATAAGAATCCCCGCGCTCAAGAATAGAGATCAGCGGATTTGCGCGAGCGGCCATCAACAGCATTTGTTGAGCAGCAAGCGTTTTGCCTCCACCGCTTTTCGCCATCAATAGCCCATTCGCATCCGATAGATCCGGATCGAACATAGAAAACGGGATGAGCTGGCGATAGGGAGTCTCGAACAGAATGAGCGGGCTGCGCCGCGTCCCCGTCCACGGCATCTCGACTGGAACCAGGTCGGCGACATTCAACGTCAGCATGTCCTGATCCCGTTTGTCCGAGTCCGCCATCCCCGGCAACGTCCCGACGAAGATCCGGCGCTTTGCGATCGTTTCTGCCACAGCCTTCGCGCCATTCATGTGCGTGAACGCGTTTAGCACTTCCTGCGTGCGGTTGGCGAGTTCACGTTCCGACCGCTCGAGATCTCCTAGGGTGATTGCCGCCTGCGAAGTTCGGATAACTACGGAAAGGCTCAATTTCGCCGTCTTCAATGAGGAGGAAATGATGTCTCGCTGAACCTGAATGAGTTGGACCTGTGCGACCTCGGCTTCAGGATTCGATTTGAAGTTGCCGTTTGCGTCCTTCTGTGCCGCGGTCATTTTCTGAAGACGCTTCTTGTAGCTCTTGAGCACCCTCACCTGGTCGGGGATCACGACCTGGGCACTGACCACAACTGGGAAACCTAACGTTGAGAAACCCTTGAGCATCCCTGGAAAAGTCGCATCGGGAAGTTCCTTGAGGCTGACCACCCCGTAAAGGTATCCATCAATGTTGAGGTAGGTTTCTGTCTCGTTGAGGATGCTTGCGTCAGCAGCCTGTTCCCGCGCGCTGCGATACTCGATCATCTCCTCACCCGGGACGAACAGCCGGCGATCGCGCCGAATTGGATTCTGGGCGTGTTTCAGTTCCTGAAAAAGATCCTGAGTCTTGAGTCTCCGGGGCCCTAGGCTCGCCGCCTCCATCGACCGCTCGATGCCCCGGAGGATGGATTCAAACTCTGCCAGATAGGTCTCGTGCTCCTTCCGCGCACGCTGGATGGCCCTTGTCTGGCTCAGAGTGAATCCACCAAGACTGTGGTTTTGCTGTGTGGAATGGTAGAGCCTCTCATGAATGCGTGGATCCCAAATGAAATACACGAGCAGGCGATTTTCGAAGAAATAGCCGCTCTGTTCCTTTTGCCTCCACATCCGCAGACGGTGAGAATCGAGAGCCATGACCTCGGACTGCTCCGTCCGTTGTTCACGAATGTATCTGTCAAGCAGATCGTTCAGTCGCTCAGAGATCTCATAACGGAACTGGATGCGCATGCTCACGTCGGGAACGCTCCGAAATAGGGCTTCGAGCATGGATTTGTTCTGGTTGCGGTCCTCATCCGTTGCGAAGTAGCTCTCGATTCCTTTCAGTTCATAGCCGGCCACGAACGCACCGTTCGTGCGCACCATGATGTCGTCGCCCATCGGTAAGTCGCGGAGCGGCAACAACTCGCATACTGCGGGCGCTTTGAGGCTTCTATCGTGTTCTGTTTGCGTCATGGGCATAGCTGAAGTCTCCCCCTGGCAACTCCGATCCCTTCGATCTGCAATTGCTGCTCGACGATTCGAGCGAGTGGAACGATCTCCTCATGAATGCGTGCAGCGAAGATCACGCACGCGAATGTGGTGCGCACCGCCTCTGCGTCCAAGACAGCTATGACCGTTCCGTTCTTCTCTGCTGTTATCGATGCCTGCATGGCATTACTCCTCGCCTTCGATCAGATAACCTTCCGTCAGTTCTGAATCTCGTTCAAGCGCACACCAGGTTTTCGGAGCGAAGAACGATCGGACCAGATCAGTGAGATATCCGCGCGGTCGCCCATACTTGAACAGAATCAGAAACGGCACGGCCAGCGCGGGTACAATGAACTCCATGAAGACGTTTAGCGGAATCCCAAACACATGCGCGTTTCCGCTTACAAAATGCGCAAGCAGGTTCATCAAGGCCGCGAGCGCTAGCACCAGAATCAGATCCTCGAATTCGAGACCCATGAAGGTGACCTTGGTATGAAGATTCCGATGAACCGGCGTCAGATCGAGACTCATTCGCCTACCCTCCAACTCCGTGCGCCTGCGTGACCATCGATTCGGCCAACCGCACCATGCCTGAAACCATCAGCGCGCCGAGTGCCGCAATAAACTTCCTGATCCAGGTCGAGCCCGGATAGATCTCAGAGACCACACCGCCCATATGCAGAGCCATTGCTGCCAACTGTGTCAATGCGAACATGGGCAGGATGACATTGGCCGTCCAGTTCACGAGGCTCATGGTCGCCCTCCAGAACGCATCCGCGTTAGTTGCGCCAGCGCGCTGCACAAAACCTTCGATCGCGCGCAACATTCCGGAGCACATCAAGGAGCCAAAGCCGCCGTACAGAAGATGCTCAAATGGGCCACCCTTGCTGTAGCGATACACCGCGCCTGCAAAGAACATTCCGGCCATCGTGGGCATCATCGTGTTGCCCGCCCAGGATGCAAGGTTCGTAATGGCACCATCGAGACTCATCTATTCACCTCACGCGGCCATCGCCCGGAAGAGCGAAAGAAGTCCGCTCACGCTCAGAAACGAGATCGCAGCAAAGACCAACCGGGCACATGGCCTGTGCCGGACGGAGTTGATCACTGCTCCCACACAAGCCAGCCCTGCCGCGGCAGGCAGTATCTGGCCGGCGATGTAGTTCCACAGTGACGAAAGCATGTCAGTCATCGCATATTGAGTTCCCGAGTTCCATCCCTGGAGGAGTTGCATCGTCGCTGAAAGTGACATCAGAAAGAGCGCAGCCACAACCGAGCCAATCGGGTTCTCGCCCGAAGCCCCGTCGAGCGTGGCTTTCAGGACAAAGTAAGCCGCAATAACCGGCACCAATCTGGCGACCACGATTTGGTTCACGAAGTTCCTGAAAGCTGTCTCCATGCTGGCCATCCAACTGGTGCCCACCGATCCACTGCCCGAAGGAATATTGATGCCCTGTGCTGCGATCCATGACAGGAGTTGCGGAAGCGTCAAGAGAACTACGGTCCAGAGAATCCATTTGCCGGTGCGCCCGTTCACGTGGAAGTTGATTCCGCCTTCGTGCCGGAGGCTGACGCCCGCGGCGGCCAGCGTGCAGAACGCCGCCGGCACCGCGAGATCGAGCAGCAACTGGAGAAGGTCGAGAAGGAACTGAGGGACTTGCATGATGGTGCTCTCCGCTTACTGAATGCCTTGCGCTTGCGTGATGAAGCCTTCTGCCATGCGCCCCAGTCCGGATATGACCATCAGGGATACGCCTGTGACACCCCAGCCGAAGTAGCCACGTCCAGATTTGAAATGCCATCCCGCGATGCCGAGGCAGCCTATTGCGATGACCGGAGCGATGACATTGCAGCCCCAGTTCACGATGTTGAGCACCGTGCCTTCGACAGTCGTCGCTTGCTGGCCTTGCACCGCCTGTCCGAATGCGGGTTGTGTACCGAGATTCTGCGCCCTGGCAGCAAATGGTGCGGCGAGGTTGCCGATGAGGATCAGACCGAGCGCAAACTTTAGAGCAACGTGCATCCAGTTAATTTCGTCGGGGCGATACAAGACATTTGCCGAGGGTGAGGCAGGCGCCTGCGAGCGCCGCCAGAAGCCTAAAGCGGTTCTCATACGTTTTCTCTCCTGGACGCGGCTGCTCGGGGCACCCGTGTCGAGCAAGAGAATCGATCTGAACTAAAACTCGGTCAAATAGCAGCGTGGGACCGGATTGGGAAAGGCCTATCTCAAGCCTTTACTATCCTTCGCCGGTCTCGGAAAACCGAGCGCCCGTCGGTTTGTGGGAGAAGATTCGACCTGTTTTGAAGAACCGCGCTAGAATCTGTGTTCAGGAGCCAGGTGTCGCAAGCTGTCGCCAGGTCAGGGACAACAAGATGGGAACCGTACTTGAGCAGCAGACGCCCTATCAGTGCGACCGATGCGGAGCGACGAACGTCGTAGCCGCCCCTCTGGTCTATCAGCAAGGAACCCACACATACTCTACCCGGTTTCGCTCGGGGACCACCCAATCCTTTTCTGCTCAATCGGCTGCACCGCCAGATCCTCGCGGCTATGGACGATCACTGGTGCTCTGGGGAATACCGATTTGTTTCACATTCTTTTGGGGCATCGCCGGCCTTAGCCGGATTCTGGATCATCCTCAGTCCGCTACCAGCCTCAGCGGCTCAGTTGCGATCTTTCTGCTTTTGGGCCTCGGGTTTCTCGGCGGTATGGTTCTGAGCTTTCGACGCATTGCTCGTTACAACCGCGAAGTCTATCCCCGCCTTCGGTGGGACTGGGAGCATACCTATGTCTGCCGCCGATGCGGAAACTCTCAGCTGATCCCCTCCTAAAAAACCGAGATCGTGTTGTGGCCGGTTCAGTCGAATGGACCGGTCTGGCCTCGGGAGATGGGCCGGAACTTTGCCCAACTGCTCATTGAGTCATCGGGAAGAATCTTTGCTCAATCCACAAACCGGGAAATTGAACGTCCCGATGTCCCAATCGCACATTGGGAAATGGGGCCGGTCAATTGCCCAACTTGCGAACTGAGACATCGGGAAGGATCTTGTCTCATTTTTCTTTCTGAGACACAGGGAGGACAGATTGCTCATCTGCACATTGGGCTAAAAGGGGATGGAGAATTTCCCGAGCCAAGGGTTAGTGCCCGATGAATGCAAAAGGGGGTCGTGATTTGAACCCATACAGATCAGCCAGTCACAAAAATGCCCTGGTACCGGAGACCAGGGCGAGAAAAGGTCGCGTTCGTTCGGCAAGCTATTGAGCGTTTGGTGTCACCTTGTGAAGCGCAGCCGGAGTCTGTTCGTGCTTGGTGAAGACCACATAGATTTTGGTATCAGCTGGCACGGAGACCACGATGCGGCTACTTGCGTTGAGAGTCATGACTTCTGAATCGCCTGCGGTGCCAATATTTTCAGCCAAGCGTTCACGCAGCATGTCATCCTCGGAGAATGCGGCGCTGGTATTGTTTCCGGCGACCTCCGCCAGCACTGATCCCAGGCCTGACGCGGCACGGACAAGGAAGTTCTTTCCCGTGTTTTTGCCGTATACGCTGCCTTTGATGGGCCCGAGATCCAATCCTGTACCGACGGCATCGATCTTCTCTCGTGCTCCATCGAGAAGCTCAATTTCATCGAATTTGACGCTGACCAATCCACTTCGATCGGCCTGCTGAAGCTGGCCGTACACGCGGGCACCTGCGGGAACGACGACCCTGTCGCCAATCGCGTAAGTGTATTCGACGACCGCAACTACTGGAGCCAAAACCGCGCTCGAAATCTGGGTTTCAAGTTTCGCCTGTATGCGGGTTCCAGGAGTCAATTCCAACCGTGGAGCGCCATCGCTATCGGGGTTCGGCTTGGGTTCCGCAGAGACTGGGTTCTGCTTCACACTCCGAACAAAGACAAGCGACGGTTCCTTCAAGCTGTTCTGTGGGTTTGAAGGTCCCTCTGCGGCCGGAGCCCCACCATAGGGAGCCGGATCCACCCACTTCTGCTGCGTATCCGCAAAAGATGGGATACTGCCCAGCGAACCGGTCGCCGGAGGCTTGACGGTCGGGGTCTTGCCCGTGATGTCTTTGTCGATTGAACGTGTTCGCCGAATATCACCGGGCCCGAGCTGACCACTGGTGTTGTCCGGCGCTGGTGTTCGTTCCGTGTCCATAAGCGGCATCACGCTCCCCGTTGACTGCTTTGAAGACTCTTGCTTTGCTTGCTGAGGCAATGCCTTGTTCGCGCCTTGCTTCTTTGGCAATTTGCTCACGGTCGCCGTGAAAACGAAAAAGAGCACCGCAGCGAGCAGCCCTCCTCCGAGGAGAACGAGTTTGCCTTTGCTCATTCCGTCTGCCGTCCTGACGGCTCTCGTCGCAAACCTCGTCTCGACAGGGTCTTCCTTACGATTCGAATCAACTGACTCAGGTAACTGAGCTGATGGTTGCGAAACAGTCGGTTCAGCTATTTCGGGCCCCGGTGCGGTGACACCGCTGCCACCATGCTGGTTATTTCCATTGCTGTTCATGGACTCGGCTCTCCCTTCTACTTGCTATCGCTGGCTACGGGCGGAGTGAATGGAAGATGGATCAGGATCGGTCGATCCACCTGGTCGGCTTGGGCGATCTGGAGGTAGAGCTTTTCAGTTGACTCCTTGAAATTGGGCCGATCAAAGACAACCGTACCGTCAACGCGCTCTCCTGGTTCGAGACGCGTCGCGCTCAGTTTGTAGTCGCGGATTTCAAGCTGGTCCGAGATGATGCCTTTGCCCTCTCTCCCTTTCTTCTTCGTGGCTTTGCGGCCCGTAATCTGGATCTGCGGTGGAACGATCTCGATGGCTTTATTGGAGTTATTAAGGATCGAATAGGAGATCATCGTTCGATTTCCCATCTGCCGTATGTCGCCGATCGATGTCTCGATCTGTTTGTCCTCCCATTTCGTCCACCTCGGCGCGTTCACCATCTCTTCCTGCCTGAATGCTTCATCCAAACTCGATAGTGGCGAACTGTGGGCTACACCGCCCTCGGTCGCTCCACGTTCAATCACTTTCGCTGGCGCATTCAACAGAGCCACAGGGCTGAGATCATCGGATATGAGAAAGCTCCGCGAGACTCTGTAATCAATCAGAAAATCCACCGGCGGCGTTTCATCCGCAGCCGCAGCTCCATCGCTCACGAGTTCCATGGCGACATGCTGGCCTGATTTGGTGGCGATCAGGAGATTCGATTGCGCCGCTTCTTTGGTGATGGGCTTGACGTAGACGTACTCTGGTTCACCCTCGTTATGCTCCGCCTTGAATTCGCCCGGACTGCCGAGAATAACCGAGGTGACCTCCTCCGGCATGTGAATCGTCGACTCAAATTCCGGCCGCAAGTGCAGTACGGTGACTTCTCTCGGATTGATCGTAATCGTGGCGACTCGTGCGCCAACGACTGGGCTCATACCCTCTAGGTTGAGCGGTAACAGCAGCGCAATCAGAATAAACCAGCGAAGTCTCATGGATATGACCTCCTAGATCGTTTTGCCATGGGATACTTGCGAAGCATGTAGCACCGTCTGACCTCTTGCACGTAAGCCACGACGTCCGGGTTGCGATAGTTGAGTTGTTCTAGTGCAATGCCGCGATCACCTGCGTAATAGGCAGCCGATACGAGGCGCAGATCCCCACGAAACTCCCACATCAGCGCGGTGACGTACCGGGTACCAGCGGCGATGTTTTCTTCAGTGTTGAAGGGATCGAAGGCTCCAAATCGACGCGCTGTCGCGGGCATGAGCTGCATTAATCCCATCGCACCTTTGTCCGATACGGCGCGCGGATTCCAGTCGGATTCAACGTCGATCAGAGCCGCGATGAAATCTGGGGAGACACGGTAATGAGCTGCGTAATATTGCACGCACCGATGTGCATCTACACAGCTGGCTCTTGATTGTCTTGCGACGATTGCAAGGAAGGCGATAATCAGAACGCGCCTCATGCCGCTGAATCCCTTCGCCTTGCCATCCGCTCTGCGACGCGCGCTCCATCATCGAGCAGGCTCTTGAATCCTTCCCGAAGTAGGAGATGCCGCCTGTCTTTGGCCGTCTTCGCAAGGAAGGGGAGCAACACGTCGCGATGCTCTTCGGTCACGTGATTGGTTCCGAGCAACTGCAGAGCGTTGGCGAAGTCGATCATTTCCGACACCGACGGTGGTTTCTCCAGCGAGTAGTTCCGGAATGAAAATGCAATCCCCGCCATCTCGCGGTGAAATCCGTCCTCTGCCTCTGGCGTGCGACTGGCAATGATCTCCGCCTCGCGCTCAGGTGTCGGATGCTCGACCCGCACATACAGGCTGCGTCTTCGGATTGGGTCGCCTAGCCTGCGCTCCTCGTTACTGGTCAGCACTACAAACGGAATGCTCTTCGCGGTGACGGTGCCGAACTCAGGAATGGACAGCTGAAATTCTGCGAGGACCTCAAGCAAAAAAGCTTCAAAATGTTCGTCTACCTTGTCTAGCTCGTCAACAAGGAGAACACACGGACGCTCGCATTCAAGCGCCCGCATCAGCGGTCCGGGGCGAAAGAAATCGCGCCCTTTGAGGTTCGCCTGAACGGTCTTCCAATCCTCATGCTGCCCCTTCGAGAATTCCATAAAGAGCCGCTGCAGGCTTTCGTCGAACCTGCCAATCGCCTTCTCCTCAGTTACGCCGCGATAGCACTGCAGGCGCTCGACATGTGTACCGGCTGCCGCGGCTACCGCCAGGGCTAATTGAGTTTTGCCACTGCCGGCTGGCCCCTCAAGGAGAAGGGGCTTTCGCATCCTGGCTGCGAGATAGACGACCTGGGTCATCACGCCATCGATAAAATAGCCATTCGCGGTGAGACCTTGGCCCAACTGTTCAATCGAATCAAACATCTGCAACTCCACTGATCGTGAGTGCCCAGCGAATGGATCGCTTACTCCGGTCGCGGGCCCTCCTCGTTTGCGATGAAAGTATGCGGTGGAGTGAGGACTCAGTCAAATTTGGCACTGACCCTCAAAGAGCACGGTTAGGAGAGCCCCTGCAGGCGCTGGTGCACACGTTGGGCAATGCGCTCCGGAATTCGAAACCCATTGGAACCGTAACCCCGATGCGCCGTTCGTCAGGTCTTATCCTGCCCGATATGCTGATCCAGAGTCAGATGGCCGGAGCATGCCTCTGTCGTGAATTAGGCTTGTCAGTCACGATTGCCCAATCTCTGATGATTCCTGCATCCGCTTGCGTCGGGCCTCCGCCAGTTCGCGCCGAATCTCGTTCGCGTTTCCAAGCAATACTCTATACCGAAAATTCCTCGCTTTCTCCATCTCCACGAATGAGAATCAGGGCTGAATGCTGATGCTGCGCTTACGTGATTTGAGCAATAAGAGCACTTCGCGTCTGGGCCAGTCGATTCATCATCCCAAGTCGAGAAGCTCTTTCCCGACTCCCATACGTGCTGCTGAAAGATCTCAACCCATTTGTGTTTGTCGTCCATCGTCAACCGGGATTTGAGATCAACGGCTACATCAACGTCCCCAAGATTCGTCCGGGGCCCGCTCTCTGTCGCGCCGAAAATAGCCGGCTGCTCGCCTGCGAGAGTTCACGCGCTCGTCGCTCGTCATATCGGAAGCGATCCGACAGCAGTCTTCGCGAAATGCCCCGTGGCACCGGCCGAGAATGTCCCTGATCTTCATCGCGCTTTCACCTGCGACAGGCGGAACTGAGCGAAGGTCCATTGTCATCCGAAACAGGTCTCCTTTCCGCGAATTCTCCCCAGATCTCCTGGTCGATTCCGGGCTCGTCGCCTCAGCTTTGACTTCGTAAAACGCATGGACAGCATCGGCCAATTCAAAAACTCGGTCAAATCCACCTATGGCTTTATGCCGTCTTGGCCGCCCGAAAGCGCAGTTCCATCGAGTGCGAAGGGTATTTCTCTCTGAGCCATTCGGCCGTCTCGTGCGGATCAAAACGCACAGCGTTCGCCACTTTGAATGATGGAATTTCGCCCTTGGCGGCCATCTTGTAAATCTGCTGCGGCGAGACTCCGAGCAATTGAGCCAAGTCCTGCGCTCGCAGTGCCTCCTGTTTTTCCCGGACCACTTCAACCAGACTCATCGGCATACTCCTCCTTAGGCTGGCGCCGTACGGCGCAGCTCTCGTCGTCCTTGCGCCATGCAGAATGGACCCGAACCGCGTTTCGGTCAAAAGGCCTATTTGGGCCCAATTGCCGACGAGCGCATGTAGGCGGCGAGCGATCCGCCATTCACCTTCACCAATGCGTCCTTCGACTGGATTCCTTTGAGGTAGACCATTGTCGACTGAATATCGCGGTGCCCCATCCAGTTCTGCAGGGTGCGGATGTCGACGCCGTCGCGAAGATGCTCGGTCGCGAAAGTGTGGCGGAACTTGTGAAGGAAGAATCGCTGGCAATAGGGGCCCTGCGCGCAGCGGTTGCCATGCTTGGTCACACACTGGCCACAGTTGAGTTTGGCGCGATAGGCGACTTCTTTGACGATGTCGATGTTCATGCTGTTCGGTTTTCCCTTGCTATTGGGAAATACCGGATTGGATGGGACGGCGCCGCGCTGTTCCCTGAGCGTGCGGAGTTGCTCAATCAGCGCTGCGGGAACGGGTACGGCACGCTCCTCGTAATTCTTGGGCTTAAACGCCCAGATCGGTTTGGCCGTCACGCGCACCACGCAGTTACGGAAGTCGATGTCCCTCCAGGTCACGTAGCGGATCTCGCGATCACGGAAGCCGGTCGCGACGCAGAACCTGATGAGTATCGCCTCGTCTGGCGTTGCATGCTCAAGCATCGCGGCAATCTCATCTGGCTCATAGATCGGACGGATGGTCTCGACGTAATTGGGCCAGTCGCTGCGCTCGACGAGCCCGGTGTGTCCGTGCCGTTTGAAAAGTTGAAGGACGGTCACCAAACGGTCATAGACTGTGCGCGCGACCAGGCCGTCGTCAAACATGTCGCTCATGAACTTGAGAATGTCGCCACGCTCCACCTCATCGACATAGGTCTTCGTATATGAGTTACGAAAGTGAACGTGAAGGACGGGGCGATAGGTCCGGTAGGTGCGCAGGCTGCGGTGTTTGCGAATGTACTCGAGATACTGATCGATGGCAGCATCCATGGTCAGGCGCGCGGGCTCAACCGGCGCGGGAGGCTCAGGCAGGGCTATGAGACCGGCCCTGACGGCCTTCAGTTCGATCGATTTGGCGCGAGCGGCGGGAAGAACAAGATCGAAGCTTTCGACCGGCTTCCTACGGCGGCGGCCTTCTTCATACCATTCGAGGTAGTAGCGGCCTTCGGGGTGATGTTCCTCGCGGCCGCTGACCCATACTCGATCGCGGATGATTCTTCCATTGCGTTCGACGACACGAGCGAACGGCCACTTGCCGTTCACTTTGACCATCTTGATGACGTTGACGCGCTCGGCATACTGTCGGTTCCGTGCCACGGTGGAGACACCTCTCTGAGGAGTGCTCTAGACCAATAGCGTGGAACGCGGATTCGGGCAAATGAGGCGCGGCAGGAGAGGGCTGAAATGGACAGTAAAGGCCGGAGCCGCCTCCGCTCGAAAACAGACAGTAAGCCGGACAGTAAGAGCTCTAAGTCATTGATGATTATTGGAATTTAGGGAGAGGGCAGCGCTCTAACCAACTGAGCTACGTCCCCTTGAAACGAAATTCGGGCTCT
>CBJOJD010000143.1:0-12658 GCA_966443485.1 uncultured bacterium | reverse complement strand
GGCCGCTTCCGGTTCGAGTAGGGAAACGACCACACTGATGCCAGCCCGCCGCCAGGCATCAAGCTCGTCAACGAGCCAATCACCGCCTCGGGGGCGAGCCGCCAAAGCTAATCTCCCCGGCCAGGGGCTATCGACCCAATAGAGCTTGGTCCACACTTACGAACTCCTCTTGGTACTGATCTCTCGCGGCAGGGAATCGACATCTACTCCACGTAGGCGGAGTATGTGAATTCGATGATGGCCGTCGAGCATCGTTCCGTCCGCTCTCGTCTTGAGGCAATCCTTCTGGCCTGGAAACAAAGATGCCTTGAGGGCATCTGTCGAAAGGCGTTCCATTTGTGCAAGCTTCGTTGGAATCAACGAGCTTTCTGGATGGAGGGCTTTCAGCGGCGGTTCTTTCATCGTTCGCGCTCCCTGATCCTGCTCTACATATAGATTCAGTCGATCGGAGCGTCAAGATGCCGGCAGAGTTTTGAACCGGTTTTCCTCAACTCCAGATGTTCGATCTCCCAACCTTATCAAGACTAGAATTGAAGTGAGCCATGCCTGAATTTACCCATCTCCATCTGCACACGGAATACTCTCTCCTCGACGGCGCTTGCGACGTCAAAAAGCTGGTCGACCGCGTGGCCAAGCTGGGCCAGAAGGCCGTGGCGATGACCGACCACGGAAACATCTACGGCGCGGTGCACTTCTTTACCGCCGCCAAGGAGAAGGGAATCAAGCCCATCCTCGGCTGCGAGCTCTACGTGTGCAAGAACGAGGATCATCGCGCTCCCGCGCAGGGTGACGACTACAACCACCTGCTGGTGCTGGCCGAAAACGAGGAAGGCTACCGCAACCTGATCCGCATCACCTCGGAGGCCTCGCTGCACGGCTTCTATCGCAAGCCCCGCGTCAGCAAGCAGTATTTGGCCGCGCACTCCAAAGGCCTGATCGGCACCTCCGGCTGTCTGAGCGGAGAGCTTTGCGAAGTCCTCACCGAAGGCAATTACGAGAAGGCCAAGTCCGTCGCGCTGCAGTATCAGGACATCTTCGGCAAAGGCAACTTCTACCTCGAGATTCAGGATCAGGGCCTGGAGGCGGAACGCAAGATTCAAAACGACCTCTTCCGGCTGGAGAAGGAACTCGGCATCCCCATGCTGGTCACCAACGACTCGCACTACCTGTGCGGCGAGGACTCGCATGCTCACGACGTCATGCTCTGCGTGCAGACCGGCGCCAAGATTCACGAGACCAATCGCTTCAAATTCGATTCCGACCAGTTCTTCGTGAAGAGCGGCGATGAGATGGCCCGGCTCTTTCCTGACAATCCCAGCCTGCTCTCGCGCACCATGGAAATCGCTGAGCGCTGCAACTTCAAGCTCAGCCCGGTCGACAATCCCTGGCCGCAATTCGACGTGCCGGAAGGCCACACCATCGACAGCTACTTCGAAGAAGTCTGCCGCCAGGGCTTCAAAAAGCGCCTCGACACTGCCATCCGCCATCTGCAAGACCGCGGCCAGCTCAAAAAGTCCATTGCCGAGTACGAAGCGCGTCTCAGCTACGAGATCGGCATCATCCACCAGATGAAGTATTCCGGCTACTTCCTCATCGTGTGGGACTTCATCAAGTATGCCCGCGATAAGGGCATCCCCGTGGGCCCGGGCCGTGGCTCCGGCGCAGGCTCGCTCGTCGCCTACTGCATGGAGATCACCAACATCGATCCCTTGCAGAACGTGCTCCTCTTCGAGCGCTTTCTCAACCCTGAGCGCGTGTCCATGCCTGATATCGACGTCGACTTCTGTATGAACCGACGCGGCGAAGTCATTGACTACGTGGTCCGCAAGTATGGCCGCGAACAGGTCAGCCAGATCATCACCTTTAACACCATGGCCGCGAAGGCCGCCATTAAGGACTGCGGCCGCGCCCTCGACATGCCCTACGGCGACGTCGACCGTATCGCCAAGCTCATCCCTGCCACCGTGGGCATGACCATCGACAAGGCGCTGGAAGATGTGCCCGACCTGGCCAAGCTCTACGAGAGCGAAGCCCAGATTCGCGAGCTCATCGACACCGCCAAAAAGCTCGAAGGCCTGGTGCGCGGCTCCGGCGTGCACGCCTCGGCCGTGGTCATTGCCCCCCGCGCGCTTACTGAGCTTGTTCCAGTCGCCAAGACCAAGAACGACGAAATCGTCACCGCCTACGACATGAAGGCGGTGGAGAAGATGGGCTTGCTCAAGTTCGACTTCCTCGGACTTACCACCCTGACCGTGGTCGAAGACTGCCTCAAGCTGATCGAGCAGAATCGAGGCATCAAGGTCGACATCGAAAAGATTCCCCTGGATGACGAAGAGACCTTCAAGAGAGTCTTCCAGTCGGCGCTCACCTCCGGCGTATTCCAGTTCGAATCCAACGGCATGCGCGACATGCTGCGCCGTTACAAGCCGGAGCGGCTAGAAGAACTCACCGCTCTCACAGCGCTCTTTCGCCCCGGCCCGATTCAAGGCGGCATGACCGATGACTTCATCGAGCGCAAGTGGGGACGCCGCAAGGTGGAGTACACTCTGCCCGAGATGGAGAGCGTGCTCAAGGAGACGCTGGGCGTCATCGTCTACCAGGAACAGGTGATGCAGATCGCCAACGTGCTCGCCAGCTACTCCCTCGGCGAAGCCGATCTGCTGCGCCGCGCCATGGGCAAGAAGAAGCCGGAGGAGATGGCCAAGCAGCGCGATCGCTTCATGAGCGGCGCCGTCGCGCTCGGCCATCCCAAAGACGTCGCCGGCGAGATCTTCGACTCCATGGAGAAGTTTGCCGGCTACGGCTTCAACAAGTCGCACTCCGCCGCCTATGGCCTGGTCTCCTATCAGACCGGCTATCTGAAGACCCACTACCCCGTCGAGTTCATGGCCGGGTTGTTGACCTCCGAAGTTTCCAAGCCCGAGAACGTGGTCAAGTACATCGCGGAGTGCAAGGAGATGGGCATCGCTGTGGATCCACCCGATGTGCAGGTCTCCGGCTCCCAGTTCACCCCGCATGGCGATGCCATCCGCTTTGGATTGTCCGCGATTAAGAATGTGGGCGGGAACGCGATTGAATCGATCCTCAAGGCTCGCGAAGAGGTCGGAGGCCGCTTCAGCAGCATCTGGCAGTTCTGCGAGAAGGTCGATCTGCGCGTGATGAACAAGCGCGTGATCGAGTCGCTGATCAAGGCTGGAGCACTGGATTCGCTCGGCAAGCGCGCCGCCCTGATGGCCGCCGCGGACAAGGCGATGGAGCGTGCGCAGAAGGCCCAGAAGGATGCTGCGCAAGGCCAGCACGGACTCTTTGGCCTGTTCGACGAGACGCCAGCGCACGGCAGTGCCAACGACGATTTGCCCAAGGTTCCCGACTGGGAAGAAAGCGAGCGCCTCGCAAACGAAAAGGAAGTGCTTGGCTTCTTTGTCTCCGGTCATCCCCTCGACAAATACGCGGAGAAGATTCGGAACCTGCCTGGCGTAATCTCGGTGGCCGAGGCCTTGGAACGCAAGCCTCCGGAGCGCACCTGGGGCAAGCAGACGGATCCTGCGGACGAGTTGCTGGTGGCGGGAATGCTGCTGGGCGTGGCAGTGAAGAAGAGCAAGCGCGACGGCAAGCTGTATGCCATGGGTCAGCTCGAAGACGCGACCGGCAAGATCGACGTGATCTGCTTCGCGCGCGACTACGAGCGCCTGAGCGAGCAGCTGAAGATCCAGGCGCCGGTGTTAGTGCGTGGTGTGCTGATGGGAGAAGAGGATTCCGCGCCCAAGATCTCCATCAGCTCCATCCAGGCGCTGGATGATGTGAAGGTCAAGCTGCCGGGCGGAATCCGCATTCGCATCAATCTGGAGAGCGCGACAGAAGAGATGTTTGTGGGCTTGCGCGGAGCCGCCGATGCCGCGCCCGGTCCCGGCAAAGTGATGCTGCAACTCGAAAAGAAGGGGCAATACGCGGTGATTCTCGAACCCGACAAGATGAGTGTGGCCGCCGATAAGGGTTGGATCGAACGCGTAGAAGACCTGCTGGGCAAGGGAACGGTGCAGGTGGTCGGCTAGACTCACAGCGTCGTGAGCCCGGCGTTCTCCGCTGCCGGGCTACGCTGTCTCGAATCGTTGTACTGCACCGCTGAGCTGGGTGGCAGTAGCGCGCAGGTCCGCCGCGGTGGCGGCCACTGCTTCGATACTCTGCGTGCCCTGCGCGATCATGTTCGCGGTGCGGGTGACCGCGGCCGTCGCCCCGGTGCTGAGCTCGTTTTGCGAGTCAATCTTTGATTCCAGCGCGTGCATCTCTCCCGCAATCTGCTGGAGCTCAGTGCAGATGGCTTCGAAGTGCTCGCTGGCCAGCTGAATGCTCTCGCGACCGACCAGTACCTTCTCTTCAGTGGAATGCACGGCGGAGGTGGCGTTCTCCACGGCGGAGCGAAGCGTCGAGACGAACTGTTGCACCTCAGCGACGGACTCCGAGGTTCGCTCGCTAAGGCGGCGCACTTCGTTTGCCACGACCGCGAAGCCACGACCCGCATCGCCGGCGCGAGCGGCTTCGATGCTGGCGTTCAGGGCAAGGAGATTCGTCTGTCCTGAGATATCTTCAATGCTGCTGACGATGTTGACGATGCTGTCGGCGACCTTGGCCATCTGCTGGGTTTGCAGTGAAGTGGCGTGAATGGCCTGCTGCATGGCTTCCATCGCCTGGCTGCCCTCGTTCATGGTGTTGAGGGCCGCGGAGGCACGGCTTACCGTCTGATTTACGCCATTGACCATGCGCTGGCTGTCGCGGGTCACCTCTTCCGCAACTGCGTGCACGCGCTCAATCAGGCTGGTGGCCGTATTGGAGTGGGAACGTTGCTCATCGCTGACGGTGCCGAGCTGATGAGAGGCTTCGTCGATCCGGCTAGAGAGCAGATGAATCGATTCCGCGGAGCTGGTGGTGCGGGCTACCGCTTCAGCGATGCTGCCGAGTAGTTCTGCTACGCCGGCGCCTGCATTTCCCGCGTGAACCAGGTCATTTACAGCCAGGCTGATGTTGCCGTTGGCATCGGCGCGTGTGCCCAATCCGGCCAGATAGGCGGCTTCGATCTCTTGTTTCTGCTGTACGACCGAGAGGTAGACGAGAATCACCGTCTCGAAGATGACGTAGGCCGCGTGAATCAACACGATCACGAAGGAGTGCGCGTGGGGCAGCACCCAAACAGGGAACCCGGCCATCTGCAATTGGCAGAACAGGAAATGATGTACGGCGATGAGAAGCGCGCCGAAGATCACGGGGCGCCAATCTTTGTAGCAGAGCAGAAAAGCGAGCAGCGCGAAGATGCCGAAGTGTGTTTCTACCACGCCATGCGCCTGATCGATCAGCAGTGCGGAGTAGGCCATGAAGACGAAGGCCATCGCCAGCCGCGAGCCCAGCCCGCCCTTGCCAAGCCGCCATGCGGCGATCGCGAGTCCGCTGAGCAGGGGAGCGATTACGCCCGCTTCAAACCAGCTATCGTGGAGAAAGGCAAATCCAATGCTGATGGGGAAAAGAATGCTGGCCACGGTAGCCATGATCTTGTCGGCTTGCTGTCCGTGTTCGCGCAGGGTACGTTCAACGATCTCGGGTTTCATTCCAGTGCACTTCTCCTCGTCTATCTATGCTCGAGAGAACGGCCCTCATTCGGAGAGAATTAGGGAGAGCAACCGTGGCACGAACAGCGTCAGGGGAATGCGCGTCGTCTGTTCGCTTATCGGCTTGGCTGTAGAGCACTTTAACCGCGGTGTCTATCCAGTCGCAGCGGCGCGCGGTTCATTGCGGGACCAGGAGGTCGGTCTTGAAGTATCGGAAATTGGGGAATAGCTCGCTCGAGGTAAGCGAGCTCAGCTTCGGAACCTGGTTGACGGTAGCGGGCGGCGTTGCGCGCGAGCAGGCGATGCGCTGCATTCACGCTGCTCTCGACCACGGGATCACGCTCTTCGATACCGCGAATCAGTATGGAGCAGGGGAAGCCGAGCGGGTGTTGGGGGAGGCCTTGAAAACCTACGCTCGCGACAAGTATCTGGTTGCGACGAAGCTGTACTTCCCGGTGGGAGACGAGCCGGACAGCGGACTCTCCGCGGCACAGGTGGAGAGGCAGCTCGATCGCTCATTGCAGCGCCTGAAGCTGGACTATATCGACCTGTATCAGTGTCATCGTTTTGATCCTGAAACTCCTCTTGAGGAGACTATGGAAGCATTGCATCGCAGTGTGCAGTCGGGGAAGGTGCGGGCGATTGGTTTCAGCGAGTGGAGCGCGGAGCACATCGAGCGTGCCGCTGCAGTCGCTTCGACGGGCGGGTTCACACCCTTCTGTTCGAGCCAGCCGCAGTATTCGATCTTGTGGCGACGGTCGGAGGCTGCGGTGTTCGCCGCCTGCGCGAGGCACGGGATTGGCAATCTGGCATTCTCCCCGCTTGCCCACGGTGTGCTGACCGGTAAGTATGCGCCGGGCCAGCCACCTCCGCCGGGGACGCGTGCAGCCAACGCCGAAATGAACGCCTTCATGGAGACCGCTGGCCGGCATTATCGGTCGGACTACCTGCTGCAGGCGGTAGATCGTCTGAAGCCGATCGCGGCGGAGGCGGGCTTGAGCATGGCGCAGATGGCGCTGGCCTGGGTCTTGCGGAGGTCAGAGGTGGCCTCGGCAATCATCGGAGCATCGCGGCCGGAGCAGATCAGCGACAACGTTCGCGCAGTGGGAGTGATCTTGCCACCTGAGGTGATCCGTCGTATCGATGAGGTGGTCGGCGAGGTTGCTGTCTGGCAGTAGCCGCTCGACTGCGAACGGCTAAAGGGTCTGGATCAGAAAGCCGGTCGGCGAACCCCACAGTTCGCGCGCCCGATCTTCATAGAACACGCTGAATTGCAGGCCGCCAAGGTCGTAGTCGAACAGGGGAACGCGATTGAAGACACCGTCTGCGCAAAGCGAGTATTCGTCGCCGCAGCAGTCGATCATGAGGGCATCCATGCTGCAGAGCCGTTCGGGATGGGTGAGCAGGATGCAGCCCATGGCGAAGGCGCCCAGTCCGAACTCGTTGCCGCGAAGCACAGTACGCGTGCGGCGGGCGGATCGGCCGCGGTGCAGGCAGCCGGCCTGGGCAGCGATAACCAGGATGTCGTTGCCGGCCTGCTGTTCGGCGGCGATGTCCCAGGCCCGTTCGGCGCGAGTGGTCTGCCGCAGATAGGCCTGATCGAGCTTTCCCGCCAGGCGGTTGGAGAACCTTCGTTGTTTCGCGAGCGCGTCCAGCACCTTGCGGGTGGCTTCACCATAGCTGGAGGCGAGCGATTGCCAGCGGGGGATGGCGAACCAGGCTTCGGCATCATCCGGCAAGCGGCGGCGGGCCAGCTTCTCCAGGCAGTCTCCCAGCTGGGGAAAATGGCTGCGCAATGCGGTGACCTGTGCCTCCACCGGGCGGACGTGATAATTGGGCGGATAGGCGCGGTTGGAGTTCAGCTCTTCTTCGCGATGGCGGTCACTGAACGCGTGACGGGAGAAGATGCCGGTGAGAGATTCAATCAGTTCGTTCTTGATCTTGGGACGTGCTTCCAGAATGTGCTGGGCCGCCTGTTCGTCGAGGCGCTCCTCGGCAACGCGAGCAGCGTCCAGCGCCAACTCATCGAAGAGCTCGCGCAGGAGCAGCTTCTGCTGCGGCGTGGTGTTTCCCGCAATATTGATTGGCACGGCGGGATGTGCACTCTTGACCAGTACGGTTCGTTGCATAGCAATCCTGCCCTAGTGATCGGCGTGCCCCGCGATCCCTCTATGCAGAAATGCAGGCCGAAGCACGGCCGGCGCGCGATCCACTTGTGTGCCTTTGAGATGAGGCTGGCTGGCGTATCAGCGGTGGAAGGCTGGAGTGTCCGAAGCCCGGTCATGCACGATAAGAACATGCAAATATCGGGGCCCGTGCACGCCCTTGATGCGGGTCATCTCGATGTCGGCGGTGGCGCTGGGACCGGAGATGGTGGTGACCAGCCGAGGAGGCTCCGAGCAGCGCGCGAAGTACTCAGGCAGCGTCTCGACGATCTGGCTGGTGCGCAGAATGCACAGGTGCCAGTCGGGTAGAAGACTGAGAGCGCGGCGTCCTTCCGTTGGGCCGTGGTGCAGGATGATGGTGCCTGAGTCAGCCACGCCGCAAAAAGCCGCGGTCATTACGCCTTCCGCCTCTTCCATCTCCTGAAGGGAGAGATTGCGGTCGACGATCCAATCGACGCGGGGTACGAGCCACTCGGCCGGCAGTCCAGGGGGTGCGAGCAGCTTGCGCCTGCCGCTGGCCGAGAGCTGGGAGGCTAGCGTGGTGGTGAGTGTCCCCAGCGTGGCTTCGGCGACTTCAGCGTCGTACTCTCGCAGGCGCTCGATCATCAGGTCGAGGCGCTGCTGCGGGGTGAGGCGGCCCTGCCGCACGTAGTGGCGGTGCTGTTCCCGATAGCTGATGACGGCATCTTCAAGGCTGGGCCCCAAACCGGCGCGGATGCGGTCTAGGATGACTTGCTTGCTCATCGCCCCTCCTTGTGGTCTTTCCACCAGTCGCGGAAGCTCTGGGACGGCATGCCGCGCAGGTCACGCGTCATGGTCCAGCGCGTACCGAGGGCGGGGAGGCTATGAATCCAGCCATCTCTATGGGTGAGAGGCCAAAGACCCAGACGGCCCAGCATCTGCGCCATCTCAAAGCGGCGAGCGCTTTTGAAGAGCCAGGCCGCGATGCGCATGGCGGGATAGATGGGATCGAAGAAGCGGCGTTCCTGCTTGCGCTCGCGGTCCACCACCTGTGCCCGCAGGTCGATCAGCACTTCGGGAATATTAATCTTGACCGGGCAGACGTCGTAACAGGCGCCACAAAGAGAAGAAGCGTAGGGCAGCGACTGCGCATGGTCCAGTTGCATGAGCTGCGGCGTAAGAATGGCCCCGATCGGTCCGGGGTAGACGGAGCCGTACGCATGGCCTCCGGTCTGGCGGTACACCGGGCAGGTATTCATGCAGGCACCACAGCGAATGCACTTGAGCGTCTGCCGATCGACCTCGCGGCGCAGCATGCTGGAGCGGCCATTGTCGAGCAGGACCACGTGAAACCTCTGCGGCCCATCGCCCGGAGTAACGCCCGTCCAGATGGAGTTATAGGGGTTCATGCGTTCGCCCGTGGCGGAGCGGGCCAGCACCTGCAGGACCACCTCAAGATCGCGGAAGCAGGGAAGCACCTTCTCAATGCCGGCGATGGTGATCATGGTGCGCGGCAGGGTGAGGCACATGCGGCCGTTGCCTTCCGATTCGACCACTGCGACCGCCCCCGTTTCGGCGATCAGGAAGTTCGCGCCACTGATGGCGGTGGGCACAGTCAGGAACTTCTTGCGCAGAAAAGAGCGAGCCGCGGCCGTGAGCGCATGCGGATCGTCTTTCAACTCCGGAAGCCCCATCTTCCGGGCAAAGATCTCGCGCACCTGGCTGCGATTGACGTGCAGGGCAGGCACGACGATATGCGATGGCTCGTCGTCGCCTAGCTGCAAGATGAGCTCGGCAAGATCGGTCTCGATCGGATCGATGCCAGCTCGCTTCAGGGCTGCATTGAGCTGGATCTCAGCCGAGGTCATGGTCTTGATCTTGATGACTTCGCTGGCCCGCTCCTCGCGCAGAATTTTGAGGATGATGGCCCGCGCCTGTTCCGCGTCGGCGGCCCAATGCACGATGCCGCCGGCAGCGGTGCATCGCTCCTCAAACTGCTGCAGGTAGCTGTCGAGGTGCTCCAGCACATGGGCGCGGATCCCGGAGGCCGCATCGCGCAGTTGTGCCCAGTCGGCCTTTTCCGCCACCAGCCGGTTGCGTTTGCCCTGGATCACGTCGGTTGCGTGCATCACGTTCTTGCGCAGCTGAGTGTTGCGCAGCACGGGCAACGCGGCCTGCGGAAAGGGCGGAGCGAGTTTAGGATCCATCACGGGATGGTTCATGCCAGATCCTCCGCCGGCTGCTGTTCCGTACTGGCCAGGATCTGCGCCAGATGGATGGTGCGGACGGGGGCAAACTCGCGATGCATGGCGCCGCCCAGGTGCATCAGGCAGCTGTTGTCCAGCGCGGTGCAGAACTCGGCGCGGGTGGCCAAGACATCCTGGAGCTTGGAGGTCATCATGGCCGAAGAGACCTCGGCGTTCTTTATGCTGAACGTCCCGCCAAAGCCACAGCAGCGGTCAAGGTTCTCCAGGGGGACGAGATCCAGGCCGCGAACCTTGCGCAGCAGGCGCAGCGGGCGATCCCCCAAGGCCAGAGCCCGCAATCCGTGGCAACTGGCGTGGTAGGTCACGCGGTGGGGGAAGTAGGCCCCCACGTCCTCCACCGCCAATTTGTCGATGAGGAACTCGCTCAGTTCGAAGATGCGGGGCAGCAGAGCGGAAAGGTCCTTACGCAGATCCTCGTTGCCAAGCTCCTGAACCAGCCCGGGATACTGGTCGCGCATCATGGCCACGCAGGAGGAGGAGGGGACCACCACTAGCTCAGCGTCCTGATACAGCCGGATGAAGCGCTTGGCCAGGGAAAAGGCCTCGCCGCGGAAGCCGGTATTGGCGTGCATCTGGCCGCAGCAGGTCTGTTCGCGGCGGAATTCGATCTCCACGCCCAGGCGCTCCAGCAGGCGAACCACAGCCCGGCCGGTCTCCGGAAACAGGGTGTCGTTGTAACAAGTAATGAATAAGGACGCCCGCATGGTGTCCCAATTTTCGCAGATGGAGCCTGGAAGGCGCTGTGATGACAACAAAATGTCGGTTCCCGTGTCATCACTAAAGAGTGCTCGTCCGTCTAACCGGTAGGTGACGGGGTCCAGCAGACGGTGCGATACTAGGGTGCGTTTCCGGGGTGTATGCAACCCATTATTCTTAGGGACTTTTTAGATTCCATTGTTGGGTCTCGCTGTGCAGAGGTGTCGACGGCGGGCGATTTCGTACGTTTGACTGCGTCCAACCGAAGAAAACTTCAGAACGGAACCCGCATTTCCCCAGGGTGGACGTGGAACCGTCTTCAAATCAGCAGGTAAGCTGTCGCGAGTCTGCCGTGTTCGCGGCTATCGAAAATAGGATTGCAGTCGAATTTTGGAAGGCTTTCTTTAGGAAAGGAAAGGCACAGGTCGCGTCCATGCGTCATCTCCGCTCCCTCTGGCAAGTGGCAGTTCTGGCTCTATCTTGTGGCATGGCTCTGCAGGCGCAGAGTCCGGCCAGCAAACCCCGTATCACCGCAAAGATCGATGAGACCCAGCTGGTCACGTTGACGGGCAACACCCATCCCGCGGCCCAGGCGCGCTACGATCAGGGGCCGGTTGAGGGGACGCTGCGGATGTCCGATCTGATCCTGGTCTTGAGCCGCAGTGCCGATCAGCAGGCTGCCTTCGACAAGTTCGTAGAGAGCCAGTATGAACCCAGCTCGCCGAACTACCATCAGTGGCTCACGCCCGCGCAGATCGGGGAAAAGTTTGGGCCCTCGCTGACCGACATCGCGACCGTTTCGAACTGGCTGGCCGGCCATGGGTTCTCAGTGGACCAGGTCGCCAACGACCGCATGTCCATCCGCTTCAGCGGGACCGCGGCGCAGGTGGAGTCGACCTTCCACACCGACATCCACAACCTGCTGGTCAAGGGCGAGTCGCACATTGGCAACATGAGCGACCCGCAGATTCCTGCCGCCCTGGCGCCGGTGGTGCTGGGCGTGAAGTCGCTGCATAACTTCTTCCCCAAGCCGCTCCATCGCCTGGGAGGCATGGCCACGCGCGACGTGCAGACGGGCAGCTGGAAGCGGGCGACGAGCCTCAACGCGGCCGCGGAGAGCGTATCGACCAAAGTGCAGCCGGACCTCGGCATCACCGTGGGAAGCGGCAGCAGTGCCTACCAGATTGAGGATGTGACGCCCTACGATTTCGCCACCATCTACAACGTGCTGCCGCTGTGGAATGCCAGCACGCCCATCGACGGCACCGACCAGGTGATTGCCATCGCGGGTACCAGCAGCGTTCGCGCCACCGATGTGGCCAGCTTCCGCAGCAACTTCGGACTTCCCACCTCAAGCTCCGTAAACACGCCAATTTTTGTTTCCGGTAATAGCAGCCCGGTGACGATCTGCACCGACACGACCGGCAAAGTGCCCTTCTCCACGAACGCTTGCGAACTGGGTGACCAGCAGGAGAACGCGCTGGACGTGGAGTGGTCGGGCGCGGTCGCAAAGAATGCCCAAATTGTGATGGTGTCGTCCTACCCGACTTCCGCCACGGATGACACGCTCTACGACTCCGAGAGCTACATCATCAATAACTCCGTGGCCAAGATCATGAACGTCAGCTATGGACTGTGCGAGCTGGGCATGGGGACCTCGGGCAACAAGCAGTATGCCAACCTGTGGCAGACGGCGGCGGCGGCCGGTATTGCCGTTTTTGTAGCCACGGGCGACTCCGGCTCACCGGCCTGCGATCAGGGCCTGGATGGGCAAGCGGGCACACCGTGGGCGGCGCAGTATGGAGTTCAGGTGAACGGCCTGGCTTCCACGCCCTACGACACCGCGGTCGGCGGCACGGACTTCAACTGGACCTCGTCCCAGGCTACGTACTGGGCCAGCAGCAACAACTCCAGCAACGGATCCAATGCACTGGGCTACATCCCTGAGACGCCCTGGAACGATACCTGCACC
>CBJOJD010000142.1:0-12665 GCA_966443485.1 uncultured bacterium | reverse complement strand
TGGCCCGCGGCGACTTGTCCCGCAAGATCACCGTGGACGTGAAGGGCGAAATTCTCGAGCTCAAGAACACCATCAACACCATGGTGGACCAGCTCAACGCATTCGCCGGCGAAGTGACCCGCGTGGCCCGCGAGGTCGGAACCGACGGCAAGCTCGGCGGTCAGGCGCAGGTGCCCGGTGTCGCCGGTACGTGGAAGGATCTCACCGACTCGGTGAACTTCATGGCCGGCAACCTCACCGCCCAGGTCAGAAACATCGCCGAGGTGGCCACCGCTATCGCCAACGGCGACTTGTCCCGCAAGATCACCGTGGACGTCCGCGGCGAGATCCTGCAGCTCAAAGAAACCCTCAACACCATGGTCGAGCAGCTGCGCTCCTTCGCCGCCGAAGTGACGCGCGTAGCTCGCGAAGTGGGTTCGGAGGGACGTCTCGGCGGCCAGGCCAACGTGCCCGGCGTGGCCGGTACGTGGAAGGATCTTACCGACTCGGTGAACGCCATGGCCGGCAACCTCACCGCGCAGGTCAGAAACATCGCCGAGGTGACCACCGCCGTGGCCCGCGGCGACTTGTCCCGCAAGATCACCGTGGACGTGAAGGGCGAAATTCTGGAGCTGAAGGACACCATCAACACCATGGTGGACCAGCTCAACGCATTCGCCGCCGAAGTCACCCGCGTGGCCCGCGAAGTCGGTACGGAAGGCAAGCTGGGTGGCCAGGCGCAGGTGCCCGGTGTGGCCGGTACGTGGAAGGATCTCACCGACAACGTCAACGTCATGGCGGCCAACCTCACGGAACAGGTCCGCGGCATTGTGAAGGTGGTGACCGCCGTGGCCAACGGCGTCCTCACCCAAAAGCTGACCGTGAACGCCAAGGGCGAAGTCGCCGCCCTGGCCGAGACCATCAACAACATGACCGACACGCTGGCCACCTTCGCCGATCAGGTGACCACCGTGGCCCGCGAGGTCGGCGTGGAAGGCCGTCTGGGCGGTCAGGCCAACGTGCCTGGCGCCGCCGGCACGTGGAAGGACTTGACTGGTAACGTCAACCTGCTGGCCGACAACCTCACCAACCAGGTCCGCGCCATCGCAGAAGTGGCAACCGCCGTGACCAAGGGCGACTTGACCCGGTCCATCCAAGTGGAAGCCCGCGGTGAAGTGGCCGAGCTGAAGGACAACATCAATACGATGATTGACAACCTTCGACTCACCACGGACCGCAACACCGAGCAGGACTGGCTGAAGACCAACCTCGCTCGCTTCACCAGCATGTTGCAGGGCCAACGCGACCTGAGCACGGTGGGCCGCATGTTGCTCTCGGAGCTCGCGCCGCTGGTGAGCGCGCAGCAGGGCGTCATCTATCAGATGGAGAGCGATTCGGCGCAGCCGGAAGGCACGCTGGTTCTGCTGTCCACATTCGCCGACACGCCGGAAGGGCATCTCCGTGAGATTCGCATCGGCGAAGGTTTGGTGGGGCAGTGCGCGGCGGAAAAGCGGCGCATGCTCATCACTGAACTTCCCAAGAAGGCAGCGCCCATCCGCAGCGGCCTGTTCAAGGCGGTGCCCAAGAATGTGATCGTGCTGCCGGTGCTCTTCGAGGACCGCGTAAAGGCCGTGATCGAGCTGGCCAGCTTGAGCGCCTTCACGCCATCGCATCTCTCCTTCCTCGAGCAGCTCACTTCATCGATCGGCATCGTGCTCAACTCGATCGAGGCGACCATGCAGACGGAAGGCCTGCTGAAGCAGTCACAGCAGCTGGCCACCGAGTTGCAGACCCAGCAGAAGGAGCTGCAGCAGACAAACGAGCAGCTGGCACAAAAGGCGCAGCAGCTGGCCGAACAGAACTACGAAGTGGAACGCAAGAACCAGGAGATCGAACAAGCTCGCCGCGCCTTGGAAGAAAAGGCTCGCGAGCTGGCACTCACTTCGAAGTACAAGTCGGAGTTCCTGGCCAACATGTCCCACGAGCTGCGTACGCCGCTCAACTCGATTCTGGTCCTTGGTCAGCAGCTTGCCGAAAACCCGGATGGCAGCCTCTCGCCCAAGCAGGTCGAGTTCGCCCGCACCATTCACGCCGCCGGTACTGACTTGCTCAACCTCATCTCCGACATTCTCGACCTCTCCAAGATCGAGTCCGGTACGGTGTCGGTTGAAGCGGAAGAGATCTTCTTCGGAGCACTCCTGGAGACCGTGGCCCGGCCGTTCCGTCACGAGGCGGAAAACCGCAAGCTCGGCTTCGAAGTATCCAGCGATGCGCGCCTCGGCCGTTCGCTGGTCACGGACTCCAAGCGTCTACAGCAGGTGCTCAAGAACCTGCTCTCCAACGCCTTCAAGTTCACCGAGCAAGGCAGCGTGAAGTTGAAGATCTCCTCGGTCACGAGTGGTTGGAGCCCCGATCATCCCATCCTCTCCGGCGCCGGATCGGTCATCGCCTTCGAGGTATCGGACACCGGTATCGGCATCCCGCCCGAGAAGCAACGAATCATCTTCGAGGCCTTCCAACAGGCAGATGCCGGAACGAGCCGTAAGTACGGCGGAACCGGACTGGGCCTGGCCATCAGCCGCGAACTCGCCAGCCTGCTCGGCGGCGAGATCCAGCTGCGGTCCATCCCCGGGCAAGGGAGCACGTTCATCCTGTATCTGCCCCAGACCTACGTGGGCGCGGCTGCACCCAGCATTGTCAAGACAGAGCGCTCTGGCCAGCAGCCCCAGACCCAGGTCTTCCTCACCAACGTGACTGCCACCGAACAGGAGTCGCGCATCGAGGACGACCGCAACAACATTGTGCAAGGTGATGCGGTGCTGCTGATCGTGGAAGACGATCCGCACTACGCCCGCATCCTCTGCGACCTGTCTCGCGACAAGGGCTTCAAGGTCCTTTGCGCGATGTCCGGTGCTGAGGCGCTGGCCTTGGCCAAGGAATACAATCCGACCGCGATCTCGCTCGACGTCTTCTTACCCGACATGCTGGGCTGGACGATTCTGAACCACCTCAAGCAGGATCCGCGCACGCGGCATATCCCCGTGCAGATGCTCACCCTCGATGAGGACCGGCACCATGGACTTTCACGCGGAGCCTTCTCCTTCGTCACCAAGCCGACGACGACCGAGGATCTAAATGCGGCGCTGAAGCGCATTTGGGATTACGCCCAACCGCGGCGCAAGCGGCTCCTGGTTGTGGAAGACAATCCGGCCGAGCAGCTGAGCATCCAGGCCCTGTTGGGCCACAGCGACATCGACATCGATGCGGTGGACTCCGGCAAGGCGGCACTCGAGGCGCTCGACTCCGGCAAGTACGACTGCGCAGTGCTCGATCTTCGCCTGCCCGATATGAGCGGCTTCGAAGTACTCGAGAAGCTGCGCGACACCCCCAACCTGCAGGATCTGCCGGTGGTGGTCTTCACCGGCCGCGACCTCTCCGCCGAAGAAGACTCCCAACTGCACACCCTGGCACGCAGCGTGGTGGTGAAGGACGTCGAATCGCCGGAGCGGCTACTGGATGAGACCGCACTGTTCCTGCACCGGGTGGTGGCGAACCTGCCGCAGCCCAAGCAAGACATGCTCGATCGCCTGCACAAGTCCGACGATGCCCTGATCGGTCGTAAGGTCCTGGTGGTCGACGACGACGTGCGCAACATCTTTGCCCTCTCCAGCGTGCTGGAGCGGCGCGGCATGATGGTGCTCTCCGCCGGAACCGGCCGGGAAGCGATTCAGATCATCGAATCCACCCCCGATCTGGCCATCGTTCTGATGGACATCATGATGCCGGAGATGGACGGCTATGAAACCATGCAGGTCATTCGCCAGAACCCGGCCCTTCGCCGCCTGCCTATCATCGCTCTGACCGCCAAGGCGATGAAGGGCGACCGCGAAAAGTGCCTGGAAGCCGGCGCTTCGGAGTACCTGGCCAAGCCGGTCAACACCGAGCAACTGCTTTCGGCTCTGCGCATGTGGCTACATCGCTGAGAAACAAAGATCGCATCCAAGGGAGCGGGCCAAAGAACTCAGGCCGTCTCCCTTGCGATCCGGGGTTAAAAAGCTGTAGATAAGAACAAGGCAACGGAGCCTGACAGAACGGGGATGCCTTCGGGCAAACACTATGAATTGCAGTCGATCGTTCAGGGGTAACCAATGAGGCCTGAAGATAAAGTCAACATTCTAATGGTGGACGATCAGCCGGCCAAGCTATTGAGCTATGAAGTCATCTTGGCTGACCTTGGCGAAAACCTTATTAAAGCTACATCCGCAAGCGAAGCCCTGAACGTTCTGCTCAAAACGGACGTAGCAGTGGTATTGATGGACGTGAGCATGCCGGAGCTGGACGGCTTCGAGCTGGCGGACGTGATTCGTCAACACCCGCGCTTCCAAAAGACCGCCATCATCTTCATCTCCGGCGTGCACCTCACGGACTCCGACAAGATTCAGGGCTACCGCAGCGGCGCGGTGGACTATATCTCGGTCCCGGTGGTCCCCGATGTCCTGCGCGCCAAGATCAGCATCTTCGTCGATCTCCATCGCAAGACCCGCCAGCTCGAGGCCCTCAACAACGATCTGGAACGCCTCGTGGCGGAACGCACCGAGGAACTGCGCCAGCGTGAAGAGCAGTATCGCATGCGCGCTGAACTGCTCGACCTGGCCACTGAAGCCATCATGGTGCGCGACCTGGAGGGAAACATCCAGTTCTGGAACACGGGTGCGGAAACCCTCTACGGCTGGAACCGCGAAGACGTGATCGGCAAGGACATGCACGCCCTGCTGCGGACCACCTTCCCGATCCCGCGCGAAGAGATCGCCGACATGCTCAGCGAGAAGAAGTGCTGGCAGGGCAACCTGGTGCAGCGCAATCGCGAGGGCGCGGAGATCGTTGTGGCTTGCCGCAAGACCATGAATCACGAAGGCAACGCCATTCTCGAAGTCAGCCGTGACATCACCGCGCAGCTCCAGGCCGAAGAGGCTCTGCGCGAGACGGAAAAGCTTGCCGCCATGGGCCGCGTTGCGGGCATCATCGCCCACGAGATCAACAATCCGTTGGCTGCCATCACCAACACGCTGTATCTGGTTCGCAACCACCCTTCGCTCGACGACACGGCGCGTCATTTTGCTGACGTGGCGGAGCAAGAGCTGCAGCGGGTATCGCACATCACCCGCCAGACCCTCAGCTTCTACCGTGAGTCGAAGCAGCCCATCCCCGTAAATCTGGCTGAATTGCTGGACGATGTTTTGGAGCTGCAGGACCGGCCGCTCAATTCCAGTCGCATTCAGCTCAACAGGAAGTACGCCTTCAGCCCCATCGTGCAAGGCTTCCCCGTAGAGTTGCGTCAGGTGTTTCTCAACCTGATTGGCAACGCTGTGCAGGCCATGCCCACCGGCGGCACCCTGGGCGTAACCATTCGCGAAGCAACCGACTGGGCGGGACAACGCCGCGGCGCCACCATCTCCATTCTCGACACTGGAGTGGGCATCAAGCCTGAAGATGCCAAGCGTCTCTTCCAACCCTTCTTCAGCACCAAGTCCACCAAGGGCACGGGCCTGGGACTGTGGATCAGCAAAGGCATCGTGCAGAAGTACGATGGCAAGCTCACCTGCCGCAGCATCAGAACACAGAACGGCTGCGTAACCTGCTTCCGCGTCTTCCTACCTGCCACCGGCTTCCCGTCGAGCAATGCGCCCGGTGAAAATACCCCTCGCCTTGAGCAGGAAAACCACACCCCGGAGCCGGTGGTCTAGACCCCTCGCGAAACACGCTGACCTAGAGAACCGACGCACAGCCTACTCGGATGCGTCGGTTCCCTGTTCGTAGGTGGGATAAAGCTCGGGAGCAGCGCTGGTCGGCATGTTTTTGAGAACAGCCAGATCCTTCTCGACCTGCTCCCACTGCCGCGGATCCTTCTTGGTGTAGAACGGCACACCGAGGTTGGCATAATACGCCTCGATGTCCTCCTTGATCCCCGGTGGAATGGGCAGGTTCGGTTGCCGGGTGAGCGTGTGCAGCAACTCCGCGTAGGTCCGGTCAGTGAGCGGATAACCTCCCGGCTTCACCACCGCGCCCGTATCCAGATCGCGATTCGGCAGCGGATGCTTGGGATCCATGTGCAGCTCACTCACAGACAGCGCCTGGTGACTGGACGCCAGCTCGAACGTCGGGTGCTCCACTACTAAATCGCTGACCGTCGGATGGCGCCGCTGATCTGGAGGGGTGAACCGCCACAGCATCCTGCGCATGCCGGCCGTGGCCAGGGCCAGACTGTGCTGATACTCCGCCTCCGTCTGCTCCGTCGGTCCCTTCACGGCGGCAAGTTGCAGCGGACCCACCTTGGGCAGAATCCAGATCAGGCCGGCCAGCATGTGCGTGCCGATGCCGGGCCGATGGCGATACTTCTCCCAGTGATTTGCCGCCTCCATCTCCGTCACTTCCTTGCGCAGCGCAATGGCCTCCGGCGTATTCGGATCGACAGGCTCACGACGCCGGTGCAACAGCGTAATGGCATAAGCAATCCGCGGAATGAAGGAGCGGACTGCGAACCGATAGGCGCCTTGGTTGATGCGGTGACCGCGCCTCCCGGTGAATCGAGCGGAGATGCCGTAGGTCTGGTAGTAGGCCTGCGAAAGCTGACGAATTGATACCTGCATCCCGATGTGCCGCAGATACTGCAAGGGCGCTACACGGTCATGCGCCATCTCGTCGATGTCGTAGCCAAACTCCACCTGCACGTGCTGATGCCTGCCCTCCGCGTAATTGACCGACGATCCATACCGGGCGCGGAGATCAGGAAACTCCGCGCTCACTCCGCGGTTGGTGGCCAAGGGATGGCCGATCGAGTCGCCGATGTAATGCGAGAGAGCGCCCACGGCAAACGCCAATTCATCGGCGTTCTGGGCGTTGCGCAACAGGTTTACGATGAAGTCCCCGGTGCGCACGTAGTGGGTCAGGTTGGAAAAGGAGGACTGGCCGAAGGGATAGTAGCCGATGTCCTGGATGACGCAGCCACCGTAAGCATAGGCCCGGGCCTCCTCCAACTGCTCCGGAGTGAGGTTCGGATAATGACTCAGCAGCAAGGGAACGATGGAGTCATCCCACGTGAGATCAATGATCTGTTCATGGGTCAGCAGCGAATATCCGAACACCGGGATCGCTACACCAAGAATGAAGAGGAGCGTGACGTACCTGAGCACGCTCAGCCGGATTGCCATAAGTGAATAGATGCGATTAAGAATGAGGGTACGCCGCCAAATCGTCATGAAGGGCGGAATCGGTCTTGCGGTCATGGTGGGCGATCAGGGACTCGAACCCCGGACCCCTTCCTTGTAAGGGAAGTGCTCTAACCAACTGAGCTAATCGCCCCTGTGGCAGGGAGACCTCAAGAGGCCTCCATTCATCATACCAGCGCGCCACGGCCTGCAACGCACCCCTTGATAAACTGGCGGGTGATCCGCCTCATCGTAAACGCCGACGACTTCGGCCTGACCTCCGGAGTCAATCGCGCCATCTTGGAGTTGCACCAGCAGGGGCTGCTGACCAGCGCCACCCTGATGGCCCGCGCCGCCGCCTCCCAGGAGGCGATCGCCATGGCGCAGGCCACTCCGTCGCTGGGCGTGGGTTGCCACGTGGTCCTCGTCGACGGCGATCCCATCCTCCCCTCCGCGGACTTGCCCACCCTCACCGATCCGCGCACCGGCCGTTTTCACGCCACACTGGGATCGTTCCTCAAGCTCCTGTTGCGCGGCAAAATACGGGCAAGTGAGATCGAAGCCGAGGCTGCCGCCCAGATGCGGCATCTGCAACAGCGCGGAGTGCAACTGACCCACATCGACACCCACAAGCACACCCACATGTTTCCCCGCGTGCTTCATCCGGTGTTGCGCGCCGCGGCGTCCTTGGGCGTGACCAGAGTGCGAAACCCCTTCGAGCCGGCCTGGAGCGTAAACGCCACGGCCAACGCCCCTCTGCCCCGCAGACTGCAGGTGCGCCTGCTGCGGCTACTTGAGGCAGGCTTTTTGCGCCACTCCCGCCAGGCAGGCTTTGCAACCACCCAGGGAGCAGTTGGCGTGCTGGCTACGGGGACCCTGGACGGGCCAACCGTGACTTCCCTGCTGCGCGCCCTCCCGGCGAACGGCACCTTCGAGCTGGTGACCCATCCCGGCTACAACGATCCTGACCTGGCCCGTGCCCACACCCGGCTGCTCGATTCGCGAGAAACCGAACGAGTGGCCCTCAGCGCAATCCAAAACGCACCCCACCTTGAATTGATTACCTTTGGCGCGATGTAGATGATCTCAGGCCGGTTACGGCCTGAAATCGCCCCGGAAGGAGGGCCGAGAGCGCCCTGGGGCATCACCTTTGCCTCAGCCCGCAATGACCTAAGGCACCCAGCGGGGTCGCTGTAACCGAAGTTCTGCATCTTCAATGTCGGCGCCCACGTCCAACCGGAAGGCACTGCTCCAGCCAACTGCAGCAAAAGAAGCGAGAACGACTCATGCGTATTGGCATCACCTGCTACCCCACCTACGGCGGCTCCGGAGTGGTGGCCACGGAACTGGGCATTGAACTGGCTGCCCTGGGACACGAGGTGCACTTCATCTCGTACTCGCAGCCGTTTCGCTTGAACGGGCGCAATCGGGGAATCTTCTACCACGAGGTGCCAGTCTCAAACTATCCATTGTTTGAGTTCCCTCCTTACGACTTGGCGCTGGCTTCGCGGATGGCCGAGGTTGCGGAGTTTTACGATCTCGATCTGCTGCACGTGCACTATGCCATCCCCCATTCTGTAAGCGCATTGCTGGCCCGTCAGATGCTGGCCAGCCAGGGGCGCCGCTTGCCCTTCGTCACCACCTTGCACGGAACCGATATTACCCTCGTCGGACTCGACCGCAGCTATCTGCCCATTACCCGCTACTCCATTCAGGAGAGCGATGGCGTCACCAGCATCTCGCAGTACCTGAAAGACAAGACGCTCGCGGACTTCGAAGTCACTCGCGACATCGCCGTGGTGCCAAACTTCGTCAACTGCAATCACTATCAGCCGGTCAAAGACGAACATCACCGCACGGAAGGACGCCGTCGATTTGCCGCGGACGACGAAGCCATCCTGATGCACCTCTCGAACTTCAGACCGGTCAAGCGAGTGCTGGATGTGGTCAATGTCTTTGCCAAGGTTGCACGCGAGGTGCCGGCTCAATTGGTGCTGGTCGGGGACGGCCCGGACCGCTCCGCCGCGGAGTGGCTGGCGCACGATCTGGGTATTCAGCACCGCATTCACTTCCTGGGCAAGCAGGACCGCATCAACGAGTTGCTGCCGCTCGCGGACCTGATGCTGATGCCGAGTGAATTGGAGTCATTCGGGCTGGCCGCTCTGGAAGCCATGGCCTGCAAGGTTCCGGCCATCGCCACCCGTGTGGGCGGCGTTCCGGAGCTCATCGATCACGGCGTCTCCGGATTGCTATTCGATGTCGGCGATGTGGACGGCATGGCCCAAGGAGCCGTCGGCCTTCTTCGCGATCGCGATCAGCTTCAGCAGATGCGCGAAGCAGCCCGCCGCACCGCCCAAAAGCGGTTCTGCTCCACGCTGGTGCTGCCGCAGTATGTGAAGTTCTACGAATCGCTGCTGAACCAGAAAAGCTGACGATCAGGATTGGCTGACTTCCACCGCAAAGCCTAACCGGCGCCAGAATGCAGAGATGAGTTCCTTGGTCGCGGGCGCGGTGCGGTCCACCGTCTGCACGCGCATCGTGCTGCCCTCACTGGGCGATGAAAAATCGCGGGGATCCAAGCCCAAGGCAACGCACCTGTCATCGCGATAGGTGCAGGAGGCCAGGTCTGCAATGTCCAGGCGAGTTGTGGGCGTGGCAATCACCGTTTTGGGCGGAGCCATGCGGTCGAGCAGCCATAGAATCTCGAGCTTCGATTCCAGCTCGTCCGGTACGCAATCAATGGCCAAATCGGCGTCGCGCACCGCGTCTTCAATGCTGGAAACGAATTCCACCGCATGATCGGAAGGAGCCGAGCCGAGCTGCAAAGCGAAAGATTCCTGGGCGCGATGCAGATTCGACGGCATCACATCTTCCAGCAAGACGCGATAGCCTGCGCGAGATGCCGCGAAGGCCAGCCAGCGTCCCAGCGGCCCGGCTCCTAAGATGGCGACAGTAGTAGTCAACGAACGCTCTTTCGACCTACTCCGCGTTGAGGGCTTTGGCAACATCTTCCACGCTGGGCTTGGAGTTTTGAAGATGCTCGTTTACCCGCGTCCGCTCTTCAGCCGAGAGGGTCGGGATAAACGCCAGCATCCGGCGCAGGGTAACGGCAACGTCATCGATGTAGTTCATCAGGCGAATTGCTTCTCCGGACAGTGGCATGGCGGGTCAACCTCTCCTAAAAATCTCCTCCCAATTGTAGCGGTCCGGTTCAGATGAAGGAAATCGGCCCCAAGGACTGAACGCCAGCAACCTGGTCTGCATCCCTACTTATCAGGGGAGAGCTGCCGAAACCCCGCCAGGGAGGAAGAATTTGATGCCCGACGAATCGCCGGGAGGGTGGCGCAACTCCAGGATTGTCATCCACGCGCAAATTGCGTGCGTATATTTGTCTCTCGTCATCGCCGTCCTGTTTGTCTGGTTCCAGCGCGACCTGCTGCTCCTGGCCTTCGCTGGAATTCTGGTGGCCCTCTTTCTGCGGGCCGTGACCAAGCTGCTGGAGCGGCTGACCCATCTCACCTCATCCGTGTCCTATCTGGCCACCTTGCTCCTTCTCTGCGGCATGATTGTGGGGATCGTCCTTTTGCTGGTTCCCGGACTCACAACCCAGCTCTCTGAGATCGTCTCCCTCTTGCCGCAATCGCTCCAACAGATCGAAAAGCCGCTGCTGGAGAGGGCCTGGGGACGGGAGCTGCTGGACGAAATGCACCGCCTGCTTCAGGGCGAAGCTGTGCGGGCGCGCATTCCCCAGATCGCCGGTGCGGTTTCAAATGGCGCTATCGATCTGGTGCTGATCGCTGCCATCGGCTTCTTTGCTGCTCTCAATCCACGCGGTTACCGCGAAGGAACGCTCATCCTCATCCCCGAACCCACGCGGGCTCGCATTCGGCGCACCGCGCGCGCCCTCCACGAGCAGCTGATGTGGTGGTTGCTGGGCCAGGCGCTCTCCATGAGCCTGATGGGCGTGGCTTGCGGCATCGGTCTCTGGCTCCTGGGCGTGCGCCTTCCCTGGACCCTGGGATTGATGACTGGCGTGGCCGTATTCATCCCCTACGCCGGCACCATCACGGCGGGCATCCCTTCGGTGCTGATGGGCCTGCAGCGCAGTCCGCAAACCGCACTGTATGTCCTGATCTTCTATACGGCCCTGCATCTGCTGGAGGGGTATGCCCTGACCCCGTACGTGCAGCGCCGCACGGTGCGCCTGCCCCCCGTGCTCATGATCCTGTCCCAGTTCCTCATGTGGAATGTGGCGGGAGTCCTGGGAGTAGCGCTAGCCGCGCCCCTCACCACGGCAGGCATTGCACTCGTCAAGGAGGCTTACCTGCACGTTCCACCCAACCAGGAAGTCGTGTGAGCTGGACTGTGCTCCGGCTCACATCCCGCGGCACCGTCCGGGCGTAGCATGGTTCACCCTCGGGGAGTTTTGGCGCGCTGGGCGCCTGCTCCCGAAAGGGGTGGACCCGTGAATACACACTGCTTGCAATGCGGAGAAAGCCTGGACCAGTCCTGGCAGTTTTGCGCGCGCTGTGGAGCGCAGATTCCCCAACCAGTCGCGATCCACGCCGAAGAGCCCCCGCCCGAACCAGCTCCGGTGACCGGTGCCTTCAGCGGACTGGCGCTGGGCCTGGTGGCGGCACCCATCATGGTGATTGTCGGCGGCATGCTCTGTTGCACCGGCCTGGGAGCATTCCTGGGAGTACCCATGATCATCGCCGGCATACTCGCACCCCTGGCAGGTCCCCTGTTCGGCATGGGGGCCGCACGCGGCAAGGTGCTCTGAGCTGCTTCCCTGGGCAGGTTCCAGCCCACCCCGCGGCCGATCCCCTGGAGTCCCGGACGATGAGAAATCCGCGCCTGCATAAGCAGGACTTATCAACTTTCAAACAAGAATAAGTTTGATGAATGACTCCGTGGCGGCGAAACTGCTCATGGAGGTCTTCTTCATGACGCAGAATTGGGATCCGCAGGCCTACGGGCGGGAAGGCGCTTTTGTTCATAAGCTGGCTGGCGGCGTCGTAGAGTGGCTCGCGCCTCGTCCCGCAGAGCAGATACTCGATCTCGGATGCGGCGACGGGCAGCTCTCGGCGCAATTAGCTGGAACCGGAGCCGTCGTGACCGGGGTGGATAGCTCGCAGGACATGGTGGAGGCAGCGCGCGGACGCGGCATTCGCGCCGACCACACCTCGGCGGAAAACCTTCCCTACGAATACGGCCGCTTCGATGCAGTGTTCTCGAATGCCGCACTGCACTGGGTGCGAGACCATGACGCCATGCTGGGACAGGTCTCTCGCGTGCTGAGGCCACGCGGGCGCTTCGTGGCGGAGATGGGCGGGCATGGAAACATCGCGGCCATCCGCGTCGCCCTGCTGGCCGTCCTGGCGCAACACGGATACGGCGAACGAGAAGATGGTGTGCATTACTATCCCACGCCCGACGCCTACCGCCGCCGGCTCGAGCAACATGGATTTCGCGTCGAGC
>CBJOJD010000141.1:0-12715 GCA_966443485.1 uncultured bacterium | reverse complement strand
TGGCGGCAGTGGCGCCGGCCGAGCCGCCCACCGCGCCGAGCGTGGTGAGGCTGGCAGTGACACCGGGGATACCGTCCTTGTTGATCTCGGAGACCAGGGCGCCGACCGTGGTGGCCGTCGTGGTGAAGCTGGTGCTGGTGCCGTCCGCGTTGGTAACCGTGAACTTCAGGCCGCCGGTGACAGTGTCACTGGACTGCGCCTGGGTCGTCACGACTGAACTGGCCGCCTTTGCCAGATCGATGAACTGACCAGCGCTGCTCTGCACAACCGAACCGCCCGAGTCACCCACGGTGGCGGAGGACAGAGAAGCCAGGTACAGGCTGTCGATCGAAGCGCCGCCCGAGGAGGAGTCGCCCGTGTAGATCGAGGTACCCGCGGCGGAGCCGGAGAAGACCTGGTTCTGGTTATAGGTGGTGGTGCTGCCGATGTTGTTGATTTCGGAGAGGATCGACTGATACTCCTGGTTGGCCGCAGCCGACTGGGAGGTGTTGAGGGTGCCGTTCGAGACTTCGGTGGCCAGCGTTACGGCACGGTTGAGCAGGTTCGAGACTTGCGAGAGAGCGCCATCGGCGACTTGCAGAAGGCCCACGCCTTCCTTGGCATTGGTGGAGGACTGAGTCAGAGCGGTTGCATTGGCCTGGAGACCATTGACCAGCGAGAGGCCAGCGGCGTCATCGGCACCGGAGTTGATGCGCGAACCGGAGGACAGTTCCTGCAGGGTCTTGGACAGTGAATTCTGCGTGTTGTTCAGGTTGCTCGACGCGTACATCGCGTTGAGGTTATTCAATACACCCAGGGACATGGGGTTCTCCTTGTAATCGACGCATTTATTTGCGACCTCACCCGGTGGCGTGCTCCCATCCTTTAGTGGCCCTGGGGTGCTGCTCTCGGGTAGTGCTGCTTGCGTCTGGCTCCTTTTTCGGCCTACATGGGGGGGACTTTACACACCGCTCCGTTCTGTCTCGTTGACGGACACTCACGGAAAGGAGCTCTCATTTTCACCGGAGTCCAACTGTCTCGGGCTGCAACTGCATTCGGGCCCACATTCTACGCATCGTCCTCCACTTCTCTTCTCGCCTCGAGAGCGAAAGTGCTGAACCATAGGGCCTTAGGGCCGGCTCTGCAGAAACTACGGTAAGGGAGAAGGCCCTTTTTCGGTTGTCAATCGAAACGCTTGCTGGCCTGCGCAGAGGAAATTCCGCAAAGGACGGACCGTTGCCGCGTCCTTTGCGGAGATCGGAGATTTACTGGAGCAGCTTGGTGACGAGCTGCATCTGGGAGTTCGCCTGGGCCAGCGCGGAGATGCCGGTCTGGCTCAGCACCTCGTATTTGGCCAGGTTGGACGAGGCCTCAGAGTAGTTGGTGGCCTGCACCGCATTCTGCGCGGCGATGATGTTCTGCTGCTGCGTGCTCATCACCGAGCTGATCGCGGTGAGGGTGTTAATCTGCGCGCCGATGTAGCCGTCTTGCGCCGCCACATTCGAGATCGCCGCATTCAGAGCAGTCAGAGCCGCCTGCGCATTGCCCGCGGTGGTGAGATCGGTGGCAGCGAGGTTTGTGGTCTGCTCATTGGAACCCGCCTGGTAGCTGATGGTGGAAACCGACTTGGTGGATGCGAACGCACTGGTCGAGGTGCCTGTGGTGTTATCCTTCAGCGCCGTTGCCGCTTCCGCGATGCCACGCTGGAATTGGTATTGCTCAGCAGAATGCCGATGTCCGCCGTGGCGGCACTTGCACCGGCCACCCCGCCCACCGCACCGAGTGTGGTCAGACTGGCCGTGACGCCGGGAATGCCGTCCTTGTTGATCTCGGCTACCAACGCTCCGACCGTAGTCGCCGTGGTAGTGAAGCTGGTGTTCGTACCGTCGGGGTTGCTGATGGTGAACTTCAGTCCGCCGCTGATGGCATCTGCTGAAGCAGCTTGCGTAGTCACAACTGAACTGGCCGCTTTAGCCAGATCGAAGAACTGACCGGCGCTGCTCTGCACTACCGAACCGCCAGCATCACCCACAGTGGCAGACGACAGGGGCGCGAAGTAGAGGCTGTCGATCGAAGCGCCGCCCGAGGACGAATCGCCAATGTAGATGGACACGCCTGCCGTACTTCCCGTGAACACCTGGTTCTGGTTGTAGGTGGTGGTGCTGCCGATGTTGTTAATCTCGGACAGGATGGACTGATACTCCTGGTTGGCGGCCGCCGCCTGGGAGCTGTTGAGGGTGCCGTTCGAGACCTCAGTGGCCAGCGTTACGGCACGGTTGAGCAGGCTCGTGACTTGCGAGAGTGCACCGTCGGCGACCTGTAAGAGGCCAATGCCCTCGGTGGCGTTTGTCTGGGACTGAGCGAGAGCGGTGGCATTGGCCTGAAGGCCATTGACCAGAGCCAAGCCGGCAGCATCATCCGAGCCCGAATTGATACGGGATCCGGAAGACAGCTGCTGCAGCGTCTTCGATAGTGAGTTCTGCGTGTGGGTGAGGTTATTTTCCGCGTACATCGCGGAGAGATTGTTCAAGACGCCAAGGGACATTGGGATTCTCCTTATCGGACGCGGTAATTTGCTGCCCCATCCGTGAATCGTTCCCGATGTTCGACCCTAAGATCCCCTTGATTCGACCCTGAATTTACGCGTGGCCCTTCGGCCCGGAGCCCAACCTGTTCGGATGGTGCCGCCTGCGTCTGCCTCGCTCATCGGCCAGGAGGGCAGCGAACTTTACTTTCGGCCCCTCGCGATGTAGCGAGTGCGGACACTCTCTCGGGCCCTTCTTAATTTCTTATGTTTCTCTCATAGAAGCCGATAACACTCGGGAAGGAGTAAGGGCATGATTGAGCTCACGCGCCTGAACGGCAGTCCCATCCTGGTGAATAGCGATCTGATCAAAACGGCGGAGTCATCGCCGGACACGATGCTGACTCTGATCAACGGAGAAAAGCTGATCGTTCGGGAAGACTGTCAGACCGTAACGGAACGCATTCTCGCCTACCGGGCCAATCTGCTGGCAGCGGTTGCACGGAAGCTTCCGGCCGAGGCGAATCTAAACCGGGCGGCTTCTCTGTCAAGTCTCGATCTTGCTCAATTTCCCGAACCTTCCCCCTCGCGGGGAGAAAAACATCCTCAACAGTAGAGAGAGGCAGGGAGATGCCACCAGGGGTCTTCTGAGGAGCGCAACGTATGGATAAGGCCAGTATCGGTGGTGTCATTGTAGCGATCGCGGGGATTATTGCGGGACTTCTGATCGAGGGCGGTAATCTCGGCCAGGTACTGCAACCCACCGCCGCCCTGATCGTCTTTGGTGGGACGCTGGGCGCAATTATGTTGCAGTTCCCCCTCTCCACGGTCGCGGGAGCCTTCCGCGGAATGCTACACGTGTTTGTCGACCCCGACAAACAGCACGATCAGCTCATCCGTATGCTGCTCAACTTCGCCAACAAGGCGCGGCGCAGCGGAGTAGTCTCTCTGGATGCCGATCTCGAATCCATCCAGGATCCGTTTTTGAAGCAAACCATTATGCTCGCCGTAGATGGCACTGAGCCGACGGAGCTGCGCAGGATCATGCAGGTCAGCCTGGACTCGAGCACGGAGAACGAAGAGCGCTTGCCCGCGGTATTTGAGTCGGCTGGAGGCTTCTCCCCGACGATTGGAATTTTGGGCGCGGTTCTGGGATTGATTCAGGTGATGCAACACCTCGACAACCTTGCCGAGGTCGGGCGAGGCATTGCCGTGGCCTTTGTGGCGACCATCTACGGAGTAGGTGTTGCCAATCTCTTCTTGTTGCCCATGGCCGGCAAGATGCGGCTGCGCATTCGTGAGGGCTATCTGCAGCGGGAGATGATGCTGGAGGGAGTGATCTCCATTCTGGAAGGTATCAATCCGCGCATGCTGGAGGTCAAGCTGACCGGCTTCGTAGAGCACATGAAGACCGACAAGAAAGAGCGTGCCGCATGAGGAAACGGGTACATCGAGCACGCGTATCGCATGAGCGCTGGCTGGTGTCGTACGCCGACTTTATCACTCTGCTGTTTGCCTTGTTTGTGGTCCTGTTTGCCTCGGCGCGCGCTGACCAAAAGAAGCAGTCTCAGGTGGCGGAGGCCATTGACTCCGCCTTCAAGTCCCTGGCTCTCTTTCAATACAACGCTCATCATGCTGACCGGGATGCCAGTGGAAGCGCAGCCAGTGAAAACGCACCTATGCCCATCAACATCGTGATGGGCGAGGACGTCTTGTCTCCTGCACAGGTGAAAGATGATCTGGAGCGCATGCGCCGGGATCTGACGCAACGGCTCTCCAATCAGGTGGCGAACCACACAGTAGCTCTGCGGATGGGCCGCGATGGCCTGGTGATCAGCTTGCGCGAAGCTGGATTCTTCGATTCCGGCTCCGCCACGCCGCATCCAGAAGCTATAAACACCTTGCGGCAGGTAGCGGCAACCCTGGGACAATCGCCCTACGACATGCGGATCGAGGGACACACGGACAATGTCCCGATCCACACCGCGAACTTCGATTCGAACTGGGAGTTGTCTTCCGCTCGCGCGACCAGGATCGCCCGCATGTTTCTCGATTTGCACTCCGTATCGCCGGATCGGATCTCTGCAGCGGGATACGCCGAATATCATCCTGTGGACGTGAACAGCACTACTGAGGGGCGAGCCAACAATCGACGGGTCGATCTGGTGGTCATGCCGCGCACCAAGATCAATCTGGCCACTCAAGCTACTCCGGACCAACACGGCCCCTGGAAGAAAATCACTGACGCCGATTGAGCGGGGCTAGCATGGCTAGCTCCGCAGTTCCCTTCCCTTACGCCACTCCCAACACTTTCACGATCACCCGCTTCCGGCGCTGCCCGTCAAACTCCGCATAAAACACACGTTGCCAGGTACCCAGATCAAGCTTGCCTTCCGTTACGGGCAAAGTCGTCTCATGGTGCAGCAGCAGAGACTTCAGGTGCGCATCTCCGTTGTCTTCGCCCGTATTGTGGTGTTTGTAGTCGGGTCGCGCAGGGGCAAGCTCCTCCAGCCACTTCCAAATGTCTTCGATCAATCCGCTCTCCAAGTCATTCACATAAACGGCTGCGGTGATGTGCATCGGGGAGACAAAGCAAAGACCATCTTTGACCCCACTTCGCCGGACAATCTGCTGTACCTGGTCCGTGATGTGAATCATTTCCCGACGCTGCCTGGTCTCAAAGACCAGATACTCCGTATGGCTCTTCATGGCTCCTCCGCTAATTGGCGATCTCTTCAGTGCTCCCTGCCTTTGCCCTTATCCTAATCACTAGAGATGACAGATTCCTCCATTCCATCGGCAGAGGCGCTCTACCACTCCGGCATCGAAATGCTGGCCAACGGTCAGGCTGCGGAGGCGGCTGGGCGCTTCCGAGCTGCTATTGCCGCCGACCCCGGCCACTTCGATGCGCATCACGGGTTGATCCGAGCCTTGAGGGACGCGGGATTGCTTGAGCAATCCATCGGGGCCGCTCTGGCGCTAACGGCGCTTACGCCTCAGGATCCACTGGCGCACACTGCCCTTTCGATTTCGCTTCAAACCGCGGGGCACAAAGAAGAAGCTGAAGCAGCAGCGGCGAGAGCCCGCATCCTGGAGTGGCGAGAGCAGTTGAAAACTCCGCCCGCGAAGGACCCTCCTCTGTGAGCCGTAGGAAGGGCCGCAAAGCACAAGAGCGCCTGCGCTGGATGCACGACCGGCTGCTCGAAGCGTACGGTCCACAGTCTTGGTGGCCGGCCACTACGCGCATCGAAGTCATTGTGGGTGCCTACCTGACGCAAAACACGTCATGGAAGGCTGTGGAGCGCTCTCTGGAAAATCTGCGCGCTGCCGGAGTGCTGAGTGTCGATGGACTCCGGGCTGTGGAGCGCGAAAAGCTGCAAGAGCTAATCAGACCCTCAGGCTTTTACACGCGCAAAGCTCCGGCCCTGAAGGCATTTCTAGCCATGCTGGACAGTGAGTTCTCTGGTTCGCTGGATAGGTTGGCTGCTGCACCCACGGCTCACGTCCGTGAACGGCTTCTAGCGCTGCCGGGTGTGGGCCCGGAGACTGCCGACGCCATTCTGCTCTATGGCTTAGAGCATCCCATTCCGGTCGCGGACGAGTACCTGCGCCGCATCGTCGTGCGCCACGAACTTCTGCACCCCGCGCCCGCTCGCGACCGACAGGGCTATGAAGCTCTTGCAGAACTGACCCGAAGCGCGTTCGCCGAGGAGCCGGCCGCGCAACATGCCGAGTTTTTCAATGAATTTCACGCTCTCACCGTAGCGGTGGGCAAAGCGCACTGCGGAAAAGTGGCACGTTGCGCAGGGTGTCCGCTGGAGCCGGACCTTACGCGGCCCGTCCCCAATGCGAAGAAGCGTTAATGCTGCATCTGATAATCAGAATTGGGCACCTTGGCCCCAACCTGCTGCGGAGTCGGAAGCTGAGAGTGGTCCCACCCACCTCCGAGAGCCTCCACCAGCTGAACCGCCGAAAGCATCTCTTCCACCTGTAGCGTATTCAGTGAGACCTGGTTCGACAGCAATGTTGTTTGCGCCGTCACCACATTGACATAGGGATCAACGCCCGACTGATACCGCTGCATCTCCAGGTCCAGAAACTGCTGAGAGGACTTCACCGCCTCCTGCTCCGCCAGGATCTGCTGAGAGTACACCCGCGTTGCCACCAGCGCATCTTCGACCTGCTGGAAAGCGGTCAGCACAGTCTGGCGATAGGTCGCCAGGTCAGCGTTGTAGATCGCTTCGTACTGATGAAGCTGCGCCCGGTAGAGCCATCCATTAAAGAGAACCTGCGAGGCACTAGGGCCGAGTGACCAGAAGCGGCTGGGCCAGTCGAACAGGCGCTTCAAGGTAGACGCTTCCCAGCCTCCGGCGAGAGAGATAGAGACCTGAGGGAAGAATGCGCCATAGCCGATGCCGATTGTCGCATTGGCCGCAGCCAGCGTGCGCTCTGCTGCGGCGACGTCGGGACGACGCTCCGTCAGTTGCGACGGAACGCCCGTGGGAATCGCCGGGGGCGTGTAAATCATCGGCTTTACGGGGATGGAGAAATCGGTAGCCACCTTGCCTACAAGTACAGCGATGGCGTGCTGATATTGTGCGCGGGATCGTCCAACGTTGATTGCAGAAGACTGTGCGGCCTGCAGCGTGGCCTTGGCTTCGACGACGCTGATGTAATCTCCAGTGCCTGCGTCATAGGCGCCCTGGGCAGCGTCAAGCGCTTTCCGATCTGCTTCTACCGTCTGGTTCAAAATCTGCTGAAGCATGTCTTGCCCGCGGACTTCGAAGTAGTACTGTGCGAGGCTAGCTTGCTCGGTAAGCTTCTCCAGCTCAAGATCCGCGGCGCTGGCCTGTGCGGCATACTGCTCGGTTCGAACCTCGTTGCGAATCTTGCCCCAGAAATCCGGCGTCCAGGAGACATCTACTGGAAAAGACCACAAAGAACTGCTCTTGCCGTTATTGCTGCTGCTGGAGGTGCTGCCCAGATTGGCAGAGCTGCGGTTGCGACCGAAGGACGGACCCGCGGAGATCGTCGGCCAATACTGGGCGCGCGCCTCAGCGATCAGGGCACGGGCCTGCATGAAGTTCTCGTAAGCGAACTTGATGTTCTGGTTATCTACGTTCAGCTGCTCTTCCAACGCATTCAACTCAGGTTCGTTGAAGACTTCCCACCATTTGCCTCTGATCATGGCATCCTGCGGGCTAGCCACCTTCCAGCCATCTGCATCCTGAAAGTTGACCGTAGACTCCTTGTAATTCGGCGCCGTGGCTGAGGGCGGCGGAGGAGCTTGATAACGAGGGCCGACGCGGCAACCGGCCAACAGGCATGCTGAGGTGACTGCGCCCACGCCCAGGCTCCGCAATATCCGGGTTCTCACTTGATTCTTCTTCATCATTCGTCTCGTTCTATAGCGCCGCTTGCGCGGGCCGATCCGCCAGTGTATCCCGCGATCGGCCTATGGCGCGCAACCGCATGCGATCCAAAGTCAAATAGACAACTGGCGTTGTGTAAAGCGTGAGCAGCTGGCTGAGCAGCAATCCGCCCACAATGGTGATGCCTAGCGGCCGGCGCAGCTCAGAACCGGTGCCAGTCCCGAAGGCCAGCGGTAAGGCTCCGAAGATCGCCGCCATGGTGGTCATCATGATGGGGCGAAAACGAAGCATGCAGGCCTCGAAGATAGCCTCCCGCGTACTCTTACCCTCCTGACGCTCAACCATCAACGCGAAGTCGATCATCATGATGGCATTCTTTTTCACGATTCCAATCAGAAGGATGATGCCGATGATGGAGATGACGTTCAGGTCCATATTGAAGAGCATCAGCGCAATCATCGCGCCCACGCTGGCGGAGGGCAGCGTGGAGATGATCGTGATGGGATGAACTAAACTCTCGTAGAGAATTCCCAACACGATGTAGACCGCTAAAAGGGCCGTCAAGACCAGGTACTTCTCACTCGCCAACGAATCCTGATAGGCCTGCGCAGTGCCTGCGAAGAATCCATGGATGGTTGCCGGCATGCCGAGGTTGGCCTCCATCTGGTTGATCTCTCGAGTCGCATCGCTCAAAGACATGCCATTGGCCAGGTTGAAAGAGACCGTAACCGAGGGAAATAGTCCAGTGTGATTCACCTGCAGCGGAGTCGTGCCAGTCCGCGGCTGCATGATGTTCAGCAGTGGAGTCATTGCGTTGGGCCCGGACCTGGCTGCTCCCCCGCCCGGTGCAATGTAGATGTTCTGCAGACCGGAGGGATCCTGCCAGTACTTCGGCGCCACTTCCATGACCACGTAATACTGATTGAGCTGCGTGTAAATCACGGAGACTTCCGACTGTCCAAAGGCGCTGTAGAGAGAACGATCCAACGATTGCGCCGTTTGACCCAGGCGAGCCGCAGAGGCGCGATCAAAGGTTAGATACTCCTGGAGACCACCATTTTGCTGATCGCTGTTCACATCCTGCAGGCCAGGAAGCTTGCGGATGTTAGACAGCAGAATGGGTCCCCAATGCGCCAGCTCCTGCACGCTCTCGGTTTGAATCGTGTACTGATAGAGAGCCCCGCCGCCGCGACCTCCGATACGCAGGTCCTGAGCAGGTTGCATGAAGGCAGAGGCTACCGGCAGCCGGCCGATCTTGGGGCGAATGCGGTTGATTACATCCATCGCGGAGACGCGGCGCTCTTTGCCGAGCGGCTTGAGCGCGATATAGATGAATCCACCATTGCTCGAACCGTTGCCACCGGTATAGGCATTCACATGAGCTACCGCGGGATCCGCCTTGATCACCCCGACCAGCTGCTGGACGGAGAAATTCATGAAGGGGAAAGATGCGTCTTGGGGGCCCTGAATCATGCCCACCACTGCACCTGTATCCTGCTGTGGGAAAAATCCCTTCGGAATGCGCACGATCACCACAACATTCAGCGCAATGGTGAGGAGCAGAACGATCAGCGTGAGCACATGATTATCAAGCACCCATCGCAGCGAGCCTCGATAACCCGCGACCAGACCGTTCAAGGTGCTCTCGCTCGTCCGGTAGAACCAGTTGTGCCTTCGTTCGGGCTCGTGTGTCTTGAGCAGATGTGCGCACATGGTCGGAGTGGTGGTAAGCGAAATTACCATCGAGACCACGATTGCAGTGGAGAGGACTACTGCGAACTCCCTGAAGAGCCTCCCGACGATGCCGCCCATCATCAGAATTGGAATGAATACGGCAATCAGCGACATGCTGATGGAGAACACCGTAAACCCAATCTCTTTCGCACCCTTCAGGGCGGCCGCAAACGGCTCCATGCCCGCTTCAAGATGACGAGTAATGTTCTCCATGACCACGATGGCATCATCCACCACGAAGCCGGTAGAGATGGTCAGCGCCATCAGGGAGAGATTATCCAGGCTGTAGCCGAACAGATACATGGCCGCAAAGGTGCCGATGAGCGATACCGGAACCGCCACGCTAGGAATGAGCGTGGCACGCGGACTGCGCAGAAAGATGAACACCACCAGCACGACCAGGACGATAGAGCCGATCAGAGTCTTTTCTACGTCTCGCACTGAAGCACGGATCGTCGTAGTCCGATCCATGACCATCGTGGTCTTGATTCCTTTCGGCAACGTGGCTTCAAGAAACGGCAGCTGCGCGATAATGCGATCGTTGGTTTCGATGATGTTGGCGCCGGGCTGACGGAAGATGATCAAAAAGACCGCGCGCGTGCCGTCCATGTAGCCAGCAGTGCGGATATTTTGGGTGGAGTCGACTACGTCCGCCACATCGGACAGCCGGATCGCAGCACCGTTGCGGTATCCCACCACCAGCGGGCGATACTGATCGGCGCGAGAGATTTGATCATTGGTTAGAATGTCGGCCATCACGTGGCCGTCTGCCAGTTGTCCCCGTGGCTCATGCGAGTTCTGCAGGCTCAACACCGACTGAACGCTGCTGAGCGTTAACCCGAAGCTCTCCAACTTCTTCGGATCGACCTCGACGCGGACCGAAGGTGTGGCGCCGCCACCGACAAAGACCTGGCCGACACCTTGAATCTGCGAAAGCTTCTGCTCCAGAATCGTCGACGCCAGGTCGTAGACCTTGGTCAAGCTGTACTTGTCCGAGGTCAATGCAAGGATGAGAATCGGAGAGTCCGCCGGATTCACCTTGCGGTACGAGGGATTGGACGGCAGATTCGCAGGCAGATAGGTGCGGGCTGCATTGATGGCAGCCTGCACGTCGCGGGCAGCGCCATCTATGTTGCGGCTCAGATCGAACTGCAACGTGACATTCGTGCCGCCCAGCGAGCTGGACGAAGTCATCTCCGTGATACCGGCGATATGGCTGAACTGCCGCTCCAACGGTGTGGCGACAGAGGCAGCCATGATCTCCGCGCTGGCGCCCGGCAGACTGGCATTCACACTGATCGTGGGAAAGTCCACTTGGGGCAGCGGGGACACCGGCAGCACGGTGTAGGCCACCGCCCCCGCGATCGCCAGCGCAATCGTCAACAGGGTGGTGGCCACGGGCCGCCGAATGAAGGGGGAGGACAAGCTCATGCAGGCTGCACTCCACTGGGCGGATCGTTGCGAGGTGCCACGTGCGATGGACGGCGCCCGGTCACGCGCTGCCCTAAGCGGTCAAAGAAGATGTAGATGACCGGGGTCGTGTAGAGCGTCAAAATCTGGCTAAGCAGCAGGCCGCCCACCATCGAGATGCCGAGAGGATGGCGCAATTCCGAGCCGAGTCCCCTGCCCAAAGCCAGAGGAATGCCTCCCAGCAGTGCGGCCATGGTGGTCATCATGATGGGACGAAAACGCAACAGGCTGGCCTCATAAATGGCGTCCGTCGAGTTCATGCCGTGCTCGCGCTCCGCTTCAAGCGCGAAGTCCACGATCATGATGCCGTTCTTCTTCACGATACCGATCAACAAGATGATGCCGATGATGGCCACAACGCTTAGATCCTGGTGGAACAGAATCAAAGCCAATAGCGCGCCCACTCCCGCGGATGGCAGCGTCGACAAGATCGTAACCGGATGGATGAAGCTCTCATAGAGCACGCCCAACACAATGTAGACGGTTACGAGTGCAGCCAAGATCAGCAACGCTTCATTGGAAAGCGAGTTCTTGAACGAGGCCGCGGTCCCTTGAAACTCCGCCTGGATGCTGGGTGGAAAGTTCATCCGCTTGGCGGCGCTGTCGATGTCGGTGATGGCCGTTCCCAACGAGGCATTCGGTGCCAGGTTGAAGGACACCGTCACCGACGGGAACTGTCCCTGATGGTTGATGGAGAGCGACTCTGTCGTGGGCGTCTCTTTCGTGAACGCACTCAGCGGAACTGCCCGCGCGCCCACGGCGGCGATGCTGGTATTCGGCGTCGTTCCGGAGATAGTTCCTGCGGATGCCGACGAACCACTCGTGGACGTGCTGCCTGAGAGCACGGTAGTTGGTGCTCCCAGTACGTTCGAAGAGGGCGTGTAGCGAATGGCAGAGGTCAGCGCATTAGAGCCTGCCGACGCTGAAGCAGACGATGAAAACGATGTAGAAGCACCTGCGCCGCTGGCTCCTGAAGAAGCGCTCGCCTGGATGAACAGCGATCCCAGATTGGCTGGGTCGCGTTGCCACTCGGGAGCGGTCTCCAGGATCACATGGTACTGATTCAGCTGCGTGTACAACGTATTGATTTGACGCTGGCCATACGCATCATAGAGCGTGTTGTCGATAGTGGTAGGCGCGATGCCCAGACGGGATGCGGTGACCCGATCGATCTCCAGTTGCACAGCTCGTGCACCTGTCTGCTGGTCGGTGGCTACATCCTCAAGCTCGGGGATCTTCTTCAGCTCGGCGACGAACTTGTCGCTCCACTCATTTAGCTCATTGATGTCCGGATCTTCGAGCGTGTACTGGTACTGCGTGCGGCTCACCCGATCATCGACGCTGATATCTTGGACCGGCTGCATGTACAAGTGAACGCCGGACACCTCTGACAAACTGTTCTGCAGTCTGCGAATGACGTCCGCAGCGCTCAAATCGCGATCTTCGATCGGCTTGAGATTGATGGAGATGCGGCCGCTGTTCATGGTGGTGTTGATGCCATCGGCGCCGATGAACGAACTCAGGCTGGCCACCGCAGGGTCTTGCAAGATGATCTTCGCAACTTGCTGCTGGCGTTTCGACATCTCCTCAAAAGAGATCGATTGAGAAGCTTGGGATATGCCTTGAATTACGCCAG
>CBJOJD010000140.1:0-12731 GCA_966443485.1 uncultured bacterium | reverse complement strand
CCCACTTGGGCAATTCACGGTGATCATCCCGGTGGTGCGCAAGGTGACGGAAGCGTACGTTCCAAAGTCGATATTGGCTGAAGAAACAGTGCACGAGACGGCCATTCCAGGACGGGCACTAGCGGCGAGCAGGACAATGGAAGCCACGGCGCACTTGCCGATCATGGTTGCTGCTCCGTGCAACGAAGGGGAGCAATGAATGGAATCTCTCCGCCGGGTTGAGCGCTGTAGGGAAACACGGCTGTGCAGTGCCGGCCATCGGAGCGCATGACGAGCAATTCGTTGTGGGAGGTCAGATGCTCTACGTAGACCTCGCCGTCGTACCCCACCGGAACACTACTACCCAGATTCTTCAGGGTCGCTGTGCTTCCCAGCGGGATCGCGACCCCGTTGTCGTCTACCAGACGCAGCAGCGCGCCATGGTTCGATTCAATTGGAAAGTTGACCACGATCCCGGAGCGCTCCTGAGGACGCACTTCTCGGTGCGGTATGCCAATGGTCGCGTCGTCTGGCAGGTCCGTGGTGTCGATGGCAAGGCGGTTCACGTCGAAAGAGCGCATGTCTGGAACGAGGAGCCGGCCTGTGGAGCCAGTAGTTCCGATGGAGCGGTTTTCTTGGAACACGCGGACATGTTTCGAGGGCCGCGTATCGACAATCGCGAAGCTGTCGTAGATCGTGTTGGAAGCGAAGAGCCGTCGATCCACAAACGAGACGGCTCCCGCTGATTCCAGACGAATGGTGTGTTGGCCCGGGCCACTGTCGAGGCCGGCGGTGAACAGACCGATCGGAGATTTATACGCTGCCTGTACGAATTGATGGCTACTTTTGCCGCTGGAGACGTATGCGTCGTAGCCCCAGTCGCCCACCTGTATGGCAGACCGCTGCACTCGCGTCTGAACGCCATTCGCGACGCCACTCACTTCGGCTGAGGTTCTCTTGCCCAGAGCCAAACTCAGACCCACTTGCAATCCGCTCTCGCCGGAGCCAGTGAAGCTCTTGTATTCGGTGGCATAAATGGAGAATCGCCCCAGGGGAACCGAGTAGGTCGCGGAGAGTACGCGTGAGCGGAGCGTGGCCGAGCCGCCCGGTTGGGAGGAAGCATCGGTGCGAGTCTGTCCGGCAAAGGCCAGGCCGGCAGACCCAACTCTGCGCAGCGATACGCTAGCGAAACCGCTGAGTTGCTCGCGCGCGATGGCGTCGCCACTGGCGGAAGCAATGTCACGATAGCCCGGGCTGGATAGAAGCGCAGAGGAACCGATACTGACGATCCGGCCGATGCGTTGGGCGCTAAGTGCGACCTGAACTCCCGCGGATCGTGAGCCAAGACTGGACGCCGCGGCCATGCTCAGCTCTCCGATGGTCCCAATTTGCACGATTCCGCCTCCCCCCAAGACTGCTGTTCCACGTGTGCATTCGAGACTGCCTTCTGCGGTCAGCCTGGAAGTCAGACCACGACGAAGCATGATGGTGGCAGCCGGGTTGCTGTAATCGTTGCTGCGGGAGCCCCAGTTACGCCTCACCCAGCCGGCTTGCAGCGTATAGGTATGCAGGCCTGGAGCAAGTAGAGAGGAACTGGCATAGAAAGGTTGGACGATCCTGACCTGTTGCCCAGCAGCGTTCGAGACGGTCATGGAGATTGTGCCCGCCCCCGCCAAAACGGGTAGATCAGGAATTTCGAAAGGCCCGGATGGAACCTGGCTGGAGAAGATGAGACTGTTGTCCGCCAGCACGCTGACCGTAGATGGGACCGCGGCTGAACCCTTTAAGGAAGGGAGTGGAAACGTCACCAGATCTGGGCGGGTGCTAAAGTCCGATCGAATCTGAACGCCAGCGAGGCGGACCGGACGAGTCCAACTTAAGTTCCCCGCAATGAAGTCTCCCACCGTGTAGTGCCGCATCTTCTCCACATCGGCGAACGTGTAAAAGGAATCGAGCCGTACAGACCGCTCCGCCCCCGTGCTGGAAGTTTGCCCCATGCGGGTGATCCAGCCCGAACTTGCAATGCCTGCCGCCGTAAACATGCGAAGATCCCAGGATGCAGTCGCGATATTGCGGCTGTTGGTAAGCGAATTCACCACGTCGAAGTTGAGCGTCATGCCGTTGCCGCTCTCGACCCGCCGCTGTTCTTGCGCATCTCCAGAGGGCCACAACAGAGTGGGTACCAGTTGCTGCTCATCCACACGCACACGCAAAACCTGGGCGGCGGTGTCCAGACTCCAGGTGAGGCCAGGGATGTCAGAGAGCCGAAGTAAGGAGACTCCCTCCGCAGGTGTGAGAATACGAAAGCCCAAAGCGCATAATTGTTCTGGCCGGGCCATCAGTTGACCCTGGCGCAGTGTGAACTCGCCGATCTTGCCCAGGGCATGACCATTGATCTCTACGGCCAGCAGTAGTATCTGGTCTGTGTCTTCTGGAGATACAGATGCGGAGGCGAGTTGCGTATCGATTTCCTCAGCATCCGACGACATCCACGTTGCGGCCAGCATCAAGACCAGCAGGCCGAGGCAGAATGGGGGGCAATGGCAAGGCCGAAGATCAAGGCGTAGCCAGCACACGGACCTGCTCCTCAATACTGCCCGCATCTGCGTGCGCTTTTAGCTGCAACATCGACTCATTCGACCAAAAGACGACCGACGTGATCACATGCCAGCGACGAGTTGATCCGGCCAAAATGTAGGGCGAGGTGCCCGGCTCGATATCCAGCCGATCGCCACGACTGGTTGTAAGCACAAGGTCCCGAATGGTCTCGTGGCGCTGGCCCTCGTTGGTGCAGACCAGATAGAGTTCCCCAGCCTTCTTTTCCATGTAGAAGTGGACATCGGGCCGGACATGCCGAGGCGGTTGAGCAAAGACCGGGATCGAGAGGCGCAGCACAATGTGCACGATTCCCGGCTCTGCGGGGGGTGGAATCTGATCGAGGAGAAGACGGTAAGTAGTTTCTCGATCCTGGGGCGCTTGGTGAAGGATCAAGCGGATGATCTGCGATGCCCCTGGAGCGATCGCGGCGAGCGGCGGGCTAGCGACGATATCTCTCGATGCCGCCAAACCGTCCGTCCCTCCAGCCTGATCCCACGCGTATGCACGGATTTGGATGGCAACGGCCTGTTCTCCGCGATTACTCACCGTCAGCGCAGTAGCGTAGGCTCCAGGACTCAAAGCAACATTGACCGGCGTTACGGCCAAAGACTGGGCAGCCGAAGGCGAACTAAATGCCCCCGCGCAGAGTATGGCAAGAGCGCATTGTGCGAAAATCCTGATCCAATGGAGATACCTGATGCTCATAGTCGCACCTGATCGAACTGCGCGATGCATGAGTGCTGTCACTCAGGCAGCCTCCTCAATGGACAAAGGGCTGCCCTTACTTACCTGGCTAATAGGTAATGGTCGCGGTGATGGTGTCTGTATAGTCACCCGGAGCCAGGAACTGTCCAGCGCCCACACGGCCATACACCGTGAGAGTCTGCGCTGACCCGTTGCCGGTACCGGAGACGGTGTTTGTCCCGATGGTATTGCCCCAGATGAGCGTTCTTCCGGAATCGGAGAACAATGCATAGCTGAGCAGGGCAGCGCCGGGTCCGGTCATCTCCCGGGTGCTCTCAGTGGCTCCGGAGCCGGTGCCAGCGCTGAGCCCTACGTTGTAGGGCGTAGTGTTGGTGCAGGTCAGGGAGAGAGTGGAAGTAGAGTTTGCCACCCCACCTGTGTAGGTCCCAAAGGCCATCGGTGCAGCGGAGATCGAGCACGTAGCCTGAATGGTGGCGGAGACCGCGAGGGCGGCCGTTGCTGTGGCTGCGCGGATGAAAGGCGCGCCAAGTAATATGACGCAGCCAAGGGTTGCGGAGAAGAGATATCTGTTCTGCAGATTCGACCTTGACATGGACCACTCCTATGGGACGCACGCTTCCGTGCTTCTCGCCCACCAAATAGGGCGGCGCTACTTCACGTAGCTTGTCTCGAGACTGTTCCCTGGATCAAAGGCCCGGAGCCCGTGTGCTGGCTTTCATGCGCATGGCTATGGAGGCATTCACCCCATACGCAATCCTCGGATCGTTCAGGCACGCCATGGTCGGTGCGTCTGATCGCCGTACTTGAGGCCACGACTTCGCAGCACGGCCGCAAGGATTTGAAATCAACGTAGCATGGGGCGAACGGGAATCCAATACGGAACCGGGTAGAGATGCCGGGGAATTCCTGCTCTGGAAAACCCCGTTCCCAATGTTGAATTCTCGATAGCGGGATAGTTTCGAGGGCTAAAGCTTTGCCGTAATGATCCCCGCTTAGTCGGCCTTGCCTACCGCATGAGCAGCGTAGGCTTGCTGCAGAAAATAGAAGGCCCTCTTCTTTGAGCCGTCTTCGGCGATGAGACCCTTGCGATTGTACCCGTCCTGCAGCTTCGGGATGTTGCGTGTGGGCGATCGAAAGTCGGTCAGGATCCAAGGCGCTACTCCGCGCAGTTGTGGGATTTGACGCAGCATCGCCAGTTGATGCTGGAAGACGTAAACCTGCTGCTCCTCCGTCCAACGTTCATTTACAGCGCCATGGTGGCCGGCTTTTGCTTCGGCTCCGAATTCGCTCATGATGACCGGTTTGTTGGGAAAGCTCCAGTGGATCTTGTCTGCTTCCTCGGGCGATAACTCGTACCAGCCCACATATTCGTTCTGGCCGATCACGTCCAGCGCGTTGCATAGAGGATCGTCATTCACCGCTCGTCCGTTTTCTATGCGGGGGCCAATGATCGCCGAGGTGATGAGCCTGGTGGAGTCCAGATGGCGAGCCTCGTTGGCTAAGTCAGTTAAGAATTTGGTCCGGGTGGGATTGTTTGGGGTCTCGTTCGATACAGACCAAAGAACGATTGACGCCCTGTTTCGATCCCGCCTGATCATTTCTTTCAGCATGACAACAGCTTTGGCGTATACGTCAGGAGTCCCAAAGGAGATGTTCTGCCAGTTGGGAATCTCCGACCAGACTAGGATTCCATCGCGATCGGCCTCGCGAAGCATGCGCTCATCGTGCGGGTAGTGTGCGAGGCGTACGAAATTGGCGTGCAGCTCTTTGAGCCATCCAAACAGGATGTGCGCGTCCTGATCGGTGTTGGAGCGACCGCCGCGCAAGGGCGCCTCAGCGTGAAGATTGATCCCTTGCAAGAAGATTGGCTTGCCATTGAGCAAAATGCGCGTGCCGTCGACACGCACATCACGGAATCCGATTTCGTCGGTGAGGTGATCTTTTCCCGAGCTTAGATTGACCTTATATAAGGTTGGCGACTCTGGCGACCAGAGGGATAGGCGTGCTGGTCTCAGGCTGAAATGAGCCGTCCCATCGGCATCCGTCGAGGCCGTAGTGGCTGCCGAAAGAGCAGGAATCTCGATGCTGACTGGCGTTGCAGCAGGAGCATCAACCACGTGAACATATCCGGTGATCTCAGTGCTGCTGGGGTCGAACTGAGACGAGTGTGCAAGATGGACGTCGTAATCGTCGATGAAGCTCTGTGGGACGACCACGAGCGATACATCACGCGTCAAGCCTCCGTAGTTGAACCAGTCGATTCCTACCGAGGGGATGCCATCCTTGAGGCGCGTTGCGTCCACTGCGATCACTACAAAGTTGGAACCGGGGTGCAGGACGGCGGTTACTTCACAATCAAACGGCGTATATCCGCCTTCGTGATCGCAGACGCGCTTCTGATTCACCCAGACGTGAGATCGATAGTTAGCAGCGCCAATGTGGAGAAAGGTGCGAGTGCCAGGGTGAGGCTGGAAATCGAAATCTCGTTGATACCAGACCACACCCTCATAGTTGAACAGTTCGGGAACCTGTGTGTTCCAGTCTCCAGGAACTCGCAGGGTGGGAGCGGTCGCAAAGTCATACTCCTGATTGTGGCGACCGACGAGGTTGGGATGCTCATTGAGGGCATACGATCTATCGTTGATGGAGCCATCGGCTGTATACAGAGCTCGGGCCGGGGACTGATCCACCAGGTAGTGCCAGTCGCCGTCCAAGCTAGTGACCGTCCGGCGATCGACTCCCACCAACAGTGTGGTCTTGAGCTGCTGAGCGAAGCTCGGCATTCCCATAGCTGTGGCGAGCATTGCGACGAGCGTTACGAATCGAAATCGAAAAATCTCAAGCAGTTTATGCATTCAGCAGGACTCCACGGAGAAGTTGGTTGGATTCGCGGCGCTTCATACAAAGATAGCTCCCATGGCGCAACTCGAGATACGGCTCATCCTATTCGGTCCCGGCCGGATCTCTGGATGCAAACGGAAATACCACCTCACGGAGCGCGCCGGCTGCCCTCATCCAATGCGGCCGTCGATAGGAGATAACCAAAACGCGTACGATGAGAGCAAGACCGCCGCCAACTGCGGTGCAGAAGGTGCGCCGGACTGCTAGTGTGGGGCCAGGTATCACATTCAGCCCGAGTAGAAACACGATGTACCCCGTGACGGCCGTGGTGAACAAAGCGTAGTTGACGTTGAGAAATCCGTAGGCCAGCCATGCAAATAGGATCGCCCCTGAAGCGAGCACCAGCTGCGAGACGGGCACGTGAGCCAGAAAGAAGCTGACCGCAATGGCTCCGCACATGGTTCCCAGCATACGTGCGATGGCGCGACTCACCGTGTCTGTCAAACCTGGTTTCAGGACCAAAAGCGCAGTCATGGGTATCCAATATCCACTGGGATATTGCAATCGTCGGTAGATCTCCGTGCCCACTGCGATGGTTGCTGCCAAACGAATAGAGTACGGCAGGGCTGAGTTTGTGAATCGTAGTTGCCGGAGGGACAGCGCTGTCTCGCACAGCGCCGTCCGCAATGCGTTTTGCTCTTCGCGCAGGTAGCACGTGAGCTGGAACAGCCTCTTGCGAAGTTCATCGAAGGCGTGCAGCAGCAGGGACGAGAGCACCAGCTGTAACGCTCCACCCAGAAACAGCAAGATCGCTCTTTGCCCGGCGGCTCCAGCGGATGCTGGAAATGCAGATGCGACCAGAAATGTGATGACACATTGCTGGCCAACCCAACCATACCCTTCTGGCCGGTTGGTGAGCATGCCGTAGCCAAAGCCCCAGAGCGCCGCCACAAGCACTAAAAGGAGGTTGTCGTGGCCAATGAGCACGCCAAAGAATCCGGAGAAGGCCATTCCAATGGTCACGAAGATCATCGGGAGCAGGTGAGAATCATCAATACGATGCTTCTGCCCGAAGCCTGTATTCACTGCTCCACCAGCGGCAAGCATGCCTGCTGCTGGATGACCCACCGCTAACCCAATCACAAGGCAGATAGCTACCGGCAGCACCAGAATCAGGTCGGCGTGAAGCGTCTGATTTCTCCACTGGAAGAAGGTGCTGTCGGTGAGAATCCGATTCAGAGGGCCCGGCCCCCGGGGAGGCGAAGTCATGCCCTCAGGATGACACGGAAGGATTGGGCCTGGCGGTCGTGGACTGCGACCCGGGTTCTCAATTGTCTGCACATGACCGGTGATATGGCGGGCGAGAGCTGTTCCCGGGATTCCTTTTGACAAGGGGTTCTTCGATCAATATGGTGGTTCCGCATCGCAAACAGTTTCTCATATGGTTGTGAAAGGTGGACACATGAATACACGTCCTCGAGGGAGTTCCTGGACCGGGATCGCTGCCGCAATGCTCTTGTTTGGTTGTGTGTCGAACGCAGCTGTTCCGGTTCGATCGGGCGCAACTCATTTGCGCGTCGATAATCTGAGCACTCCGCTCGGAATTGATGATCCCACCCCCTCGTTTTCCTGGCAGTTGCTCGACCAGTCGGCAGGAGCCAGGCAGACGGCATACGAGGTCGTGGTTGCTTCGGCTCCTGAACTGCTGGGGTCCGCGAGTCCCGATATCTGGAAGAGCGGGCGCGTGGAGTCTGATGGCTCTCTGAATGTCCGTTATGCCGGCCCGGCTCTGAAACCGAGCACACGCTATTACTGGACGGTGAAGGTGTGGGGCGCGAAGGGAGCTCCCTATCAAGCCGCATTGCCAACGTGGTTCGAAACCGGGCTGATGAGCCAGGCCGCATGGAACAGTGAGTGGATCGGGTATGAGACCACTGAAGAGGACGCAGTGCGTCGTGCCCCTGCAAAGTGGATCGTGGCGCCCGAATATCGCAAGCTGGATGGCCAGCAGCAATTCCCGCACCGTTTTGCCTATCGCGCACATGTAACCCTGGACAAGCCGGTGAAGAAAGCTTGCCTGTATGCCACGGGTGAGGATACGGTATCTGCCTGGCTGAATGGTCGACAGGTGCTTGAGGCACAGCCGTTTCCTGCCTGGCATCAGATGCCGTGGAAGAAGTTTGTGCGCGCGGATGTGAGCGGGGAGATCGCCGCGGGCGAAAATACCATTGCGCTCGAAGGGGTCCAGTATTCTCCGGCCTCGCCTGGGGGACCGCCTGTAATCGCCACCTTATTCGTGGAATATACCGATGAATCCGTTGCCACGTTTGCCAGTGGAACCGAGTGGAAGGCGTCGATCGACGCGCAACAGGGGTGGGAGCGGAAAGGGTTTGACGATTCCGGCTGGAAGACCGCTGAAGAGCTGAAGCAAAACGCCTCTGGAGCAGATACACCGGTGCTGGGAAGCCCTTGGATTCCCGACACGGTCAAGGAGCTTCGTCACAGCTTCCAGATCACGAAACCCGTTCGCTCTGCGAGGCTGTACTCCACGGCACTAGGCGGATACGAGGCTTTTCTGAACGGCAAACCGGTAAGCGAAGATCGGCTCGCCCCAGGATGGACGGACTACCGTGAACACGTGAAGTATCAGACGTACGACGTGACGGCACTACTCCACGAGGGAGCAAACGCGCTTGGCGTACTGCTGGCACCGGGATGGTACGCAACGTCCTTGGAGTGGTTTCAGCAGCCAAACAACTATGGGGCAACCCCGCCGACCTTCCGAGGGCAAATGCGCGTAGAGTATGCCGACGGAAGCGTGGAGTGGATCAAGACGGATAGACATTGGATGGCACATACTTCCTACGTGCTGAAGGCTGAGTTATACGATGGCGAAACTCAGGATGCACGAGCATTCGATCCGAAGTGGAGCACGGCGGCATTCACGCCGAGCGGCTGGAAGAATGCGTCAGCGATCGAGCCCCAACCGGTGCGCATCGAAGCGCAGGACTTTCAGCCCATTCGCGTAGAGAGGACGATGCCTGCAAAGGCAGTCACGGAGCCGAAGTCCGGGGTTTATGTTTTCGACTTCGGCCAGAACCTGGCGGGAGTGGAGCACCTTCGCATATCGGGCCCCAAGGGAACAGATGTTCAGTTGAGATTCGCGGAGATACTGAATGACGACGGCACAATCTATGTAGAGAATCTGCGTACGGCCAAAGCGACGGATCACTTTATCCTCGCTGGCACCGGCACGGAGGAATTCACGCCGAAGTTCACTTTTCATGGGTTTCGATACGCGGAGCTGACGGGGGTAACGTCGTCTCCTGCGAAGGATGCGCTCACGGTTGAGGTGATTCACACCAGCGCGCCTTTCTCAACGGAGATGAAGACGGGCAGTGCCATGGTCAATCAGCTCTGGAGCAACATTCTGTGGGGACAGCGATCGAACTTCGTGGGCGTCCCCACGGATTGTCCGCAGCGCGATGAGCGCCTCGGCTGGATGGCTGATGCGCAGGTGTTCTGGCGTACGGCCAGCTACAACATGGACCTCGCTGCCTTCTCCCGCAAATTCGGTGGAGACATGCGCGGCACGCAAGTGGGTACCGATTTCTATGGAATCTATGCACCCGGAACGGTTCGCGAGAATGCCGGCTGGGGAGCCGGATGGAGCGACGCAGGCGTGATCATTCCCTGGACCTCATGGCTGCAAACGGGGGACGCCAAGATCATCGATGAAAACTGGGATGCGATGACCCGTTACGTGGCTGCGATCGAAACTGCCAATCCTGATGGTCTCTGGGCCAAAGAGCAGGGAATTGCTTTCGGTGATTGGCTCTCGCCCGAGGGAAAGACCGACCAGACACTAATTGCAACCGCGGAGTGGGCCTATGACGCGACATTGTTGCAGCAAATGGCCGAAGCCACTGGTCGAACTGGCGATGCCCTCAAATATGCTGCCATGTTCCAGAAGATTCGGACCGCTTTTCAGAAGAAGTTCGTTCGCGAGGATGGGTTCGTGATGGGAGCAGATCACACTCCCTCTCCCTTCGGCGAGCGAAACAAGCCCACCGAAGGATCGGCCCAGGACACCCAGACCGGCTATGTGCTCGCGTTGCATATGAGCCTGCTGCCGCAGCAGTTGCGTGCTGCTGCGGCCCAGAAGCTGGTGGACAAGATTCGGGCCAACCATGGCTTGTTGGCGACGGGCTTCCTAGGAACTCCCTATCTGCTTGAAGAGCTAACCAAGAGCGGGCATGCAGATGTGGCATTCACACTGCTGCTCAATACCCAGTACCCGTCCTGGGGATATCTGGTTGAGCATGGGGCAACGACTACATGGGAGCGCTGGAACGGCGACCAGATGAAAAGCGACCCCAGCATGAACTCCTACAACCATTACGCGTATGGGGCAGTAGCCGACTGGATCTATCGCTTTGCCGCGGGAGTGGACGCGAGCCCTAAGGATCCCGGGTTCCATACGGTCGTGCTGCACCCGGTGTTCGACGCCCGCTTTGGATCGATGAGCTTTGCCTATCGGTCTGCTTACGGGACAATTCAATCGGAATGGAGCGTAGCAGGCGACGCTGTTGAGTGGAAGATCACGATTCCCGCGAACTCCACCGGATGGTTGGGTGACGCCGAGATGAAGGAGTGGCAGTTGAAGCCCGCCGGAAACTACGACGGCCGCGTTGTCGAGTCCGCAAACGCGGATGGTGAACACGGGCTGAGACTCGAGTCGGGCACCTACGAGTTCGCCGGCCGTTTGAAGGCCACCGTAGCAACTGCGCACTAACGCCCCGCAGCTCACGCCAGACCCACCAGCTCGCTCCGGCAATCCGTGCCTGGCTCTCCAGGCACGGAATCATCCCCGCGTTCTAGATCTTCAACGATCAATCGTGAGGCAGTCGCGTTTGGCGAACTGCAATAGGTCCCCGCCAGAAACGCTGTTCTAGGTTCCCATCCTCGATCGCAGAATCGTTTTACTTCGGGCCTCTGTGCTTGCAGTCCGGAATTTCTAAAACGTGTATCAATAGAGAAATAAAATTTCCCTTGACAGTACGAATTTAAGTGACTACGGTTGCTTGCGTTTGACAAAGAACAGACCCTCATTCCCCTCTCTCAAGGGTCTTCCATCGATTAGGCAATACGTCGTACGCCTTTCAGGAGGAACAGAAGATGCGGACCTACCGTTTCCTTTCCTACCTCATCGTCTTGCTCGCATTGGGCGGACCGGTGTGGGGACAAGCAGGAGCAACGGGCACCATTCTTGGCACTGTGACAGATACCTCCGGAGCAATCGTTCCCGGAGCTGCCGTAGTGATCACCAACACATCCACCAACGCCACAACGCGCACTGTCACTAGCTCAGCTGGTGATTACTACGTATCCTCGCTCAACCCCGGTCAGTACAAGGTCGCGGTTGAATTCAAGGGGTTCGAGAAGTCCGTCACCAGCCACATCACGCTCACGGTTGACCAGAAACTGCGCGTGGATGTTGCGTTGCGTCCCGGCAATGTGACGGAAACGCTGGAGGTCACAGCCCAGGCGGTCACCCTCGACACCGATAGCGCAGCGCAATCGGAGTTGCTGAGCGAACAGCAGGTGCAAAACCTGCCTCTGAATGGACGCAATTTCATGCAACTCTTGCTGGTCACCGCGGGCGCCGTCACTGTCGGCGGCGAGCAGGGGACTATGCGCCAGGGCGAGGGAAATGCAGTCAGCGTGAATGGTGGCCGTCCCGAGGGCAACAACTACACGCTGGATGGGTTGGTGAACACGGATCCTGCGCTCGTCACTCCCGCCGTGATCCTCTCGCAAGATGCAATTCAAGAGTTCAAGGTCGAGAGTGGTACATATTCAGCAGAGTACGGATTTAGTGCAAGCCAGATCAACCTGGTTAGCAAGGGCGGGACCAACAGCCTGCACGGCGCGCTCTTCGAATTCGATCGGAATGACGCGTTCGATGCGAAGCCCTTTCCCACAGCTACGGACATTGATTCACTTCAGCAAGCCACCAAGAATCCACTGCTGCGGCAGAATCAGTTCGGTTTTGTAATGGATGGTCCGGTGTACATTCCCAAGCTCTACAACGGACGCAATAAGACCTTCTGGATGGCGAACTATGAGGGATGGCGCATCAACAATGGTTCGCGGGTCAGTGAGAGCGTACCCAATCCGGCGGTGTTGGCCGGCGATTTCTCCGCTGAGACGTCGATCTCCGGCGGAGCTCTTCCGGCCTACGGGACACCGGAGTGTGCGACTGCATTAAGCCTTGGTCACAACTGCATGCCCGTGAATCCGATGACCGGACAGCCCTTTCCGGGCAATGTGATTCCCTCGAACGAGATCACCAATCGATTGGCCCAGGTTGCGATCAAATACGGTTATTTCCCGGCTCCTAGCGTCGCCAATCAGCCGGAGGGCGCTACCAACTTCGTAAAGAACGTGGCCTTCCCGCTAGTCACCAACCAGCAGACCTACCGCATCGATCAAACGCTCGGCAAACTGGGCACTGTCTTTGGACGCGGAACCTACTCGACGTATCAGAACAGCGCGCTCCCGAACACTGGTACGTTTACCTACGGCCTGCTGACCCAGTATGAGAA
>CBJOJD010000139.1:0-12737 GCA_966443485.1 uncultured bacterium | reverse complement strand
CAGAACGATCCGTAGTGCCTTACCCGCAGAATTTGCAACTCTCGATGCTGAACGCTTGTTGTGGGAGATGGCTGTCCTGTGCTGTGCTGAGGGGGCGGATCGCTTCGATCGCGCGGCGTACATCGGGCGTCTGGTCAGAGGATTCGCGAGCAAGCACGGCTTGCAGGAACAACCTCTGCTGACTGCGATCGAATGCACCCTGAAGCGGGCGCAGATTGCGGGACAGTCTCAGGACGAAATTCTCAAGACGGTTCGCCAGGTTCAACAGCATGCCGCGGAGGAACTTCTGCCGCACGTCGGCGACCGGTGGGATTGTGAGTTCGAAAGAGCTCTGCTCAGCGGCGAGTCTGCCGAGATCGCCCGCGTTTGGGAGCAGTGGAGAGCGGCTGGAGAAGTCGATCCGAAGAAGGTGCTGTGCCGAATCTTGCTCGACGGTTCTTCTTTCTCTCAATCGATGCGCAAGATCCCTGTGAGAATCGTTCGAGAGCTCATTGCGGAGTTGTATCCGGCGGATCTTTCGTTTGTCGATCGAGTGATCGCATACCAGGAGAACGTCGGCGATGTCGTGGGGCTAGCTAGTGTCGCGTCCTTGAGCGAGGCGTGGTGGCAGGCCACTTTGTTGTATGCCGTGAGCGAAAAGCGCCACTCGATGAACCGGCTTGCTCTGGTGAATCTGCTACTTCGCGAATTTGCTTCTCATTGCAAGGTGTCGTTCGAAACTGTAGTGGACCAGCTGATGGAGATGCAGAAGCAGCAGAATCCAGCCAGACAGATGCCAGAGGAACTGAAGTCGTTTCTCTCGCAATGGCACCAAGATGGTGAAGGTCAGCCCACGAGAGACAATGCCCGGCCGGCAGAGGAGTTGGCCACAGTGGAACAGCTGATCGAAGGCTACAAGCTGTATGACAACATCTCGTTGCTGGCGAACCGTGGAGATGCAGCTGGTCAGGAGCTGGGTCTCCTGTTGGGGCGCGCTCACACCAACTATCCCTGGATTTGGCAGAGGGTATTGCGGGAAAGTGAACAAATCGAGATCGATGCTCAGGATCGGGATGCAATCACGGACGAGAGGCTGCGCTATGTGGAGGGCAGAGGATGGCTGCTCCTTTCTGACGAGCTGGACTCCGTGATCGAGCCGTCGTCAAGGCGTGGCCGTCCCCGGAGGCGTGCGAGGCTCTTGACATCCAAAGTCAGCTCGGAAACGCATGCGACGCGAGAGACACTCCAGCTGCCGTCGTTAACGCACGCTCACGCGGAGACCCTGCCGATGCTTCTGGAACTTGGAGCGGGGACTTCTCTGGGGCGAAGTGTCATTGCCCACATCACCGATGCGCAGTTGGCACGAGTTCTGCTGGATTGGTCTCCAAAGAGCTTCGCGCGCTGGCTCACCGTGGCAGAGGCTCTGGCAACCGCAGCGGGCGTGAAGTACCGCGATGCTCTATGGCTGATGCTCTTTGAGGAACTGGACAAATACGAACGCTTAGACGATGCAGCGTTCGTCCGGCGATTCGTCGGCCGGCTGGCGAAGTGGACGAAGCGGGATCCTGTGGAACTAAGCGCTACGATTCGTTCGAGTCTCAAGACAACGGCCATGCCGAAACACTTGCGGAGCGTCATGTTGGCAGCCTTGGATGATGGAAATCATCATTCGACGAACGATGCAGCTACGGTGCAGAGTCGGACGAGCTCAGAGAAGAGGGACTCGGTTGGACGTGAACGCTCTGCCGATCCAATCTTCATTGGCAATGCTGGGCAAGTTTTAGTCGCACCCTTTCTTCCCCGTCTTTTCGGGATGTTGGGGCTGGTGGAAGACGGAAAGTTCAGTGACGAGATGGCCGCGCATCGTGCGGTGCGTCTCGTGCAATTTCTCGTGGACGGAAGAGAAGAGACGTGGGAAGGCACTTTGCCTCTGAACAAGATTCTTTGCGGTCTAGAGCCGGAACAGCCAGTTAACGTGAACATCGCTCTGACCAGCACAGAAGTTGCAGCCTGTGAGGAGCTACTAGGAGCGATCATCGCCCACTGGTCGGCGATCGGCAGGACCTCTGTGCAGGGATTACGAGAGTCGTTTTTGCAGAGGGAAGGGCGCCTCACGCATTCCAGCAAAGGATGGCAGCTGCTCGTGCAAGAGCGCGCCTTTGACATGCTGCTCGACAGATTGCCATGGAGCATCAAGGTGATCAAGCTTCAATGGATGACGAAAGCGCTGTACGTGGAATGGCGATGACAATGACCAAGTGGGTGGCTAGATTCGGCCTGGCGGTGGTCTGCTTGCTAGGCATTGGCAACAGCAAGCCAATGCCGGCTGCGGAACAGTGCAGTGCCACGATCAGAAAGCAGCTCGACGCAGTGACGGCTGAGAGCACGCCGGCCAGTGTGGAGAGGCTCGCCTCTTTGAAGCCGGATCAGATTAAGGTCGTGCAGGCGTGTCTGAAAGAACAGGGTTGTTACGACGGAAATCCAAAAGAAGTCGATGGGATTGTGGGCCCCTTTACACGGGCAGCGCTCTATAAGCTGGCATACGGGCAGTGCGCACCCGTGCGGCAGACGCCTCCCTGTGGGACTGATCAGGACATCATCTCGTGGAGGCTCACCAAGGATGACGTGGCAAGCCTGATCAAGGCGCACAGCGAAGACAGCAGCGCCCAAGCGGCAGATGACAATGGTCAAGCTCAGCAAAATGGACAGTCGCAATTAGATTCTCCGCTGCCGCCTGCGGCTCCTGCGGCGAGCCATGGGGATACGGGAGCCATGCCTCCCACATCTGCTGTGCAAAGCTCAGACCCGAAGAATGATGCTAGCAGCGATGAGACGCTTTGGAGCGGGGCGTTGGTCAGCGGCGTTGGGTTCATGCAGGACCTGAATTATCCAACGCAGCAACTGTTCGAGAATGCGTTGGGGTTCTATACGGACCAGTTTGTAGCCGGGAATCGGGCGGCACACGAGTCGGCGAAGAAAGAGATTGCGAGCGCCGCAGGCGAGATTACCGCCAAAGCCTGCAAGGCATTTAGTCCCGATCAGGCTGTCCCTCCATGGAAGCCGGACTGGAAGGCCAACATGGTCTATTCGCTGTCGGATCCGGTGTACGCCTTCTATCCAACTGGGATGTTGAACGGCGCTGTGAGGGAGCCAGATCAGGCTGTAGCGCAACTTCATCCCGCACCGATCAAGGTCGACTTCGGCGTGCTGGGCGGCATCGGATGGGTAGGTGCTACTTTCGATCAATCCACGGGCGTGAGGCTCAAGCCGGTGCTACGGCAGGTCGATGGAGGCATCTCGCGGCAGATAGATATGGCGCGCCGATTCCGCACCTCAGTCGATCTGGTGGTCTATAAATCGCAATCGGCAGGAGAATGGGAAGAGCTTGTAGCGCAAAATCAGAATGCCATCGAACTTGCCGGTCAAATCAGTCGGGAAGTGACGCGACGCCAGTCTGGATTTCTCGATGCCATCCAGTATTGGGCGCTGCCGAACATCTTAACCATGCCGCGCACGGAATGGGATGGGGTTACCCTGGCCTTTGTCAATTTCCCGTTCAACGATCCGAGAGCGGTCAGCTTTCTGGTGCAGCTGCTCAAGCAGATTCGAAGCGATCTTGACGCTGAGAAGCAGCGCAAGACCGTCTGGAGCAGTGAGAAAGAAAACTTCGATGTCAATCTCGTGGTGCCTTATCAGGCTTTCGTGACGAGCGACGAATGCAGTTTGTCTGCGTCTCACGATCTGGAGATCTCGCCTTCTATCATCCAATTGGCCGATCTTGTTCCGCGAGACCGCTCAGACGATTCAGTGAAGGGGAATAGCGCGGCTGAGATGAGCACGACCGTGGATCACTTCATCGTGTTCCTGCCGCAGCCGACCAGTTGTACGAAGAAGTCTCTGCGCGGCGCAATCGAAGCAGCATTCGATCGAAGCCAGAGCAATCTCGAGTCCATTAAGAACGACTCGAAGCTCTCGTTGGCTGCATGGCGCTTTCAGATGCTGCGAAGAGTGATCTTTGCGATATCTCCAGCCACATGGAAATATCAGGGACCGGATTACACGTCGCAGGGAAGCCAGCTCTATGATGACCTGGTTTACGCCAAGGATAACTTTGGTGGAGTGGCATTTTCATCGCTCCCCTCCTACGGCGACTTGGATGCGCAGCCTGCCGCGCAAAAGGGTGGTTCAGGAAGTCAGGGCGGGCAATCCTACGTGGATCGAAATCTGGCGCTGGGCCTGGCCATTCACAAGGTGTTTCAGGCTTCGGGATCTCCGAGTCTAGGCGACCCCATTCCTTATCACCCGACTCCGCATCCGCGCTTGCCTTACGCCGTATACGTAGAGAACTTCTGCGGCGCATGGAGACGTGAACTGGCCCTGCTGGTCGAGATTCTGTTGGGTCTGCTCCTGGTGTATGCGGTAGTGAGCTACTGGGTATTGGAGATGCGCGCCTTCTACGATGCGCACCGCTGGTGGTTTGGCGGAGTGCTGCTGAGTGCATGCGTCATTGTTGTCCTGCTCTGCTTGTTCGATCGGAAGCTGCGGGAGATTGCGTCCTACGTCTATGTCGGATTGAGCTTTGTTGTGCTGCTGGCGGTATGGGTCACCCAGTATGTGCGCTCGTCGATGGAAAGGGACTTGCCATGAGATTGTGGGGAGCGCCGGATCATCCCAGTGACCATGCAACCGTTCTGGAGCGCGAACTTACGTGGCTCTCGGAGGTCATTGATTCCAGCATCCGGATCTATCTCGGCAACGAATGTCGTTATCGCGATATCGGAGAGATCAAGCCTGCTGAAATTGCCAACACCCAATCGAACTATGCGCGAATCGTGCAGGAGCAAGGGCTGTCAGCGGAGGAGCGAGTTCTTCTGATGCTGGCGATCACGCCGCATGTAAGGCCGCAGGCGCTGGATCCGTTTCTCGTGAAGAATCCAAGCCTCGACCGGAACTTCACCGAGTTTGGTGGGCTGGTGAATGCAGAGAGCGGCGGCTTCTTGCCCACCGTGGAGACCGCGGCTTTTGTCCTGGGCGGAACGAGCCTTCACCGGCGCTTTCTGGTGCAGGATCTTCTGGAGGCGCATCGGCCACTGAGACGATCGAATCTGATTCAACTCGACGATTCCGCTGCGGGGCTCTTCAATGTGCCCCTTCGGCTTGGAAAGCAGTATCATGGCCCACTCACCAACGGCTCGGTATACCGTCCAGCGTTCCAGGGAAGCTTTCCCGCCAAACGGCTTACCACACCATTGGAATGGACGGATCTGGTATTGCCGACGAACACCATGGAGGAAGTGGAGGAGATTAGGGGCTGGATTGAGCATCGAGAAGAGTTGATGGAAAGCTGGCAACTAGCCACCCGAATCAAGCCCGGGTTCCGAAGTCTGTTTTATGGACCACCCGGGACGGGAAAAACGCTGACCGCCACCCTCCTGGGTAAGGCAACAGGGCTGGACGTCTATCGTGTGGATCTCTCAATGGTAGTTTCCAAATGGGTGGGAGAGACAGAGAAGAACCTGGCGTCGATCTTTGATGAGGCAGAGAGGAATGATTGGTTGCTGTTCTTTGATGAGGCCGATGCTCTGTTCGGTAAGAGAACGCAAACGTCGAGCGCCCACGATCGATATGCCAACCAGGAAGTTTCCTATTTGCTTCAGAGGATCGAAGATTTCTCAGGCGTGGTGATTCTCGCGTCGAATCTGAAGTCCAATATCGACGAGGCATTTGCCCGCCGTTTTCAGTCGATGATTTTCTTCCCCATGCCGGCTCCGGCGGAGCGGCTGAGGCTGTGGCAAGGGGCGTTCGCGCAGAGGCGCAGGCTCGATGATTCGGTGGACCTGGAGCAGATTGCTTCGGAATTCGAGATGAGTGGAGGTGCGGTGGTGAATGTACTTCGCTACGCTTCACTCAAAGCGGTTCGTCGTGGTGGTGAACAGGTCACGATGCAGGACATTCGCCAGGGCATTAGGCGAGAGTTCCGCAAACACGGAAAGACCATTTAGGCGGAGCCGACCCTATGATCGATAAGACGCTCAGTTTCTTGCTTGCCGAATTGAATGCCTATCTCAACGCGGGCTTCCCGGCGGCAGAACCGCACGCAGTGATAGGCCCTTTGGCGATGCATGATGGATCACCTCCCGAGGAGATCGACAACAAGATTGTCATCACGGTGGCTAACATCGAGCGGGAGACAACGGCCTATTCGCCTCAAGTCAATCAGACTTCTCAAAGTGGGCTGAGGACGGTTGTTGCTACGCCGTTCAATCTGAATGTTTATCTGCTGGTCTCCGGAAACTTCCGCAAGAACTATGCTGAAGCTCTACGCCTGCTATCGTCTGCTTTGATCTTCTTTCATTCCAAGTCAGTCTTCACGCCGCAAAACTCAGTTGGCTTTCCGAGCGGAATGGAGCGGCTGACGCTGGAGATGGTGAATCTCAACATGGTTGATCTGCAAAACCTCTGGGCTTGCCAAGGCGCCAAATACCTGCCCTCGGGCTTCTACAAGGCGCGGATGTTGTCGATCCAGGAGCAGAGAATCACGGATCGGGAGCCGGTCATCACGGGCACGGATGCGAGCGTGTAGGATGCGGACAGAATATCGGGAGCTACTGTTATTCCAGTGCCTGCACGAATACTTCAGCGCGGGAGTATGGGATGCCCTGCGCGTGATGCCGAGCGCTCAAACAGTGGATCGGCTGAAGCGGGCTCGCTGCCTGGCGCGCAGCGTTCCGGCGGGCGTCATGGTTTTAGCTGAGGTGGAGGGAGACGACAAGGCACTTGCCACAGCCTTCACCGATCAATTGCCATTCACGTTCTTGATCAGCGCTCCGGGTGCGCAGCTCGCCTCTTTCACTGACATTGGCTACTCTTCGACCGCCAGCCCTGATTCAACGGTGCTGTACTTCAATAACCTGGATGACAGTGGGGAACTGGATTTCATGGGTGGCACGTATCGAAGAGTCAATCGCCCAAACAGTGCATTGGCGCTTAGCCTGCTTCCGGTTCGAGGATCCAGGTTTGTGCATCGTCTGATCACGCCGGCTAGTGGCGTTGCTCTCGAGCTATTCGACCCAATGGGGAACCGCGTTTGGCTTAGCCAATCTCCAGCGATTCTTTTGAGCGAAGTGGTTGTCGACCTTTCGAGAGTCCCGGAGGGCCGCTACCGACTGACGGTGAATGGAGACAATCCGTTCGATTTTTATCTGTTAGGATCATCGCCCATTGGCTTAGCAGCCATCGTAGAGCTTTTTCCGGGAGGGCCCGGGATGAAAGGGATTAGCCAATCCAATCAGGTCGTCAGCTCCGATGGGCGCGCAATCCGCTTCACTCGGTTTGCGCTGGAGTTGGAGCCACGCAAAGTGTTTTTGCGCTATTTCATCTTGAGTGCGCGGCCGGGAGAAGGCGCTGGCTTCGATCAATTCGAAATCGTCGGAGGTTCACCCGGGCTGAAGCAGAATGGCTCGTCTGCGATCCTGTTCAGCTCTCCGGAGCGTCAGAGTGTCGATGGCCAGAATGCCTGGGTATTCGAGTCCAAATCCGCCGTGACGTTGTATCAAGATCCGGGGGATCACTACGCGTTTACGCTAGGCAGAAGAGGAGAGGGCGATTCCGGCAAGATATCGTTGCCATTCGCACAGGCCGAGAAGAGTCGACTTGAGAGGACTCAGGACGGACAGACGAGATTGATCTCGGAAATGTTTGTCTATGTTTAACGGCCAGGCAGATTGCGCCTGGCCCGCAACATTCAACCCTTAAGATCCATGAGATTGGCAGGCTGAGATGACCGGCTTTGGCCCATCTCGGCATTTTGCCTGCTGTGCGGAGCGCCTTTCAGGATGCAGCCGGCACACCCGCGCCGGTGCGCTTGCTGACGGGGCGTTCGAGGCCTTGGGCGGTCTGTGCGAGTTGAAGATGGCGCTCCATGAGCTTACGTGCTTCGGCGGGTTTACGTCCGCGGATGGCGCGATAGATCTCGCGATGCATCTCAGCGGACTCGCGAAGATCGGTGGCGCGCTCTACCGTCTTCCGCCGCTTGTCATACATCGAGGAAGTAATGGTTTCCATGATCGCGGCGAGAATGGGATTTCCAGAAGCTTGAGCGATGATGCGATGGAAGAGGACGTCGTGGATCAGATACTCAATCGGATTCTCTACGGAGGCGAACATCTCGGCGACCTCTTCCGCGAGCGCGGCGTGATGTTCGTCTTTGCCGCGTTCGGCGGCAAGCGCGGCCAAGCCACTCTCCAGCAGAATGCGAGCCTCAAACATCTGCCATGATTGGAAGCCGGGCAGAGGGCCAATGAAGCGAAGAGACGCCTGTCCAAACTCGGGTGGACCGTCAGCAATGAACGTGCCCACTCCGTGCTTGATCTTCAAGACACCGAGGGCAGCCAGATAGCCTACCCCAGCACGTAAGCTGGCTCGGCTGATATTCAGAGTCCTGGCAAAATCTCGCTCGGGTGGAATCTTATCTCCGGGCTTGAGCGTTCCACCTTCGATGAGCTTGCGGATGTGGTTGACCACCTGCATCATCCGATGGTCATTGCCGTTCTCTGGCGCGGTCTCCATTCTTACTCCATTGGCTCGTCTTGCTTCTCGGAAACAGATTGAACCAAGAGGAGATTACCATCTGACGCGTCTCGATCAGTGAGAAAAATTGGTGAGCAGCCGCACGGGATCTATGGGCTGCTGTGTAGACTGTGGTCTGACCTTGTGTGGTCAGACCACTCACCTGCAACCCGCAAGAGGTAGCCCCTACATGCTGCTTCACCCTGATCGACTTTTCCCTGCCGACGCCGCCACTCGGAGCCTTGCCCGCTCGCTGTACGAGCAGATAAGCGGGTTACCCATTGTGAGCCCGCATGGTCACACACAGGCCGCCTGGTTTGCACTCGACGAGCCCTTCCCTGATCCCGCCAAGCTCTTCGTGCAACCGGATCACTATATCTACCGCATGCTTTACAGCCAGGGGATCTCGCTCGATGAATTGGAGATTGGTGCAGAGCAGATTAAGAATCCGCGGGGCGTCTGGCGCCTGTTCGCCGAGAACTACTGGCTGTTTCGCGCTACGCCGACGCGCATGTGGCTCGACTTCGCATTCGAAGAGCTCTTTGGACTGCAGGTGCCGCTGAGTGCGGAGACCGCGGACCTTTACTATGACACCATCTCTGCGAAGCTGGAGAGTCCCGAGTTCCGGCCGCGAGCCTTGTATGAGCAGTTCAATATCGAAGTGCTCTCGACCACAGACTCGCCCTTAGATACGTTGGAACACCATGCTGCTATCCGCCATTCAGGGTGGAAGGGACGCGTCGTGCCCACATTCCGGCCCGATTCCGTCGTCGATCCTGACTTCGCCGGCTTTAGCGATCGCGTTGAGCGGCTGGGCGCACTGACTGGAGAAGACACGGCATCCTGGCCAGGATATCTGCGGGCTCTACGCCTGCGAAGAGAAGCGTTCAAGGCGCTCGGTTGTACCGCTACGGACCATGGGCATCTCACGGCCCAAACCGCCGACCTCGGTCGCGATGAAGCAGCAGCTCTTTTTGCACGAGTACGAGCGGGGAACTCGACGGCGGAGGACAACGAGCTATTCCGCGCCCAGATGCTGACCGAGATGGCTCTCATGAGTGTCGAGGATGGACTGGTGATGCAGATTCACCCCGGGTCGGCTCGCAATCATAATCGGTTCGTCTATGAACGGTACGGCCGCGACGCGGGAGCCGATATTCCGCGGCCGACAAATTATGTGGACGCGCTGCGGCCGATGCTGGGTCGAGTGGGTAACGAGCGCTCCCTAACCATCATCCTGTTCACTCTGGACGAATCGACCTACAGCCGCGAACTCGCTCCGCTGGCAGGACATTACCCCTGCCTTCGCCTTGGACCACCCTGGTGGTTCCACGACAGCCCTGAAGGCATGATGCGCTTTCGCGAACAGGCTACGGAGACCGCAGGCTTCTACAACACCGTTGGTTTTAACGACGATACCCGTGCATTTCTGTCGATTCCGGCACGGCACGACGTTGCGCGCCGCGTAGATTGCGCATTTTTGGCGAAATTGGTGACCGAACACCGGCTCAGCGAGAGCGATGCCATTGAGGTAGCCAAGGACTTGACCTACCGGTTGGTGAAAAAGGCATACCGGCTTTAAGGATGAGACGCAGGCCGGTACGTGAACTCCGGTCGCACAATGAGGAGGAATATGGGAATGCAGGACTATAAGTTAGGCAAGTACTCCATCGGCACTGGCGACCGCTTCGCGCATCAGGCAAAGGCGCAGCTGCAAGCTTGTGTAGAGGCCTTGGGGCGCGGCGTCGAGATCACGCCGGTCTGGAACAAATCTAATCGCGAGCACAATATCATCGGGTCTGAGCCTGCATCGGCGCGCTCAGCAGCGGATGCGGCGGTGTCAGCACTTGGATGGACCCGGCCCTATTTCCTCGACGCCGATCACATCGGCGTGCAGACTGTGGATCGGTTTCTGCCGGCATGCGATTTCTACACCATCGACGTGGCGGATTTCATCGGCAAGACCGCACCCCAAGCGGATATCGATCAGTTCGTCAACAGGCATCCTGAGTTGCTGGGACAGATCAAGCTGGGCGGAATCGATCAGCCGTTGACGATCCAGCAGGAGGATCTGGTCCGTACCGCTACAAAGTTCCTGCATGCAGTTCGATCGGCTGGCGAGGTCTATCGCAAGATCGAAACCGCCAAGGGTAAGGGGAAGTTCATCACAGAAGTGTCGATGGATGAGACCGATCATGCGCAGAGCCCGGTAGAGCTGCTCATCATTTTGGCGGCACTCGCTGATGAAGGAATTCCTCTTCAGACCATCGCTCCCAAGTTCAGCGGCCGCTTCAACAAGGGAGTGGATTATGTCGGCAATGTGCAGCAGTTTGAGCAGGAGTTCATGCTCGACGTAGCCGCGATCGCCTATGCTGTCGAGCACTTCGGCCTGCCCTCGAATCTCAAGCTGAGTGTCCATTCCGGAAGCGACAAGTTCTCCATCTACAGCGCCATTCACAGAACCGTCCGGCGCTTTGATGCCGGTGTGCACTTGAAGACGGCGGGCACAACCTGGCTTGAGGAGCTGATCGGGCTTGCGGAGTCCGGCGGGGAAGGACTTGCGCTTGCCAAGGAGATCTACGCGCAGGCCTTCGATCATCGCGAGGAGCTTTGCGCGCCGTATGCGACGGTGATCGACATCGATCCTACGAAGCTGCCTTCTCCCCAGCAGGTAAATACCTGGACGTCGCAGCAGTACACGTCGGCTTTGCGCCATGTTCCGGGCGAGCCTGCCTACAATAGCAGTCTGCGGCAGTTGTTGCATGTCGGCTTTAAAGTGGCAGCCAAGATGGGTTCGCGGTATCTGAATCTGCTCGAGGCAAATGAGGCCGTGGTGGCGCGGAATGTCACTGAGAACCTCTTTCAGAGGCACATCGTCCCTGTGTTTTTCGGTGAACAAGGTACGTCGGGCAACGTTGTGGCGGTCGGCCATTCGGAGGTAGCGTGAACGAATCAGTGATGCAACTGGACGGGAAAGTAGCGGTGGTGACCGGTGGCACCTCTGGAATCGGCCTGGCTATGAGTCTTGGGCTGGCGCGCGCAGGCGCAGATGTGGTGGCTACGGCCCGCCGCACCGCGCAGGTGGAGGAGACCGCAGCGGCGATTGAGGCGCTCGGACGCAAGACGCTCCGTGTAGCATCGGATGTTTGCGATCGCTCTTCGCTCCAGACACTCTGCGCACAAACTCTGGCTGCGTTCGGCAAGATCGATATCCTCATCAATTGCGCGGGGCGGATCAAGCGAACGCCCACCGCGGACGTGAGCGAAGAGGAATGGAACGGGATCATCGATACGAATCTGACTGGAACATTGCGCGCCTGTCAGATCTTTGGGAACGCAATGCTGGAGCGCGGATACGGGCGGATCATCAATATCGCGTCCTTGAACAGCTTCGTCGCGCTTCATGAAGTAGCTGCCTACGCGGCAAGTAAAGCCGCGGTTGTGTCGTTGACCAGGTCTCTGGCAGTGGAGTGGTCGCGGCGCGGGGTGACCGTGAATGCCATCGCCCCGGGAGTCTTCCGCACGGAGCTGAATGCGAATCTTCTGGATAGCACTCCGCGCGGGCAAGAACTGCTGATGCGCACTCCGATGGGGCGATTCGGAAAGACAGAAGAGCTGGTGGGCGCAGCCATCTACCTGGCCTCTGATGCGTCATCGTTTGTCACTGGGCAGACTCTGGTGGTCGACGGCGGCTTTCTGGCGAGCGGCGTTAACCAGTAGAACTGCCGGGCACAGCCTCAATGATCGAGCGCTGTGCCCGGCGCTTCGTTCCTAGCCATCACCGAAGGTCCACCTTGGCTCCCGGTCCCTTGGTGATGGCTTGCCCTTCCTCCGCTTTCACAGAGACGGCCGAGCCTTTCACTTCAGCGTAGGCTATCGTCAATCCGTGATGCCCGCTCAGCTTGACATTGTGTAGCACGACTCCAAGCACCGGCGACTCGGGCAGGCCAACAATCGCACCGTCCGATGCGCTGTTTTCAGCCGTCACATTCTCAAGCATGATGTCGTGAAAGTGCGGGGTGAGCGGTGTGATGGGCTGCGAACTCGTGCCCTCGGGGGGCAGCACTCCGGGGTAGTACTCGCTGATGATCAGCGCGTTCTTGACGTCTTTCATCTCGATATCCCGAAACTCTAAATGGCCGACATCGTTGCCGCGATCGCGATTTGCCTTTACGCGAATACCATTGTCT
>CBJOJD010000138.1:0-12804 GCA_966443485.1 uncultured bacterium | reverse complement strand
CGAACGACCTTTCAATTGCCACGCAGTCTTTACGGTCACAGCTTTTGCGCCTGCGCCATCATGCCAGCCTGCTGGTCTGGCTCAACGGAAGCGATAATGCTCCGCCTGCGGATGTGGAGAGTGCTTATCTTAAGGTCGAAGGTGAGACGCACTGGCCGAATCCGATCATTGCCTCGGCATCATCGACGAACACCGTGAATTCAGGCCTAAGCGGAGTCAAGATGACAGGTCCATACGACTATGTCGAGCCAGGCTACTGGTCTCTGGACCAACACTATGGTGGGGGATACGGGTTCAACACGGAGACGAGCCCAGGACCGGCCATTCCCTCTCTCGCGAGCCGCGCCAAGTTCCTACCGGATCCAAGCGCATGGCCCCCTAGCCAAACCTGGAGTTATCACAACGGCAGTGAGGGCTTCATGACCCTCAAGGTGTTTGACGCAGCCATGGCGGCCATCTACGCCACGCCGCACTCAGCAGCTGACTATGAGCGCATAGCGCAGACCATGGAATACGACTCAGAGCGGGCGATGTTCGAGGCCTATAGCAAGAACAAGTACGTATCAACCGGGGTCATTCAGTGGATGCTGAACAACGCATGGCCGTCGATGATTTGGCACCTTTACGACTACTACCTCGATACGGGTGCCGGCTACTATGCCACCAAGAAGGCCTGCGAGCCTCTACACATTCAGTACGCCTACGATGACCGCTCGGTGGTGGTAGTCAACAGCACCTATCAAGCGATTTCGGGCATGCGGGCGAAGGTGGAGGTCCACGGGAGCAAGTGGAACCTGCTGTATAGCGGGGAAACTGCGGTGAGCCCAGGAGCCGATAGCTCGTTGCGCGTGTTCTCTATTCCGGATGCTCTGTACACCAGTCCTGAGCGACTCCTGTTCATCGATTTGACGCTCTCGAATTCGGAGGGCCGCGTGGTTAGCCACAATTTTTATTGGGTTCCAGTCACGCTGACAACATTTGATTACGCCCATACTGATTACACGCATACCCCCCCAGAGCGTTATGAGGATCTTTCGGCCTTGGCGAGCCTTCCGCCAGCCGATGTCCGCTCGACCGCCAGCATAGAAGCGACTCCTCACGGCAGGGAGATTCGGGTGCATCTGGAGAATGCGTCTCAGTCACTGGCCTTCCAACTGCACGGAGAGGTTCGCACGCCTTCTGGAGGGCTGATCGCTCCAGTGTTATGGTCGGACAATTGGGTCGAGCTGACGCCGGGAACGTCTGTGACACTCACCGCCAGCTTGCCCGATGACGCGCCTGCCGTACCGAGCGTCGTGATCTCAGGTTGGAATGTTCAGCCTGTCACGTTAACACCGGAAGCAGTTGCGGGGACTCACTGAGGATCTCATGGCAGCGATCACTACCAACGCGGAATCGACGGGTCTGAAGCGCAGCTTGCGCTTTTGGGATCTGGTTCTCTATGGCATCATCCTGATTCAACCTACGGCTCCGATGCCCAGCTTCGGTGTGATTTACCAGGAGGCCCGCGGTCATGTAGTCACTGCGATTCTTTTAGCCATGGTAGCGATGCTGTTCACTTCGATCAGCTACGGACGAATGGCTCGGGTATATCCGCATGGCGGCTCCGCGTTTCTCTACGTGGGCAAGGAGATCCATCCCAGCCTCGGCTACATCACTGGATGGTGCCTGGTAATGGACTACGTGTTGAACCCACTGATCTGCACCATCTGGTGCAGTCGCGCTGTGATGAACTTCCTTCCCGGCATTCCGTACATTGCGCTGGCTATCTTCTTCGCAATCTTCTTCACGCTTTTGAACTGCAACGGGGTGGAGACATCGGCACGCATCAATGCGGGGATGGCGGCGGCGCTTGGCCTGGTGATCGTGCTGGTGCTGGTCGCAGCGATCCGTTGGCTGTTTCACCTACAACATGCCGGAAGTGCATTCTTTCTCTCTCCCTTCTACGATCCAGCAACGTTTAACTCCTCGGGTTTGCTGCGCGGAACTTCGATAGCGGTGCTGACGTACATCGGATTCGACGGCATCTCGACGTTGACCGATGAGGCCAAAGACCCGGCTCGGAGCGTACCGCGCGCAATCGTGCTCACCTGCCTGATCACGGGTGTATTGGCGAGTATCGAGGTTTACATCGCTCAGCTCGTGTGGCCGCGAGGATTGGCTTTCCCCGACCTGGATACCGCGTACGTACACGTTTCCGGCCGGATGGGTGGGCCGATTCTCTTCATGATCGTGAACGGCTCTTTGCTGCTGGCAAACATCGGATCGGGCATGGCCTCTCAGCTCGGCGCGGCCCGCCTGCTCTACGCCATGGGTCAGGATGGCGCCCTGCCGAAGCGCTTCTTCGCGACGGTAGACAAGAAGAACCGGATCCCGCGCAATAACGTGTTGCTCATTGGCGGCATTTGCCTGGTTGGCGCGCTTGTCTTCAGCTATCAGCTGGGCACGGAGCTGCTCAATTACGGAGCGCTGCTGGCGTTCATGGGAGTGAATGTGGCCGCGGGGCTGCGTGCCTGGAGACACGACGGCGTGAAGCAGTGGTTTCCAATCCTGCTGTCGTGCGGAGGCTTTTTGACCTGTCTGTTGCTGTGGATCAATCTCGGCACATTGGCCCGGGTCGCCGGGACGTGCTGGGCAATTGCCGGCATCGCCCTCTGGCTGCTGCGGCGCAGGTTCACGATGCTTCCGTCTGATCCTGCGTGAACCGCTGTGGAAAGATGCAGTCTGGCCACGGTCGCAGCTGGATCTGTCGCGGAAGCTAAATTCGAAGCTCAAAAATGAAAGCCCGCCGAATAGGCGGGCAACAGAGTGAATCTAATCAGTCGTAAATCGAATTTAAAGTTCCATCACGTTGTCTTCAATTGCCAGCCGAACATTTCCGTCTGACTTGGCCAGGCGGCGGACAGCTTCGGGCTTATCGACCTTCGCCTTGAGCATCACCAAGGCCACCGGTACGCTGCGGCCGGCGCTCTTGATCGTCTCGACTGCGGTGGTGCGATCGATGCCGCAGGCCTTCATCAGGATGCGAATGCCGCGTTCGACCAGCTTGGAGTTCTGCATGTGGACGTTGACCATAAGGTTCTCGTACACATAGCCCATGCGAGTCATGGCTCCCGTGGTGATCATGTTGAGGACCATCTTCTGGGCGGTAGCGGCCTTCATTCGAGTCGACCCGGAGACGACCTCGGCGCCGACCTCAGCCACGATGGCGATGTCAGCAGCGGCAGCGATAGGGGTGCCGTGATTGCAGGTGACTGCGGCGGTGAAGGCCCCGCGAGCGCGTGCGTAAGCGGTAGCGGCGACCACATAAGGAGTACGTCCGGAGGCTGACAGCCCGATGACGACGTCCTTACGGGTAGGACGACGGCGGGCGATGTCGCGCTGGCCCAACTCCTCGGAGTCCTCGTTGACCTCAACGGCAGAGGCAAGCGCCTTTGGACCGCCAGCCATGATGTATTGAACCTGGCCTGGAGCTGTGGAATAGGTGGGAGGACACTCCGATGCATCCAAGGCGGCGATGCGGCCACTGGAACCGGCTCCGACGTAGATCAGCCGGCCTCCGTCCCGCAGGGCACGAGCTACGTGGTCGATGACCTGCGCAATTTCGGGAATGGCCTTTTTCACCGCGCCGGCGATCTTGGCGTCTTCGTGGTTGATGATGCGAGCAATTTCGAGGGCGGATTTTGTGTCAAACCCTTGAGATGCTTCGTTCTGGCTCTCCGTAGTAAGGTGTTGCAGCAAGGACGCCTGATCCATTTTTGGTGCCTCTTTTGATGGGGCGCTGGCAGTCTCTTGCATGGGCGCGCTAGTTAACATCGTATTTTTCCCTATTTAAGTATTGTATCTGGATTTCTGCAACTCGCCTAGGAACGTTATTTATCTGTTAAGGACGTTTAGAGGCCACCGGGGCCTGCCGGACGGCATCGTGAAACGCTGGTCTGACCTGCCGGATGAGCTGGCTGGAACGGTCGGGCCAGGTCCGGTTGGTGAGCAACACAATGGCGAGGTCCGCAGCTAAATCGATCCACAACGAACAGCCGCTGTAGCCAAGATGGCCGATGGAAGATGCCGAGAAGTAGTGTCCAGACGAGGAATTTTCAGAGGGCGTATCCCAACCGAGAGCCCTGGAACTGCCTTCGGGCGCTTGACGCTGAGCGAAAAATTCTACTGTCGCAGATTCAAACAGCGGAGAGATGCCCCGACCTTCGGACTGACCACCGATCGCGACGAGCACAGCGTGGGAGAACCGCAACAGGTCTGGCACGTTTGAAAAGAGGCCGGCGTGCCCGGCGGCTCCCCCAAGCACCCAGGCGTTTTCATCCTGAACTTCTCCCTGAATGACGCGCTTGCGGAAGCGCGTATCGTCTTCGGTGGGGGGGATGTCTGCACGGAGTCCCTGGCCAGGGCACCACAAGGTCGAGGTCATCTGGAGCGGGTTTAGAACCTCAGCCCGAACCCAACGGGTAAGCGGCTGGCCAAGAATGACTTCCAAAGCCAAGCCCAGCAGAATGAATCCAGGATCGGAGTACTCCGCACGCTCTCCCGGAGCGGCTTCCAAGGGCAATGCAAGGCATGCGCGCAACAGCCCTCGCGGCGTAGTGTGCTCGCGGAAGAACTCGACGTAGCCCGGCAGTCCGGAGCTGTGTGCCAGCAAGTGGCGTATCTTCACATGGCGGGCGTAGGATCCGGAGGGGCGGCCAACGATGAAGCCCGGCAGGAGATCGGCGAGGGGCATGTCGAGATCGAGCAACCCGCGCTGGTGGAGCAGCATAGCCGCCGAAGTGGTCACCACGACTTTGGTCAGGCTGGCGACGTCGTAAATAGTCTGCGAGGCAACGGCGCTTGATTCATCTTGGAAGGTAAACCGTCCAAGCGCATCCTGGAGAATGATCCTGCCGCGGTGCAGGACTCCGAAGGCGCATCCGGGGAAAGCCCGAGCGGCGATGGCCTCGTTGAGAACCTGGTAGGCGCCGGCGAATTCACGGCCAGTCGGATCAGACGGAACCGAAGCGGGGGTGATAGTCTCGGATGCCATTTACTTGCATCGTACCGCGATTTGTGGCCGTCATCCTGTGACGTCTGGGAATTTTGGCTTGGGGTGATCGGATCAAAGCTATCCTTCAGGTCGAAAAATTCGTCTATTTTGAAGGGGCCAAGGAGGGACAACAGATGCATTTCGTTGCTGGAGCTGTGCGCGCTGGGCTGATGGCCTGTCTAATCACCGAACTGAGCGGAGTTGCCGCGGCTCACGCCTCCCAAATGGCGGCTCAGGAGCCCACGAACCCGAGCGCGGCGGTCCAGCAAGCCGGCCCAGGAAGATCTACCGAGGCGACCTCAGAAGCCAAGACCTATACGGTGCCAGCCGGCACGAAGGTTCTGCTGCAGCTCCGCAGCGCGATTAACACAAAGAGTGCCAAACCCGGCGACGGGGTGTACCTTGCGTCTACGTTTCCGGTCGTGGTGGGCAATCGCGTCTTGATTCCTGCGGGCGTCTATGTGCAAGGCGTGGTTGACCGGGTGGAACGGGCCGGTAGAGTCAAGGGGCGAGCTCAGCTCGACATGCACTTTACCTCGATCATCTTCCCCAATGGGTCCGTGGTGGAGATTCCCGGCGTCGTAAATAGCCTGCCTGGCGCGAAGCAGCAGACGGTGAAAAACGACGGAGAAGGAACGATTGAACAGGCCGGGGATAAGGGCAGGAATGCCGGAGAAGTAGCAAAAATCTCGGTGCCTACAGGAGCGACCGTGGGGGCGATCGGCGGCCTGGAATCAGGGCACCCCCTGGCTGGCGGAATTGCCGGAGTGGGTGCAGGTCTGGCAGCAGCGGGAATCGCTTCCCTCTTCACGCGGGGAGCCGATGTGAACATTGAGAGCGGGACGCAGCTGGAGATGGTTCTGCAAAGGCCGCTCCTGCTACAGGAAGAGAACCTGAGCGGCGTATCGTCGCCCGGAGCAGCAAGCCCCTTGGTGCCGGCTGCCCAACAGCCAAAACCGATGGAAAAACCTAACCATGCGCGCGTACTCTGCCCGGCAGGGGGCCTCGGTTGCGAGTAATCTAAGAAGAAGTAGACATGTCGCCCGACGAGACCACTCCAACGATTTCGACCCCAGAGCCGTCAGCCAGTGCAGAACTTGCTGAAGTCCCGGCTGCCAAGCCTGCCTCTTCCAGCGCAATCGGGCTTTGGCTGCGCGACGTGATTATCTCCGTCGCCGCATCGATTTTGATCATTACGTTCCTGTACCAGCCGGTGCGAGTGGAAGGCACCAGCATGCTCCCGCGGCTGGAAGATCATGATCGTCTGTTCATCAACAAGTTCGTGTACCGGATCTCTGCAATCCACCGCGGGGACGTTGTGGTCTTTCACTACCCTCGAGATCCTGAGAAGAGCTACATCAAGCGAGTGATCGCGTTGCCAGGAGATCGACTCCGCATCGATCACGGGCAAGTATGGCTGAATGGCAGGCCGCTCCGAGAAGGCTACGTTCCCGAGGAATACCGCGACTTGAAGTCGATGCCCGAGCTCGTAGTGCCCGACGACGAATACTTCATGATGGGTGACCACCGATCAATCTCCTCAGACAGCCGCGAGTTTGGGCCGGTGGATCGCGACCTGATCTATGGAAAAGCGGTGTTTGTCTATTGGCCTACGAAGGATGCTGGAGTCGTGAACTAAGGTCCCAGTTTTTTGGACAACCCATCTCACCTGCTTCTGTTCCTTCATCTGCGGCAGCCCTACGCACCGCGTCCACCTTCATGCGCAGACGAGCGCCTGTCAGCCGCCTCCCCTCTTCGTCTGCTGCTACGAGAGTTTCAGCTCGCACCCGTCTTCTCTCGATGAAGATGCGGATTTTGGTCGCAATCTTTTCGGTCCCGACAGTCAGGCATCAAGACGCCATGAAGATGAGCGATTTTGCCGACACACCCTGTTTCATTCATGTTAGTCTCTGGCCAAGTGAATACATTTCGCACATCTCGGCGCACCTCTATCAAAGTGCAATTGCGCATGACGTACATGGATGTCTGCTGTGGGCCTCCCCTCGCTTGACGCTCCGCCCAGGGCATAGCGCGAATTGAGCTCTTGCGAATTCATCGCAGGATCCCAAAAAGCTGCCTATCCATGCCCAAGGAAATGAAGAAGCAAAAACAGGACTGAAGCAGAGATCAGGGAGACTCAACCCCTCTCAACAGGAGGAGTGCACTTCTCTGATGCTGCAAACAGACAGCCTGCAGAAGTTGCTGCGGGGAGGGATTAGTGTCGATGGAGCCCCAATTGCTTCACACTGAAGTCGTTCCAGGCGGGTCAACTTGGTCACACGTTTTGAAGCGCGGCACGGCTTTGCGGATAACGGATCTCGAGGGAGGAGCCAACGTTGCCGCCTACTTCCTCAACTTCGAGATGACATCGGAGCGATTTAATTTGCCCGATACGCTTAAAGCTCAACACACGGCTCGACTCACCAAGGGACACGTTCTTTACTCCGATATGGGTCGCATCCTTTGTTCGCTCACCGAAGACAGCGTAGGCTGGCACGACCCGATCGCCGGCACTTCCAATGCCGCTCTCGTCGACAAGAAGTACGGCGGGCTGAGCTACCAGGAGGCGCGCAACGCCTGGCATCAGAACGCGCGCGATGGGCTGCTCATCGAGTTAGGAAAATACGGACTGGGACCGCGTGACCTGCATGCGACCGTGAACTTCTTCAGCAAAGTGACGGTCGACGAGCAGGGTGAACTGCACTTCGTTCAAGGAAACTCACGAGCTGGGGACTACGTTGAGTTGCGTGCGGAGATGAATGTTCTGGTACTGCTGAATACTTGTCAGCATCCACTGGACGAACAACCGCAGTACGCGCCGAAGCCAGTGGAGCTGAGTATTTCGCGAGTGCCTGCACCGCGCACCGATGATCTCTGCCGGCTTTCATGCCGCGAAAATGCACGCGGCTTCTTACTTACCGAGTTTTATTTCCTGTAGCGGTGGAAAAGGAAGAACATTGGCGACCATCACTTTACAAGGCAGCCCGCTGATGACCGAGAGCGCAATCAAGAGTTTCATCGTTCAGGCAGGTGAGCCATTCGTTCAGGAACTTCGACGTGGGCAGACAGTGCGCATCGTAGATTTAGAAGGCAATCAGGCCGTTGATACTCTCTTCTACAACGCCCTTGACTACTCTGACCGCTACAGCGCGCAAGACACTATCCGCGAGCAAGGCAATCTATACCTCACGACCGGAACGCGTCTGATATCGACCGAAGGTCACGTGCTGCTGACCATCACCGCGGATACCTGCGGACGCCATGACACGCTGGGCGGAGCGTGCGCTGCGGAGAGCAATATGGTCCGATACGCGATTGAGAAGCGCTCGATGCATGCGTGCCGACAGAGCTTTCTTAAGGGCATTCAGCATTGGAAACACGGACTGGAGAAGCGAGATATCACCAGCAACATCAACTTCTTTATGAACGTGCCAGTCACTCCTGAGGGTGGGCTGACGTTTGCAGATGGCGTTTCGGAGGCTGGCAAGTACATCGAACTCCGGGCAGAGATGGACGTGCTGATGCTGGTGAGCAATTGCCCGCAGCTCAACAACCCCTGCAACGCCTACAACCCCACGCCGATTCAAATTCTTATCTGGGACGCGCATGTTTCGTAAAGTACTGGTCGCCAACCGGGGCGCGATTGCCTGCCGGATTCTGAGAACGCTTAGAAAGCTGGACGTCGCCTCCGTGGCGGTCTATTCAGAAGCGGACCGTGAGTCCAAGCATGTGCTCGATGCAGACGAAGCGGTGGCAGTGGGCGCTTCAGCACCAAGCCAAAGCTATTTGGCAATGGATCGCATACTGGCAGCGGCGGAACAGACTGGCGCTGAGGCAATACATCCCGGTTATGGCTTTCTAAGTGAAAACGTGGAATTCGCGCGGGAGTGCGCAAGGCGAGGCATCGTCTTTATCGGCCCACGCGTAGAGCAGATCGAAGCATTTGCCTTGAAGCATACGGCGCGCAATATTGCGGAACGCTGCGGCGTTCCACTCTTGCCCGGCACAGGAATTTTGCAGGATGCGGAAGACGCTAGAGCCAAAGCTGCAGACCTGGGCTATCCGGTCATCTTAAAGAGCTCTGCCGGGGGCGGCGGTATCGGCATGCGGGTGTGTCGAAACGCTGTCGAGTTGAGCGACGCATACGAGTCGGTTGTTCGGCTCAGCCGCAACAGCTTTCGGGACGGCAGCGTGTATCTCGAGAGATTTGTCGAGCGTGCCAAACACGTTGAGGCACAGATCTTCGGCGATGGCCAAGGAAACGTGATCACCCTCGGCCTGCGCGATTGTTCGGCACAGCGCAGGCATCAGAAGGTGATCGAGGAGACCCCGGTTCCAGGGCTTCCAGCGGCCACAGAGCAAGAGATCCGGGCTTCTGCCGTGATGCTCGGCAAAGCAGTCCAATACGCCTCAGCCGGGACGGTGGAGTTCCTCTACGATGCCGACAGGGGTGAGTACTACTTCCTCGAAGTAAACACGCGGCTTCAGGTTGAGCATGGGGTGACGGAGCAGGTCACCGGACTCGACCTGGTTGAGCTTATGATCCGCGAAGCGTCAGGGGATCTTCCCGCTTTCGACACTCTTTTGGTTCAGCAGCGGGGGTGGTCCATTCAAGCGCGTGTCTACGCAGAGGACCCAGCAAGGGACTTCCAGCCAGCACCGGGCACCTTGAATTACGTCGAGTTTCCGCCGGAGGATGTAGCGCGAGTCGAGACCTGGGTAGAGAACGGAACGGAGATTACGCCGTTCTATGATCCGATGATCGCAAAGATCATTGTGACCGGGTGTGATCGAGCCGACGCAATGCAGCGATTGCAGCAGGCTCTAGAACAGACCCAGCTTTATGGCACAGAGACGAACGTCCGCTATCTACGCGCGGTAGCCAGCTCTGACACGTTTCGCAGTGGCGAGATGACCACGTCATTTCTGGCGGACTTCGGTGTTCCACGACGGGCATTTGAGGTCCTAGACGGCGGAACGCAGACGACCGTGCAAGATTATCCAGGCCGCCTCGGCTATTGGAATGTGGGAGTGCCACCGTCAGGGCCGATGGACACACTGGCATTCAGGTTGGCAAATCGCCTCGTTGGCAATGGCGAGGACGCTGCTGCACTCGAGATGACCAGTGTGGGCGCGCGCTTACGGTTCGATGTGGACGCGACCCTGGCGATCACTGGAGCCGACATGTCAGCCACCCTTGACGGGGCTGCGGCGCCGATGTTTCGCGCGTTTCATGCGCCTGCCGGGAGCATACTTCGAATGGGCGCGGCGAGCAGTGCGGGCGTTCGCAGCTACCTGGCCATCGCGGGGGGAATCGACGTACCGAGGTTTCTGGGAAGCTGCGCGACATTCATGTTGGGCAAATTCGGTGGCCACGCTGGACGTGCGTTGCGGGCAGGAGACGTAGTTCACCTGAACCCCCAATCGGATTCACGCTCGCTTGCCGTCCCGGAGCAGACGCCGATCCAGTACAGTCGCGACTGGACCATCGGAGTGCTTTACGGTCCGCATGGAGCACCTGAGTTCTTCACTCCTGCCGATATCGAGATGCTGTTTGCCACAGAGTGGCAGGTGCATTATCAGTCGGATCGCACGGGCGTTCGTCTAGTGGGACCCAAGCCTGAATGGGCGCGTAAGGATGGCGGCGAGGCAGGCCTGCACCCTTCGAACATTCACGATAACGCGTACGCAATCGGGTCGATCGATTTCACCGGAGACATGCCGATCCTGCTGGGGCCTGATGGCCCTAGCTTAGGCGGCTTCGTGTGTCCGGCTGTCATCGTCGAAGCGGAACGCTGGAAGCTGGGCCAACTCAGGGCTGGGGATACCGTCCGCTTTCATCGCCTCACATTGGCGGAAGCCGAGGCCATGGAGCGCTCCGTTGAAGCGTTTATCGCGGGAGAAGCGGAGTCGCTCCCCGAGTTATCCTCCGCGACCAAAGTAGAGCCAGCGATTTTGCGATCGAGTGACATCCGCAAGCCGGGCGTCACATACCGCGCAGACGGGGACAAGTATCTCCTTGTGGAATACGGCCCTCGTACACTCGATCTGAATCTTCGCTTCCGTGTTCATCTACTGGAGGAGAAGCTGAGACGTGCGGGGCTAACGGGCATCGTCGATATCACGCCCGGCGTGCGCAGCCTGCAAATTCACTATGATAATCGGACTCTGCCGCGGGAAGATCTACTGGCTGCGCTCGACAGCTTCGATGCTGATCTTCCTGAACATCCCAACATTTCGGTGCCGTCGCGAGTAGTGCACCTTCCGCTGTCGTGGGATGATCCCGCGACACGCCTGGCCCAAGCCAAATACATGCAGGCGGTTCGCCCTGACGCACCGTGGTGTCCGGATAACATTGAGTTCATTCGCCGCATTAATGGGCTGAGTTCCACTTCTGATGTTCACCGCATTGTGCATGAGGCAGACTATCTCGTGCTGGGATTGGGTGATGTCTACCTGGGTGCGCCCGTCGCTACGCCACTCGATCCTCGTCATCGCCTCGTTACAACGAAATACAACCCGGCGCGTACCTGGACTCCGGAGAATGCTGTAGGCATCGGTGGGGCATACATGTGCATTTACGGCATGGAAGGCCCAGGCGGCTATCAGCTGGTAGGGCGCACAGTACAGGTGTGGAACACACATCGTGTAACGCAAACCTTCGCGCAAGGCGTTCCCTGGGCACTGCGCTTCTTCGATCGAATTCGCTTCTATCCCGTAGGCACAGATCGACTGCAGGAGCTGCGACGTGACATTCTTCACGGAGCTTTCAACCCTCAGATCGAGGAGGGCCAATTCAGCCTTCCAGAATACGAATCGTTCCTGGAATCGATTCAGCCCAGTGCGAATGAATTCAAGGTGCAACAATCCACCGCCTTCCAGGAGGAACGAGAGCGCTGGAGAATTAATGGCCAATTGGAAGTCTCCGCTTCACTTCCTGAGATGCCGGAACCGGACCTCAAACGCAGTGTTCCTGAAGGTTGTGAAGCCGTGCACGCCCCCATGACTGCTAGCGTGTTCCAAATCTCGGCGGAGCCTGGACAGCGCGTCCATGCAGGTCAAAAGCTAGTCGTTCTGGACGCCATGAAAACCGAGTTGGTGATCGCGGCGCCTGTCGCAGGCATCGTGAAGGAATTCCTATGCACGGCAGGACAAATGGTCAGCGCCGGACAGCAGTTGGCAATCCTTTGCAGTTGTTAAGGAGAGGAGCAGGCGATGGACATCGGATCTCTTGAGCGCATGTACCGCGATGGGCGGCTCACCCCAAGTGAGACCGTCGTGCAGATCTACGATGAGATTGCCATGCGCGGAGAGCAACCCGTATGGATTTCTTTGGTCTCGCGCGAAGAAAACCTCGCCCGCGCCCGGGAGCTGGAAGCCGACCCTGCGAATCGCGCGCTTCCGCTCTTCGGTATTCCCTTCGCGGTCAAAGACAACTTCGATGTTGCTGGACTGCCAACCACGGCGGCTTGCCCTGCCTTTGCGCGCATGGCGGCAGAGAACGCAGTATCCGTACAGCTCTTGCTCGATGCAGGCGCGATCCTGATTGGCAAGACGAACATGGACCAGTTCGCCACAGGACTGGTGGGCACCCGCACTCCCTACGGAGTATGTTCGAGCGTCTTCGATCCCGACTACATCTCCGGCGGCTCTAGCTCGGGATCCGCGGTGGCGGTAGCGCAAGGATTAGTGAGCTTTTCGCTTGGGACCGATACGGCTGGTTCTGGGCGTATTCCAGCAGCGTTCAATCAACTCATTGGGCTGAAGCC
>CBJOJD010000137.1:0-12843 GCA_966443485.1 uncultured bacterium | reverse complement strand
CGGCCAGTCCGGCAAAATCAGCGAGACCACCGGCGCTGGCGTGGTCACACACATCTTGGGCACCATCAACTCGCACGATCAGCATCACCTCAAGAATCTGGTGCTGCGGGCGGGGTGGGATGGCGAGCCATCCCCCTCCGTCGAAGTCCCGATCGGCGACTTCTTCGGCCTCGGACTGGGCGAGTACTTTACCTATCAGTCCGAGTTGCTTACCGTAGCTCCCATCAAAGCCCTGAACGCCTACTTCGAGATGCCGTTCGCCAGCGCCGCCAAGATCACCGTAAGCAACGAAGGCAAGGAACGCACAGACAGCCTCTACTACGCGGTCGACTACATTACGCTTCCATCGCTACCGAGCGATATAGGGCGCTTTCACGCACAATACCGCCAGGCCGCTCCTTGTCATGGCGAGGTCGATACTTGGCAGCGCAACTGGGATCAGGCCGTCGACAGTCGCAAGAACTTGAATGGCGAAGGCAACTATGTCTTCTTTGAAGCCAAAGGCCGCGGCCACTTCGTAGGTGTGACTCAGGCCGTTCTCCAGAACCAGGAAGGCTGGTACGGCGAAGGCGATGACATGATCTTCATCGACGGCGATGTCCAGCCCACTATCAACGGAACCGGCAGCGAAGACTACTTCAACGGAGCCTGGGACTTCGGAGGCCAGCCTTTCGCTTATGCCCACAACGGCGCGCCCTTCATCGTCGATCCAGAGCGTATTGGAGGCCGCTACTGCTTATACCGCTGGCACACTGAATCGCCCATCACGTTTGAAAACTCGATTCGCGTCACCATCGAACATGGACACGCCAATCATCGCTCCGACAACTTCTACTCCGTCGCTTACTGGTATCAGACGGAACCCCACGCCGAGTTTCCCAAGCTGGCCCGTCCTGAGGACCGCATACCACGCGTATTCGCCGTGCATGGTGCGGGACCGATCGCGCCAGCCTAAGCTGGCACAGCCTCGCGCCGAACACATCGAAAGAATGCGACCTTCACCGTTCGGAATAAGTCGCTTCCACACCACAAACGTTGGTGCTGTGCGCTGCCGAACCACGTTAGACACGGAGCAAGTCGCGTCGTCCCATAGACGGTCAGCAACTCAGCCCGCAGTCACTGGGGCAAGCAGTGCGTCAACGACCTCCGCGGCAGTGTAACTTTGCTTTCCCTCCGACAGAAACTGCGCCACAGCCTCCAGATCCGCACCAATCGTGATGAGAGGCGGCTCCACTCCGCCGTCCTTGCGCACCTGCGCGTGACCAATATTGGCGAGCAGCGCATTGCACAGGCACTTACGACCGACCGTGTCTTCCACCTTACCGCCCTTATCGAGGTAGGAGTTGACCGGCTCCGCTGAGCAACGGTATCCGATTCCCCCGTCTGGAGTTGCGTAGGCTTCGCGCAAAAATCCCAGATCGCACACCCGTGCCCGGTGCTGGTACACGTCCTGCCCTGAGGATGTCTGCTGCAACTGAGCCACTTTGAACGGGAAACCGGTTGGTGAGGCCAGCGGGTCAGTGACGACCTTGGCTGTGCCCGCGGCGATCTGCCGGAGAAGTTCCTGCTTCAGATCTGGCCGCAGCCCCGACTCTTCGCTAAACGCGAACACGGTACCCACCTGAACTCCGGCTGCTCCCTGCGCCTGAGCTTCGGCTAGTTTCTCCGCGGTCCCGTATCCACCGGCCAGCCAGAACGGCACGCCGAGCGCTCGCATCTGATCCAGGTCTACCCGATCACGGTCTCCATAAATGGGTTCTCCCGTCGGACTCAGTTGGGCCTTGCCCCGGGGTGGCGCATTGTGGCCCCCCGCCTGAAATCCCTCCACAACGAAGCCGTTCACCTTGCCGTTCGCCCGCCGGAGCATGGTCGCGGCCAAGGTGTTGGAGGACACAATGGCCAGAAATTGCGGTCGTTGCAGTTGCGGGCTGGCGCCGCCGCTAAACTCGGCGGGATTGAAGTGCATGCTCTCGTCAGAAACTGCTCCGGTAACCGAAAGTCGATATTCAGCGGCCTGCTGGACCGCGTAGGCGTCCAACACCCCTGGAATCTGCAAGGGAATCCCAGCGCCCATCAGGACATATCCAACTCCCGCCAGCATGGCACCGTAAATCGAAGCCAGGTGCGGCAGCTGCACCTTCTCCAGGAAGTTGATGCCTACAGGATTGTCGTGCCCTTCTCCCGCGAGGAACACCTCCACGAAATTGGCCACCACACACAATTCGAGCAGCTTTCTGGGTTCGCGCCGCTGGTGCATGGGAGTGGTGGGATATGGCTCCCCTGGAGCCTTGCCGCCCGGCACGAAATACTCCTGCCACACTCGCCGCGCAATCTCTGGAAACGGAAAGGCTTCCAGCCCTCTCCTCATGTGGCCGCCCTGGTCGCCGTCCACTAAACGGCGGACAAACACCTGGTCGAGAGCTGTACCGGAGACCACCCCAAGCTGGCCAGTTTCGGAGACAGCGCGGGCCAGCCGCCAATTGGAGACGCCTACCCCCATCCCCCCCTGAATGATCTTCGGAAGCCGAACCATCTCAGAATTCTTGCAGCTATAGCTCCACCCGTTCGTGACGGCCATCACAGCCACAGGTGAAGGATCAGGTTCAACCTGTTTTGCTCTGCGTCTATGCAGGCGCAGCTGCGATAAACTTGGCCCCATGCGGGTATTTGGAATCGACTGCGGCACTGAGGTGACCGGCTACGGCGTTGTGGAAACGTCCGAAACGGACCGGGAAATTCGCCTGGTGTGCTGTGCCCTGGGAGGCTTGCAGTTACCGAAGAACAAGCCACTGCCGATCCGGCTCGAGCAGGTCTTTCGCCAGCTTTCGGCCGAAATGGAGCGTTGGCAGCCCGATGTAGTCGCCGTCGAAGAAGTGTTTTACTCTGTCAATGCAAAATCAGCGTTGAAGCTCGGCCACGTGCGCGGCGTCGCTCTGCTGGCTGCGGCCTGTCACGGCATACCGGTAGCGGAGTACGCACCGCTTCGAATCAAGTCCAGTGTGGTGGGGTACGGTTTGGCCAAAAAGGAGCAGGTCCAATTCATGGTGGCGCGGCTGCTCCAATTGGCGGAGATCCCTCAGCCGGCGGACGCAGCCGATGCCCTGGCCATTGCAATCTGTCATCTCCACACCGCGCAAACTCTGTCTCTGCAGGGAGCAGGACGATGAAGGCCTTTCCCATACTGTCGTTGTTGCTGGCTGGAACACTGTCGGCATGGGCGGCTCCGGATCCTCTTTTTCAGGTAAATTTCTCCAATCCCAAACTCATCCCGGGCCAGTGGACCCTTGAATTTCATCCTGATGGCAGCGGTCATTTCCGCAGCCGTCGCGGCGATGCTCCTCGTCCCGATGGAACATTCATCGAGGCGCCCGACATTGATCGGGATATCCAGCTGAGCCCGCAGTTTGCGAGCCGCGCTTTCAAGATCGCGGAGAAAAAGAAGCTCTTCCGGGCGGGCTGCGAGAGCCATCTGAACGTGGCATTCCAGGGGCTGAAGAAGTTGACGTACTCAGGGCCCGAGGGGGAAGGATCGTGCGAGTTCAACTACTCGAGAGATCAGGATATTCAATCGCTGGGCGATTCCCTGGTGGCAACAGCCAACACGCTGATTGAGGGTGCCCGGATCCAGTCGCTATTGCTGCACGACCGGCTCGGACTAGACCAGGAACTGAATGTGCTTGAGGAGTCTCTGGGCGACGGCCGCGCCGCGCAGATAACCAGTATTCGCGACATTCTGGAACGCGTGGCCGCCGACGAGACGGTAATGGAACGCGCACGGCGGAAGGCGCGCCTGCTGCTCTCAAAGACCAATGACTGAAGTGTGCTAAGCGCTTCTCGATTTAGCGACTTTCATCGGTCCAGACGTGTCTTATCTGTAAATGGCTGTTGTTCGGCCGAGGCGGTCAACATGAGAACGCTACGAGAGATGATGAGGCAAGCAGGCGCATCCGGGTTACGGTTGCTGGCCCTCGGAATGGTGACAATCGGCCTCGCTACCACCGCATTTGCCGACCCGGATGATGCCCCTGCCCGCGCCGTCAGGCTGAGTAGCGTGGACGGTCAGGTTGAGCTCTCGCAAAACGGCCAGGTGGTGGCAAATCCCGCTCTGGCGAACACTCCGTTGTTTGAGGGGGCAAAGCTGGTCACCTCCGATGACGGACGCGCCGAGATCCAGTTCGAGGACGGGAGCATCGCCCGGATCGCACCCAACAGCTCCATGACCCTCTCCGTCCTCAAGCCCGGCGGGGAGACCGGAATTGACTTGAACAATGGCATGGGGTACTTCGAGCTCCAGACGCCGCGGTCCGACAAGACATCCACTGCCGTGCGCTTCGGAAATTACACGATCACGGCTGCAGTCTCCACGGTGTTCCGGGTTCAAATGGATCAGAATCCCGGCGAAGTGGCCGTTTTTAGCGGGACTGCTCACCTCACCGGCCCCGGGAACCTGGCCGTCGACGCGCATTCTGGAGAGAGCGTTCGTTTGAATGGCGGAGACGGCTCAGGATACGAGCTGCTGAGCTCGATCGAGCCTGACTCCTGGGATGCATGGAACTCCGATCGCGATCAAGCCCTCGGCGATGAGGGACAGGGGTCAACCGCAGCAACACAGAATTACGGCGACAGCCAAAATCCCGCCTGGAGCGATCTGAACGCCAACGGTAGCTGGTATGACGTACCCGGCCAGGGATACGTCTGGTCACCTTACGAGGCTTCCGACCCGGATTGGGATCCCTATGGGAGCGGCTATTGGGTCTCCGAGCCTGTGTACGGCGACGTCTGGGTCTCCAACGAAGTCTGGGGTTACATGCCCTACCAATGCGGTTTGTGGAACTACTACGACGGCTTTGGCTGGGGTTGGGCTCCGGGAGGATGCCAGCCCTGGTGGGGTGGGGTGTGGGTAGTGAACATCGGCAATGCGCCGCACTGGTATCCGAAGCCCATTCGGCCACATCGGCCGCCATTCCCGCGCGGTGGTCCGCGCCGGATTGGCCCCCGGCCGGTGATCCCGGTGGACCATCGCATCCCCATTCATCCGCCTAGTCTCCCACCCAGGGACAAGGAAGCGCCCGTGACCATTGGCGGAAACCTGGTGGAGCCCATGCGTACATTCACGGTGCGTCCCCGGTATACTCCTGCTCCTGTAAATCCACGGCCGTCTACGGGGGGACCCGTACCGCTGCCCACACGGCCTCTTCCCGGGGCATCGGGCGGAGCCGCTCCGAATAGACCCGGGTATGTACATCCGCCCGAGAATCGCCCGCGGCCAGGTGGCACCTCTCCGGTGTTCGTTCCCCATAGCGGTCCCGCACCGGTGAACCCGCCGCATCCGTCAGGCGGCAACAGCGGTGGAGCTCCTCATCCGCAGCCCGCGGCTCCACCAGCTCACAGTGCTCCCGCTGCGCCGCCAGCACCCTCGGAGCCATCGAATCCACACAAATGACCGTAAAGTGCCGGGGAGCTCCCAAGAGCTCAACCGGCACTTTACCTTCTGCGGCACAAGTGACGAGTTTTTAGAGGAGTTTCCCCATTGCCAGCTCGCGAATAAGACCGCGGTCTGCCGGCAAGAAGTCGTAGGTGGGTAGATCTTCCAATCGAACCCAAAGCATTTGGGCGAAGATCTTGTTTTCCAGATTCCCTGAGAATTCGCGTACGACGAAGAACTGCAGGTCGACAGCCCCACCGTGGCGATAGTTGTGGCGAATGTGCGTGACCAAAGGTCCGATCTTCGCATCGATGCCGAGCTCTTCCGAAAGCTCCCGCCTGAGAGCCTGTTCGGGGCCCTCGCCGGCTTCAATCTTGCCGCCGGGAAACTCCCATTGCAGTCCCATGGGTTGATCAGGGCGCCGCTGACAGATCAAGATCTGGTCACCGCGAACGATGAGAGCTGCCACCACAAAACGCAATGCCGGGGGAGTGGGCCGCGGATTGGACTCTTGCTCAACGTTCTCCACAAATCGATTGTAGCCGCCTTAAGACAAACGGCACCTATATCTAACGTATAGGTGCCTCAGAGGAATTACCTAGGCCAGTCTCGCCACAAAACCTGAAGGACTCAGTGCCCGGTGACATCAGAAGAGATCTGCTGCACAGTTCCAGGCCGGAAGTAGCCCCAGCCATGCCGGATCGCTTCTTCGACCAGAGCCGGCGAAGGATTAACTGGAAAAGCATTGGCGGCGATCTCCAGCATAGCGAGATCGTGAATGGAATTGCCGAAGACGGCGTCCGGCCGCGGTAGTCCCACACGCTGCAGTGCCTTGGCTTTGCCTTCTCCGGTCGGGACGTCTACGAGATCGTTGACAATGACCCCGTTCACTACCGCGACCTCAGCCGCCAGCACCCGCTCTTTCGGAATGCCCAGGCTGCTCACGCCTGCCGAAACCACCCACTTGTTGGTGGAGCTAACCGCCCAAAGCTCGGTTCCCATTGCGCGGAGCTCGGCAATCAGCCGGTTCATCTCGGGGAAAACGCGATGAAGCACGAACTCACGGACATAACGGTTTGCCACCTCGCGCAGCTCTGCTTCACGCAGCCCGGCATAGATCTGCACCATCTCGCCGCAGATCTCCACCTCAGTGACGGTGCCGGCCCTGTAGGCCCGATGGCGGTTGTCAATCCAGTCGCTGGTTTCGCGGGAGACGATTCCCTGCTCCAGCGACCACTCCATGAAGCCCAGTCCGGAGTCGCCATCCCAAAGTGTGCCGTCGCAGTCGAATATGGCGACCTTCGGTTTGAGATCCACGACCTTGCGATGAAACTCTTCAGCGGTCCACTGCTTGTTTAACAACTGTGTGCCGGTCAAAATGGATCCGTACCTCAATGCAGAAGTCTCTGCTCATTTCATTTTCAGGCATCCGAGAGGCTTTTGCACATGACGAGAACGTGAATGCCGCCAGTTTGAAGTTGGACGGGTTTTCTAGCAAGCACCCTATTGTCGCCTTTGATTCCTTGACAAACCATGTACAGGCAACGGGCGGTCATGCGCCGTTCTCATACGGCAGCGCGGATAATCCTGATGTGGACGCCGCCGCCAACCTGTCTTTGCTCCGCGAATATCAGTCCTATTTGCGTGTGGAGAAGGGCTTGCGGCCGCTGACCTGCGAGGCCTATCTCAGCGACCTGAACATCTACGCGGAGTTTCTGGAGGGCCGTCACGGGGTACTGCTTACCGCCACACAGCAGGACGTGTCGGCATTTCTGGAGCATTTGCGGGACCATGGAGCGGACGCGCGATCGGCGGCCCGCAAGTTGAGCTGCCTGCGGGGATTCTACAAATGGCTGCTGCTGGACCGGCGCATTCATCACGACCCCACGCTGAACATTGAATCTCCAAAGGCTTGGAAGGTTCTGCCGAAGTCGCTGGCAGAGCCTGAAGTGAACGAAATGCTGGAGCGAGCGGCCCTGGCCGCGAGCCATCCCCAGGCAAAGGCTACCGCTTTGCGTGACCGAGCTATTCTCGAGCTGCTTTATGCGGGCGGGCTGCGCGTCTCGGAGGTGGTGGGCTTGTCGACCAGTGACCTCGCCCTGGATGCCGGCCGAGTGCAAGTGCGAGGCAAGGGGGACAAAGAACGCATTGTCCCGCTGGGTCGCACCGCGATCGAGGCGCTCGAAGTGTACCTCCAGCAGGGCCGTCCGCATCTGGCACGGATCAGCACTGCACGCAAAGGTACGGCCCGCAATGACGGCGCCCGCCTTTTTCTTTCGCTGCGCGGCATGCCGCTGACTCGCGAGTGGGTTTGGCATTTGGTGAAGCTGGCCAACGGAAAAGCCAGCCCACATATGCTGCGGCACAGTTGCGCCACTCACATGGTGGAACATGGCGCCGATCTGCGAAGCGTTCAAGTGCTGCTTGGTCACGCGGACATCTCCACGACGCAGGTGTATACCCATCTCGCGCTGGGGCGGCTCAAAGCTGTGCACCGTGAGCACCATCCTCGAGCCAAGAGGCGAACAGCTGCGATCGATAAGAAACAAGCTGAAGGCAGCGGACCGCTCGAGATCGACGAAGTCGAGGAGACCGCATGAGCGAAGTTGCGGCACTAGCGGCTCCGGCGGCGGGAGGCACTCTGAGCCTTCTGGTGCTGGAGTATCTGCGTGTCCTGAGCGGCGAACGCGGAGCGTCGGCGCATACTCTGCGGGCCTACGAACGCGAACTGCTCGGCTTTGCCGCCTTCTTGATCGAGCGCCTTGGCGAAGCGGCAGATCCCGCTAAAGTTGAGCACACGGACATTCGCGCTTATCTGGGAACGCTCTACGATCGGGGACTTTCCAAGGCTTCGGCGGCGCGGGCCCTGGCGGCGGTACGAAGCTGGTTCAAATGGCTGGCGCGAACAGGGCATGTGGAGCAGAACGTGGCGGCATTGGTGGCCACGCCTCGCTTGCCCAAGCACCTGCCTCGGGTGCCCTCGATCGAACAGATGAATCGGGTCGTGGATACGGTAGGAGACGATGCCGCTACCTGGCCGGCGCGCGACAGGGCCATCCTGGAGTTGCTCTACGGATGCGGTATGCGCAACGCCGAACTTACCGCGTTGAATCTTGAGGATATTCACTGGGCCAATGAGGCCATTCTCGTGCGCGGAAAGGGGCAGAAGCAGCGGTTCGTGCCCTTGGGAGATGCCGCAGCCCAGGCCTTGCGCGCCTATCTTGCGGAACGCTCAGCGCGGCTGGCAGCAGCAGATCGGACCACGCCTGCTTTGTTCATCAATCTCTACCTGCGCGGCTTGGCGAAAGCCGGAGGTGAAGCGCGGCTGACCACCCGGAGCGTCGGCCGCATTGTGAAGCGGGTGGCCATTCTCCGCGGCTTGCCCTCCGACGTGCATCCGCACACCCTGCGTCACGCCTTTGGAACCCATCTACTCGAGGAAGGTGCCGACCTGCGCGCCATCCAGGAGTTGCTGGGCCACGAGCGGCTCTCCACGACTCAGCGCTATACCCAGCTGACCACAGCGCAGCTCACGCAGGTCTACGACCGTACCCATCCACGCGCGAAATAGCAGGACGTGCTTCTCACGGATTGCGACGCCGCATGCCTGCCCCGTTCAACTCGCGAGCGGTCTCTTCGAGTATCTGCGCCTTGGTTGCGCGGTCCAGCAGCCCTTTACTGCGCAGGTAGCTCTCCATGTTGGCCACGGAATCGAAACGGCGTTGCTGCTGGCCATCCACCGCAAATCGCGAGCATTCGATCAGCGTGGGCCCCCGGTCACGACGGGCTCGCTCGATGGCCTCGTGAGCCACTCGATAGACGGCCACGACATCGGCGCCATCGACCACGATACGGGGCAGTCCATCTTCTTCGACCAGCACCTTGCCGTTGCGTGGTGCAGGACGCCGCTGTAGAAGCTGCGTCTGGCACACGAAGATGGCCGGTAAGCTGTGGTTACGTGCCGCGTCTAGAGCGTTGTTCCAGCCCTCGCTGTCTCCCTGTCGCCAGAAGGCAACAGCGATCTTGCCGGATTTTCGCGTCTTCTCAAACAGTGCTGCTCCCAATAGCTGCCGAAAGCCATCGGCGCTGCCGTCGCCGTTTGCAGCAGAACGAAGCGTAGCGGGAGTCTCCACGCGGAGGAAGCTAGCCAGTAATCCCGTGTCATCGTGGCAGATGATGTCTTCGGCGACCAGGTCCATGGCCACGCCTACCGTGGCTGCTTCCCATCCCTTCGCTGAGTTGCCCTTGGCACCGCTGCGCTCCTCGACCCATCGGCACTTGAGAAGGTTGCGATAAAGACCCAGAAGGGTCTCGTTGGAAATAAGAGAGAACTCTTTCTTCTCACCTAGCGTAGATTCATCTGCCGGCCGGCTGGTCGACTTCTTCTTCATCCCTGGAATATCCCCGATCATTGCGATTGTAAATGGCAAACGGGCAGGGTTTGACAAGGGTAAAACCGGCCACCTACCCTCCAAGCGCTGCTCTAATTGGTACAAAGGCGCGACGAGGTCCATCCATGAAGATCAAACAAGCATCATCGCTGGCCGTCTTGGTGCTGCTTAGCCTCTCTCTTGTTTTCGACAAGGCCGCTTTGGCCAAGCCTAAAAAGCTGGAAGTAGCACCGGCGTTTCAGACGGCCCGGTCTATTTGTGTTGAGACAGAGGAAGGGGGCCCCTCCCGGTCCGGAACCCGAGACTCCGACCAGGACGTGATCCGGCAAGTGCAGCTGATTTTGCGGGATTGGAACCGCTACGAGATCGTGGCCAAGAGGGAGAACGCCGACCTGGTACTTGTGATCCGCAAAGGACACAGGGGTGAAGACCAGAGTCGCGACGGAGCCGGATTGCCGTCGCCATCGATGCAACCCGTTCCTCCCCGGGCCAGCACACCATCGCCTCTGAGTGGGTCACAAAATGACAATCCCGGGGTTGGACCAGCCGTAAGCGACTCGGTCGCCTCGGAAGACCTACTGCGTGTCTACACGGTCAACGAAAAGGGTAAGTTGAAAGGACCTATCTGGTCACGCCAGAGAGATGGCGGGCTGGATGGTCCGAGCGTGCCACTGGTACAGGAACTGGAGCACGCGGTGGAGGCCGCATACCCTCGGGACACAGCCAAACCACCGGTGCAGTAAATCGCGTCCGTTCTAGGTAGAGTAGTCGGCGTTGATGTGGACGTATTCGGTGGTCAAGTCAGTGGTCCAGAAGACGCAGGAGCCACTGCCCTGATTGAGTTGAATGCGTATGGTGAACTCAGCCTGCTTCAGGTAAGCGTGCGCCGCGGCTTCGTCAAACTCACTGGCGCGCCCGCCGTTTCGGCAGATCCGCTGCTCACCGAACCAGATGTCAATTCGCTCCGGATCGATCTGCGCACCGGAGTAGCCGATGGCCGCCATCAATCGCCCCCAATTGGGATCGCAACCCGCCCAAGCGGTCTTCACCAGAGGTGAGTGGGCGATGGCCTTGGCCACCTTGACCGCTTCCGCATCGCTCACTGCGCCTTCAATCTGCAGCTCCACCACATGGGTGATGCCTTCCCCGTCGGCGACTACCTGGCGAGCCAACGAGGTGCACACCTGGCGCAATGCGCCCGCAAATTCTTCATTGCCAGCATCGATCTTCACACCGCTTGCCCCGGAGGCGAGCAGCAGTACGGTGTCGTTGGTGGAAGTATCGCCGTCCACTGAAATGCGATTGAAGCTGAGCTCGATGGCACCGTTCAGATACTGCTGTAACGTGGCCGGATCGATCTCCGCGTCGGTTAGAACATAGACCAGCATGGTCGCATGCGGCACCAGCTGAGGGTGAATCATGCCTGCGCCTTTACAGGTCGCGGCGATTCTGACTTCCCTCTTTGTCCCGTTCTCAGCAGCCACTTCGAGACGAGCATAGGCCGTCTTCTCCACTGTGTCCGTGGTCATGATGGCCTGGGCTACACGCTGGAAGTGATCGGTCTCGGAGCCTAGCTCGTTGGCAACGGAAGGCATCACCGCGATCAATTTCTCAGCGGGCAGAGGTACGCCGATGATTCCCGTAGACGACGGAAACACCTCTTGCGGCGAACAACCAAAGATGCCCGCGGCTGCCGCACAGGTGGCGCGCGCAGCGTCCAGACCGGCCTGGCCAGCAGCGCAGTTGGCATTTCCGGCGTTGATGGCTACGACCCGAACCTTGCCGCCGGTGGCATGCAGATGTTCCTTATCTACGATCAGCGGAGCAGCAATGACGCGATTGGCTGTGAAGGCAGCAGCAGCGCTGGCTGGAGCGTCTGCCACGATCAGGGCGAAGTCTGTGCGCCCGCTGGCCTTGAGGCCCGCTTTGGTGGCGCCGAAACGGAATCCTTGGGGAATCACTAGTTGCGAAATCTCACTCATGGGCTAAATGGTTCCGCATGCGATGGAGCACAGTGGCGTCTCAGTCGTGCGGGGTCAACCCATTTAATCTAGCAGGTGGAGGCACGATGCCGGAGACGGGGAACGAAGCATCGCAAAATATCGATCAGGAATCTTTTCTCGAACTGCGGAATGTCAACGTAGCGCGCGGGGACCGCGTGGTACTGCAGGATGTGAACCTTAGCATTCGGACCGGTGAGCATGTGGTCATCCTGGGACCCAATGGCTGCGGTAAGTCCACGCTTATCTTGACCATCACATGCCAGATCTATCCGATGGTCATTCCCGGCATGAAGGTTCGTATCTTCGGGCGCGAACGTTGGGATTTGACGCAACTGCGTAAGCACTTCGGCGTGGTAGGGACCGACCTGCCGGGAGAGCGGACCGCCGTGACAACCGGTCTGGACGCGGTGATCGCAGGATTTTTCTCTGCTTCGACATTGTGGCCCAATCTGCATGTGACCGACGAGATGCGCGAACGTGCGGTGGAAGCGCTGGAGCGTATGGAGGCTCTTCGCCTCGCCAATCAATTGGTGGGCGAGATGTCGGCGGGGGAAAAGCGCCGTATCCTCATTGCGCGTGCCCTGGTCCACCGACCGAAGCAACTACTGCTGGATGAGCCATCGAATGCTTTGGATCTGGCCGCGCAGCGCGAACTGCGCGACACCATGCGGCGGCTGGTGGCTGAAGGCACAGGCCTGGTACTTGTGACCCATCATCTTGGCGACATCCTGCCGGAGATCGAGCGCGTCATCCTGATGCGCGATGGGCAGATCGTTGCCGATGGGCCTCGCGGCGAGCTGCTGGTGGAGCCGCGATTGAGCGAGTTGTTCAAGACCAATGTGCGCATCGGGCATGATGAAGAGTGGCTGCACAGCTGGTAGTTTCATTTCCTTCCACGACACTCCTCTCAATCAAGCAAAAGAACAGCGCGGACACACAAGGAGTCCTCGCTCGGGGTAGCCGCGGCAGCCAGCTTCGTTGGTGAAAGTTAAGTCCCCACCCAGCAGTACGAAAATGCCTTCGC
>CBJOJD010000136.1:0-12855 GCA_966443485.1 uncultured bacterium | reverse complement strand
CGCGGCGGAAGCCTTCGAAATCGCCGAAGATGAACATTTTGTTCTTGATGATGGGTCCGCCGAAGCTGGCGCCGAACTGGTTCTGACGCAGTTTGCCTTTGGGCTGGCCGGTGTTGTTTTCGAAGTAGTCGGCGGCGTCGAGCTTGTCATTACGGAAGAACTCCCACACCGCGCCGTGGATGTTATTCGTGCCGGACTTGATGGTGGCATTCAACACCGCGCCGGCCGAACGGCCCAGCTCGGCGCTGAAGTCGGCGGTCTGGACCTTGAACTCCTGGACGGCGTCCACCGGAGGCAGAATCACGAAGTTTGTACCGTTGAGGAAGTCGACGGTGTTGGAGTTGTTATCGATTCCGTCGATGAGGTAGTTATTCTGCGAAGGACGGAGGCCGTTAGCGGAGAAGGCGCCGCTGGCAGCATTACCGCGGGTATCAGGCTGCGGCGTCTGCATGCCCGCGCCGAGCTGAGCGAGGAAGGTGAAGTTGCGGCCGTTCATGGGCAAATTGTTCACCTGAGCTTCACCGATCACCTGTCCGACCGAAGCCTCCTCGGTCTGCAGCACGGGTGGCGCGGTGTCTACCGTGACCGTTTCCGTGGCGCCGCCGGGTTTCAGCGTGACATTCACTTGGAGCACCTGAGCAACGCTGACCGTGAGGTTGGTCTGCGTGGTCTTCGCAAAACCGGTAGACGATACCGTCAGCGTGTAATGGCCAATGCGCACCGGCGAAAATGCGTATCCGCCGCTGCCGTTGGTCTTCGTCTGCAGCGTGATTCCCTGGTCCGTGTTCAGCAAGGTGACGTCCGCATTAGGAACTACGGCGCCACTGGCATCCTGAACCGTTCCGGTGATCGCTCCTTCGTCCACTTGGCCATAGGCGCGCCTGCCTTGCGCCAGGAGCATGCAGAAGCATGCGAAGACTGCCCATCCGAATGCTCTCACCAACTGAACCTTCGTGCCGTCACGACCCATGAGAGATCCCTCCGATCGTTTCGTTTCTTTGGCTTTGCGTCACACGTGTGCTATGGGCTAAATGCTCGGCTGTTCTTCGAGAAACCAGGGGGAAGCCACATCCGAAACCGGCTGCAGTAAACGGTTCCAATTCTGTGGGCAGCACGTTACGCGTTTCCCAAAATCTTTGTCAATCAAAAGTTAGAGTTCAGCCTCAATCTGGAGGACCTTGACCCGTGGGACAATCGATTTCATGAATTGCGTCGTGAGTTCGTATAGTGCAGATTCTAATGTGCTTAATGGAGCTCATGGTAAGGTCGAACCGATAGGCTGGAAATCCTGAGTTTTCATCGAAGTTTGTTTGACTACATCGAAAAGCCGCAGGCGGTGGTCACGTTTTTGGAGATTGCTCTATGATTGTTCGACCTCATGAAGCCTCCGCTCAATCCGCTACATTCTCGCGTATCGCGTCGAGCTGTTCTCAAGAGTCTCAGCGTCGCTCCGCTCCTCCTCAAGCCGGCGCCGTTCCTGGGCATGCCGTGGGGCTTGGGGCCCGCGAACACTGCGGGCGACCTTTCGCTGGCCGACGTTCGATTTTCTCCCCATTACCCGTCGCAATCTCCGCTGTCGGACATTTTCAGGCTGGTTGAGCCTGGATCGGATGACTACCCGCTGGAGCGTTACGCGGTGGAGATCGAGTCGATTTTGAACGAGTGGGGCGCAGGCCTCAAGAACTCCCCGAAGAGCGTGACTGCGATGGCTGCATTTATCGAGCCGCGCATCGAGGCTTCGCACACGGACGCCGTCACCGAGCACCATGTACGCACCAGCTTCGGGATCGATACGTTTAAGCGAAGCTTTCCTACGATCGCGGAACGCACGGGCGAGCAATTCATTCACAGCATGGGCGAGTGGTTGAAGCCGGCAGTGTCTGTCGAAACCGCTGAATTCGAGATCTATGCCATCGAACCAATCGAGGGCGGCGCCTCCATCCTACGCTTGGACATTCGATACGACCTTGTCTCGACGTCCGCTGATGAAAAACGAGAAGAGCGCGTCGGTTCATGGCACACCGAGTGGTCCCGGGACGATTCCCGACAATGGCGAGCGAGGCGGTGGGAATTTGGCGATGAAAGACGTGCCATCCTGCACGGCCCCGGTTTCGCCGATGTCAGCGCGACTGCGTTCGCCGATGTCGAGTCCTACAGTTCCCAGATGATGCACGGCGCCGATTACTGGCGCACCGTGATGGACGGCGCCGTTGGAATCGACGTATATGGCAACAACGGCGTAGCCGCAGGTGATTTCGATGGAGACGGGTTTGACGATCTCTACATTTGCCAGCCCGCGGGCTTGCCCAATCGGCTTTATCGAAATCGCGGCGATGGCACTTTCGAGGACGTTACCGAGAAGGCTGGCGTAGGCGTACTCGACCGGACATCATGCGCTCTGTTTGTGGATTTCCTCAACCGCGGCCGTCAGGATCTTCTTGTGGTTTGCGGCAGTGGGCCTCTCCTGTTCCTTAACAATGGCGATGGTACGTTCGCGCTGAAGCGGGATGCGTTCAAGTTTGCCCGCGCGCCGCTGGGTTCTTTCACGCATGCAGCCGTGGCCGACTACGATAACGACGGCCGTCTCGACATCTACTTCTGCCTTTACATGTATTACCTGGGCTTGGAGCAGTACAACTATCCGGCTCCTTACTACGACGCGCGAAACGGGCCGCCCAACTATCTGTTTCACAACGAGGGAGACGGCACATTTACTGACGCGACTGTGTCTTCGGGCCTTCATGCGAACAACGACCGCTACAGCTTTGCCTGCGCGTGGGGAGATTCGAATGGCGATGGGCTGCCCGACCTCTTCGTGGCCAACGATTTTGGGAGCTCTCAGCTTTATCGCAACAACGGCGATGGCACGTTCAAGGATGCCTCCAGCGAGGCTCGCATCGAGAGCGTGGGAGCGGGTATGGGCTGTTGCTGGGCCGACTTCGATAACGACGGCCATCAAGACATCTATGTCCCCAGCATGTGGGAGGCCGCAGGACAGCGGGTTTCGCAACAACCGCAGTTCCACGCCAATGCGCCCGCCGAGATTCGTGAGCTGTACCGGCGCCATGCCCGAGGCAACGCGCTCTATCGCAACCAGGGCGATGGAACATTCCAGAACGCCGGGCAAACGGCAGGTGTGGAGATGGGCCGCTGGTCATGGGCCTCCGATTTCTGGGACTGGGATCACGACGGCTACAGCGACCTCTACGTCTCGAATGGATACCTTACATGCCCTCAGAACGATGAACTCGCCGGATTCTTCTGGCGCCAGGTGGTGTCCAAATCCCCAGAGGATACGACTCCGCTGCTCGCCTACGAGCGCGGGTGGAACGCGATCAATGAACTGGTGCGTGGCGACCACACGTGGCACGGCCTCGCGCGCAACGTCGCATTCGTGAACAACCGTGATGGCACGTTCAGCGAGGCTTCCGGCATTCTGCAACTCGATTTCCGCGATGACGCGCGCGCCTTTGCTCTTGCCGATCTCGATCACGACGGGCGCCTTGAGTTGATCGTGAAGAATCGAAACGCCCCGCAGCTGCGTCTGCTTCACAATCAGCTCGAGGCAATCGGTTCATCAATCTCCTTTTGCCTGCGCGGGACCCGCAGCAATCGTGACGGGATTGGTGCCGCTATCACTCTCGAACTCGCAGGAACAACCCAGACAAAATACCTTCAGGCCGGCACCGGATTTCTTTCGCAGCATACGAAAGAGCTCTTCTTCGGCCTGGGGTCGCACGAGGGCACAATTCAGGCAACCATCCGCTGGCCCTCAGGATCAAGGCAGCAATTCTCCGATCTGCCTGTTGGCCACCGAATCCACATCGAAGAAGGCAATGCGGCCGTTCACGCGTCCCCGTTTTTCGCGACACCGTACAGGCAGAGTGCGCCTTCGCCTCCTTCGTCGCGTGAGCCTCTGCCGCTTAAGTCGGAGACTTGGCTCATTCAGCCCCTCAAGGCTCCCCCATTCAAGCTCGCCGATCTTGACGGAGTCGAGCATGCACTGGATTCCTGGAACGGCCACCTCGTACTGCTGACGTTTTGGTCGACTGAAGCCCAGCTGAGCCTCAGTCAGCTAGAACATCTGAAAATCGAAGCCTCGCTCTTGGAGCGAAGCCGCGTTAAAGTGGCCGCCCTGAATGTCGATCAAGCCAGCCATCGGGCAGATGCCCGCAGGATTGCCTCCGAGTACCGCTCCTTTGCCACGGTGCTGTTTGCGACCGAGGAAACATCCGCGATTTACAACATTTTCTATCGGCATCTGTTTGACCGCCGGCGCGATTTGCCGATTCCGCTCTCGCTGCTCATCGATGGCGAAGGTAGGATCGTGAAGCTCTACCAGGGCTTGGTAGAGCCATCGCGTATCGCCGCCGATGCCGCTTCAATTCCTACCGACAGCACGGGCCGCATACGCGTAGCCTTGCCGTTCCCCGGACTGCCTATTCAGGACAAGTTTGAGCGGAACGATTTCACCTTCGGCGTCGCACTGTACCAACATGGATTTCTGGAGCAGGCGGCCGAATCGTTCCATCAGGTCATCGCGTCCAAACCCGATAACGCAAACGCCTACTACAATCTCGGCACACTCGACCTGCATCGCAATCGTCCCGAGGAAGCAAAGGAGTATCTGCGCAAGACCGTCGAGTTGCGGCCCGATTTCGCCGAAGCGTGGAACAACTTGGGCATGCTGGCCGCGCAGCAGGGAAGTGACGACGAAGCGATCCATAATTTCCAGCAATCCATCAAGCTCCGGCCCAACTACTTCACTGCGCACCTGAATCTTGGAAACGTGTATCGGCGCCAGCGAGCGTTCGATAAGGCGCAGGATTCGCTCACCCGCGCCCTGTCGATACGTCCGGATGACCCGGAGATTCTGTACAGCTTCGGCATGCTCCTCATCCAGGAGAGCGATTTCGAGCGCGCCGCGGAATATCTCGAGCGCGCGATCGAGCTGCGGCCTGACTATCCCGAGGCTCTCAATAACCTCGGCGTCCTCTATGTGCGCAGAAAGGACTACGCGAAGGCTGAGGACAAGTTCCTCACTGGAATCAGGCTGGCGCCCGGATTCGCACAGTCGTATCTCAATCTGGCTCGCCTGTATGCCATGCAGCACGACACCATGAAAGCGCGTGACGTCATCCAGAAGTTGCTCCAGGTGCAGCCGGGGAACGCGAGCGCAAAGAGAGCGCTGGAAGTGCTACAATGAGCCCCTCAAAGGATGAACCAACAGGTATAAAGAGGATGGCTTCTCGCATCGCCTCAAAATCAATGCCTGCCATCTGCGGCGCGCCAGCGCGGCGAGCCGGTATCATTCTGTTCTTATCCCTTGCATCGTTCGCGGCAGCCGTAGGGCAACAGAAGCCGGCCGCGTCCCCCTTCCGCACGGCAGAGAGTCTGCTTGAAGAGCACAAGCTGGCGGAGGCTCGTACGGAAGCGCTCGTTCAGCTGGCAAAACATCCAAGCGTCGAGGGCTACAACCTTCTTGGCATCATCGCGTCGAATCAGCAGGACTACCAGGCCGCCATCGATTCGTTTGAGCACGCCCTGCGCCTGAATCCGCGTTCCACAAAGACGCTCAACAATCTCGGCAACGCGTATGCTGCTCAAAAGAAGTTCGATCTCGCAGAGAACGACTTCCGCACCGTGCTTCGCCTGGATCCCGCAAACGCCGATGCCAATTACAATCTTGGCGTTCTGCTGCTGATGAAAGGCTCCGCCGCTCAGGCCATTCCGCATCTTCAGCGTGTGCATTCGGCGCCATCGCAACTCAACCTCGTGCGCGCCTATCTACAGACGCACCGCGCTGCCGATGCGCTGCGGACAGCGAATACTCTTGCCGATACCGGCAAAAGCGATGTCCAGGTTCTGTTCTCACTCGGCGTTTTGCTCGCATCGGAGCATCAATACCAGGCGGCCCAGCGGCTCCTCGATCGCGCGGATGCGCTGCAGCCGGACAGTTTCGAAATCCTCTTCAACCTGGGCCAGGTGCTGCTTCGCACCAAAGAGAACGCACGCGCTGAAATGACCCTGAACCGCGCGCTCAATCTGCGGCCCGATAGCCCGGAAGTGCTGTACCTGCTGGCGCAGAGCTACAGCGCTCAGTCGCGCCCGCTTGATGCGCTTGACGTTCTGATGAGGGCGCACAAGGCCGCTCCGGCGAATGCCGACATCATTTTCCTCATGGCCCAGGTCACGATGTCGCAGAACTACTACGAGGACGCAATTCCCCTGCTCGAGTCCGGGCTCCAAATTGCCCCACGCCGTCCCGATCTCATCGCGGCTCTCGGCGAGAGCTATTTCATGGCAGGCAAGACGGAGAAGGCGATTGATGAATTCAACACCCTTCTCGAAATCGATAAATCCGCTCGTTCTTACGCATTTCTTGGGCTTTCATACCGTAACCTGGGCCGATTCGATGAGGCGAAATCCTACTTCGAGAAGGGGCTCGCGCTCGACCCGCATAACAGCACGTGTCTGTTCAATCTGGGATTCATTGCGGAGCGGCAGGGCGATGCGGCGCGGGCTGAGCAATTTTTCCAGAAGACTCTGCAGAACAACCCTGAATACTCCGAAGCCCTGCTGGAACTAGCCAATCTGCGCACTGCTGCGAAGAGAATGCCGGAAGCGGAAGAGCTACTACGCCGTTATGTGAAGGTCGCGCATGATCCCTCCAACGGGTATTACAAACTCGCCATGGTCGAACGCAGCCTCCATGAGACGGACGCTGCTAATCGCGACCTGAACGTCTTCAGAACCCTCTCGAAGAACACGCAGGCAGGACCTTATCCCTTCGAAAATCTCTTCAACTATCTCGACAATCGTTCCCAACTCGCTCCAGGTGCTCGTCAGCAACTTGACATTGCGGAATTGAACAACGAGATCCGCCGCCATCCTAACCAGCCCGAAAGCCTCTATATGCTGGCCGAGGCCTATCTGAAGTCCGCCAAAACCGATCAAGCCCGGGATACCGTTCGGCAGCTTGACGCATTAAGCGCCAATGACTATCGCACTTTGAACGGAACGGGCGTTTTGCTGGCGCGATATCGTCTGTATGATGACGCGATTGCACAATTTGAGTCTGCGCTCCAGGCTAATCCCAACTCCGATGAAGTGAAGTTCAACCTTGCGGACGCGCACTTCCGGAAGGGTGACTACGCGAAGGCTCTCGACATTGCCGGCCAGATCTCGGAAGCCAGCCGCAAGGATGACGCCTATCTCGCGCTGATGGGAGACATCCTCGCGCATCTTGGCAACACGACGGAGGCTGCCGGCATTTTCCGAGATGCCATTGCCCGCAACCCCGATAACGACCAGAATTATCTCTCCCTTGCGCTCATCGATCTTCGCTCCAACGATTTCGCCGCAGCACAGCAGACGCTTCTAAAAGGGGAGTCGCGCATCCCCGCCTCGGGCAAGATCTACTGGGGTCTCGGTCTGACCTCTGCCTTGGCCGGAAATGTTGACCAGGCTGCGTCGCGCCTGGAGCATGCTGTTGACCTGCTGCCGGAATGGCCGGGCGCGTACTCGATCCTTGGAGTGTTTTACTTTCAGATTGGCGAGTTCGACAAGGCCCGAGATGTTCTGAAGCGCTTCAGAGACAGCGCAGCGGGGCCTAGCCTCGACATCAGCCGTATTGAGCAGGTGCTTGACCAGGCGCCGGTGCAGGCGAACTCGGAAGCCCGCGTGTTGAGCGCTGAGAACAAGCAACAGCTTCTTCATTTCGCTTTGTCGCTTACGGATAAAACGCTATGAGATTGAGGCGCCGCGCGGCAGGGACCCTGCTGGGCATAGTGACTGCAGTTGGCATGCCAGGCACCGGAGTCCTCCGCGGACAGCATGTTGCGAATTCGCCGAAGACAACTCCGCGCGCTCAGGATTCCGTCAGGTTTACCGATATTCGCCAATCGGCCGGAATCACTTTCCTTCAAGACTCAACCCAGACAGAGGAAAAATACTACCTGGAGACAATGGGCACAGGTGTGGCCTGGCTTGATTACGATCAGGACGGCTTAATGGACCTCTACTTCGTCCAGTCTGGCGCCACGGACGCCTACAAGCCCACTCACCCGCTGCGCTCGGCGCTTTACCACAACAATGGCGATGGTACCTTCACGGACGTTACTGAAAAGGCGGGCGTCGGCGGAGAAGGGCATTACGGACAGGGTGTCGCGGTCGGCGACTTCAATAACGACGGCTATCCGGACATGTACGTTACGGGCTACGGCCGCGCCATTCTCTACCGCAACAACGGCAACGGCACATTTACTGACGTCACCGCGCAGGCCCTCGTGACAGACGAGGGAAATTGGTCAACGAGTGCTGGCTGGTTCGATTTCGATAAGGACGGTTGGCTCGATCTCGTCGTTACAAACTACATCAACTGGTCTCCTAAGAACAACCTTTGGTGCGGCGATCGGAAGCCGGGTTATCGATCCTACTGCAATCCCAACAACTACACAGGGCAGAAGACGACTCTCTACCGAAATAATCACGACGGCACATTTACGGACGTCAGCGCGAAATCCGGAGTGGGGACACCGGAATCAAAAGGCATGGGTCTGGTGCTAGCGGATCTGAACGGCGATGGCTGGCCCGATATCGCCGTTGCCAATGACACGTGGCCCAACTTCCTCTTTCTGAATCATCATGACGGCACCTTCACGGATTCATCGCTCATCTCAGGATTGGCGGCGAGCGAGGACGGACGCTACGAAGCAGGAATGGGGATCGATGCCGCTGATGTCGACGGAGATGGGCTGCTGGACATCTACATCACTCATCTCGATTTTGAATTGAATCGCCTCTATCACAACAACGGCGATGACACATTCACGGATGTGACCTACAGCTCCGGCATCGGTAACAAGGCGTATCTCCTCAGCGGGGTCGCAGCGAAGTTCATCGACTATGACAACGATGGCTGGCCCGACATCCTGCAGGCCAACGGGGCCATGGTCGACAACGTGCAGCTGTATCACAGCCTGGTCAGCTACAAGGAGCCATTGCTGATGTTTCACAATCTCGGCCATGGAAAGTTTGACAAAGTCTCCGAGTCACTTGGGCCTGATTTCAATCGTCCGATGGCCGCTCGGGGGCTTGCTACGGCTGACTTTTTAAATGACGGTCAGGTGGGAATTGCGGTCAATTGTCGTGGCGATTCGCCTGAAATTCTCCGCAACGAAGGAACGGCTAATCATTGGCTCGAGGTGTTATTGATTGGTACCAAATCGAATCGCGATGGCATTGGGTCCGTTCTAAAGCTCACGTCCGAAGGCGTCGTTCAGGTGGATCAATCGAAAGGCGGCACGAGCTACATGTCCGCCAGCGATCCTCGCATCCATTTCGGCCTTGGTAAGCGCAAGAAGATCGAGTCGCTCCAGATCACATGGCCGAGCGGCCAGGTCGACAAACTCACTACGGTTCCTCTGGATACGATCATCGCTGTCAAGGAAGGCGTCGGTATTGTTCCCCATCCATTCCCCAGGGTGAAATCTCGATGATTCTCTACACCAGCCTGTCTCCTTATCGGTTCCCTTGCCATCCAGCAGCTCTTTATAATCGCTGAATCCTATGCTCATTCCGCGCCGCCGCTTCCTCAACTCCGGTCTGTTCCTTCTCGGCAGTTCATTGCTCGACAGGCTTACCACTCCCGTGTGGAAGCTGGGTGCTGCGGCTCAGATCAAGCCTTCCGTGGCGTCCACTCCCAAATCTTCCGTGCAATTCCTTGATGTGGCCGAACAGGCAGGCGTAAAGGTGCCGAACGTCTGGGGCGGTGTAGAACACAAGCGCGTGATTATCGAAACGAAGGGCAGCGGTGTAGCGTTTTTCGATTACGACAACGACGGCTGGCTCGACATCTATCTCACCAACGGCAGTCGGCTCGATGCGCATTGGGCTCCTGGAACCGCACCCACCACCCACCTCTTCAGGAACAATCGCGACGGGACGTTCACCGACGTCACCGAAAAATCCGGGCTCGGTCGCAGCGGTTGGCAAACTGGCGTTTGCGTCGGCGATTACGATAATGACGGCTGGGATGACCTGTTCTGCACGTTCTGGGGACACAACATTCTTTTTCGTAACAACGGCAATGGAACGTTTACCGACGTGACGAAGAAGGCGGGCCTCACACAAGCCAAGGGCCGCTGGGGAACGGGATGCAGTTTCCTCGATTACGACCGCGACGGCCATCTCGATCTCTTCGTCTGCAACTTCGTCCATCTCGATCCCGATAGTCCGCCTTCCATCGATAAAGCCAGTTTCTGTCAATGGAAGGGCGTGCCCACGATGTGCGGCCCCCGCGGACTGCCGGGCGACACCAACATCCTCTACCACAACAACGGAGATGGCACCTTCACCGATGTTTCCGAGAAGGCCGGAATCCTCAAGCCGGGACCGCGCTATTCCATCACATCCGTGTGTTGCGATTTCGATAACGACGGCTGGCCCGACATTTACGTGGCGGTTGATTCGATGCCCAGCATTCTCTACCAAAACAACCACGACGGTACGTTTACCGATATTGCGATCATGGCGGGCTGTGCCTACAATGCCGACGGTCATGAGCAGGCGGGAATGGGCTTGGCCGTTGCCGATTACGACTGCGATGGCTGGTTCGATATCTTCAAGACCAACTTTGCCGACGACACCAGCAACCTGTATCACAACAACGGAGACGGCACGTTCACCGATTTATCGTTTAACTCGGGAGTCGGAATCAACAATACCTACGTCGCCTGGGGCTGCGGCTTTATCGACTACGACAACGACGGCTGGACGGATATTGTGCAGATCAACGGGCACGTCTATCCGGAGATTGATAAATACAACTTCGGCGAGACCTTCAAGAACCCGCGTCTCGTGTACAAAAACCTGGGCAATGGCAGCTTCAAAGACGTGTCCACTTCGATGGGGCCGGGAATTACCGCGCGATACTCAAGTCGTGGAGCGGCGTTTGGCGATTACGACAATGACGGCGGTATGGATATGCTGATCCTGAACATGAATGAGCTACCGTCCCTTCTACATAACGTGGGAGGAAACAAGCAGAATTGGATCAAGCTCAAGCTTGTGGGCACAAAGTGCAACCGGACCGCTATCGGCGCCCGCGCTCGCGTGATCACCGGCAAACATGCCCAGATGGCCGAAGTGCAGAGCGGTGCCAGCGTCATGTCACAGAACGACCTGCGCCTCCACTTTGGGCTGGGCGCCAGCACAGTGGCAGATGCTATCGAAGTAAAGTGGCCAACCACGCAGAAGATCGAGCGATTCACGAACGTGAAAGCCAATCAGATCCTGACAATTCGAGAAGGCGACGGCATCGTCGCCCAATACCCGCCTAAATAGACGATCTCCGGCTTATGCTATCGATGGGCCGGGTCGCCGTTGGGATCCCCACCCACGAGCACGAGAAACTGCTTGACCTCGCGGCGCTGCTGTTCCACCGTTGCGGCTTGCTTCTTTTCAAGTTCGTCGTGAGCTTGAAACTCTTTCGCTGCTCTGTCCTTCTCGCCCAGGCGGTCATAGGCGACGCCGAGGCGATAATGCGCCTCGCTCGAAAGGGGATCTGCCTCAATCGCCTTCTCGTAGTAACTGACCGCTTTGCGAAAATCCGACAGCGAAGCCTCTATCACTCCAAGCTGCAAGTAGGCGCTGCTGCACGCGGGATCGTATTCGACAGCCCTGCTCAGAAAGCCTTTTACTTGCTCCAGCGTTGCGCCATCCACCGTCTTTCCGCGCTGCTTCCAGTACGCCATCGCGAAGTAGTAATTGGCGAGAGCATTCTTCGGTTGGAGCTCGACGAATCGTTGCAGCCTCTTCTCGATGCACGGCAATGGATTGGGCGCTGCGATCTCCACTTGTCCCATGAATAGATATGGCTGGCTGTCATTCGGAATTAGGTCGGAGGCCTGGCATAGGCGTTCTCCTGCCTCCTCATACAAGGCCGCGCTGAACAGAGCCGCACCGAGAGCCGTCAACAGACGCGCGGAATTCGGATGCGCCTTCACTCCTGCCTCGAAGACATCTTTTGCCTGCCAGATGGCGCGATGCCGGAGCAGTTCCGTTCCCCACGTAAAATAGTTCTCTTCGCTCTGCTCCTCTCTAACCGCCCGTTCGAATGCCTGAACCGCTCCGAGCGAGTTGCCAAGGTTCTCCTCTACCTCGCCGGACAGTCTGTGCCATTCCGGTTTATCACCCTCTGCGAGAAGCTTGGCGATATGCGCACGGGCCTTCACGGGATCTCCGCTCCGATTCAGCGCAAGCGCTAATTCATACTCGGCGTCCGTCTGCGTCGGGTCTATTTCATGAGCAGTCTCGAGAAGCGGAATTGCATCGGAATAACGTTCCGCGCTTAATTCGAACCGGCCGAGCTCTTCATTCGCTTCGTACGACCGTGGCGATCGCTCCAGCGCTTCCCGCAGACGCTGCTCCTGCTCACTAGCGTTCCCGAGGGAGGGTGCCGCTGGCTTCAACGCCGGCTTCAGTTGAAGCGTTTCTTGGGTCAATGTCTCGCTGGCACGGAGACTTGTGTCGGAGCCATGTCCGCCGGCGGCTGTCCAGTCCGTCACTGCAGCGACTGTAAAATTCGGCACATCGGAGAACTCCATTGGCCCTATGTTTTCGCGCCCACTAGGATTGACGGTTCCTGCTGCGGCGGAAGCATGCCCGACTGTGAGTTCTAGAGGTTTCGTTTCACCGGCGTCCCCCCTCACCGACACCTCTTCATTCAGGGCGCTCACCACATACACCCCAGGCTTTAGTCCCGCAAATGTAAAGCGGCCAGTGGCATCCGTCTGGTGTACTTCTCCCAGTTGATCGCCCTATTGCTGCAATCGCACCGCAATTCCAATGGCG
>CBJOJD010000135.1:0-13047 GCA_966443485.1 uncultured bacterium | reverse complement strand
TCCTCCCCCCCATCTGCCACACTGAGGCTTGTCTATGGTGATTCATTTTCTAGTGCGTGGCCGTGTGCAGGGTGTGGGGTTTCGCTGGTTTGTGCATCGCGAAGCCAGCGAGCTCGAACTGCGCGGCTGGGTCCGCAATACCGAAGAAGGGGACGTAGAGGTGGTTGCCGCCGGCGAAGCGGAGGACCTTGATGAACTCCGGAGCAGCCTGCGCCGTGGCCCTCGCGGGAGCCGGGTGGACAATGTGATCGAACACACCCTGGCAGAGTCGGAGGCCCACAACCTGAGCGTCTTCCGCATTGAAGGCGCGTGGTGAAGAAGATGGGCGCAGGGCTGCGTAAGGCGTAACCGATCTCTTCTGCAAATCCTCTCCGGATGAGTACAGCCCGTCGACTGCGCGAGTTCGGCTTTCTGAGGCTCAGTTCCTCGTCCCTTATAATCAAGCCATGCCGGAAAACCAGCAGTCAGTTAACGTTGAGGCTCTTAAAGCGCTTGTGCGCACCGTCCCCGATTTTCCGAAACCGGGCATTCTTTTTTACGACATCACCACGTTGTTGAAGGACAAAACGGGTTTCGCACAGCTGATCGACGCGCTGGCTGCTCACTATCTGACCCAAAAGGTCGACCTGGTCTTAGGCATCGAAGCTCGCGGGTTTATCTTCGGCCCCGCCCTGGCCTATCGGCTCAACGCCGGCTTTGTTCCTGTGCGGAAACCGCGCAAGTTGCCGGCGCCGGTGGCCCGAGTCACGTACGACTTGGAATATGGGTCTGACACTCTCGAGATCCACCTGGATGCGATCCAGCCCGGGCAGCGGGTTGTTCTGGTGGACGACCTGCTTGCAACCTGCGGGACGATGGAAGCCACCGTCAAGCTGGTCAAGCAGCTGGGCGGGGAGATTGCGGGACTGGCCTTCGCCGTGGAGCTGGATTTTCTAAAAGGGCGCGACCGGTTCAAGGAATACGACGTCTTCAGCCTGCTGCACTACAACGAATAAGCCCAAGCGCAGCTCAGAATGGAACAGCTCCCAGCGAGGTCGGCGGGAGCTGTTGGGCACACCTGGCGGCTCCCAAGCGTATTCGCTTCCTCTTCGCTCTTCGGCACTGTATCCTAGACCTTGATGCCTCCCCGTCCGCCCAAACCGGACAAGCCTCTAGCCCTGGACCTCACGGGGGATGCCTTTGCCTGCTTTCATCCCGTAACCGCGGAGTGGTTCAAGGCGGTTTTCGAGGCTCCCACGGCGCCGCAGCGAATGGGCTGGCCGGCCATCGCACGTCGCGAAAATGCTCTGATTTTGGCGCCCACGGGAACTGGAAAGACGCTGACCGCGTTCCTTTGGTGCCTGGACCGCCTGATGCTGCACGACCTGCCGGAAGGGGCTCCATCCGCGGATGCCAATCCGGCGGCGGGGCGGACCAAAAGCCGCAAGGCTCCGCGCGGGACTCGTATCGTCTATGTTTCCCCGCTTAAAGCCTTGGCCGTGGACGTGGAGCGCAATCTGCGTTCCCCCTTAGCGGGAATCGCGAACATGGCCCGGCGTATGGGAGTGCCGTTCTACGAGCCGCAGATCCATGTGCGCACCGGCGATACTCCGCAACGAGAGAGAGCGCGTTTTCGCCGTCAGCCTCCTGACATCCTCATCACGACGCCTGAGTCGCTTTACCTGATGCTGACCTCGCAGGCTGCGGAGACGCTGCGGGCGGTGGATACAGTGATCATCGACGAGATCCACGCTCTGGTGCCCACCAAGCGAGGTGCGCACATGTCGATCACGCTGGAGCGGCTCGAGGCTCTGGTCAAGAAGCCGGTCCAGCGCATCGGCCTCTCGGCTACGCAGCGGCCTCTCGAGGAGGTGGCGCGTTTCTTAGGAGGAGTGGAGATCCAGGAGCGGGGAACCGAGGAAAAGGCATCAGGGACTAAACGAATGGCAGAACCTGCTGCGTCGACCAATGGCGCACGAGCCGAGGATAGCCAACAACTAGCAGTTGAATCCGTCGATTCCTTAGGGCTCACATCCCAGGTTGAGCTTTCGGGCTCTTCGCCTCTTGCTGCTGGGATAGTAGAGGCTGCAGTCCGCTACCGTCCGGTAACAATCGTGAACGCCAGCGCCAAGAAGCAGCTCAAGCTCCGCATTGAAGTTCCGGTGGAAGACATGGCGCGGCTGAACACCATGGAGGAGATTCCCAGTGGGCCAGCTTCACAGACGCCTCGCCGGGTCTCCATTTGGAATGCTATTCACCCGCGTTTGCTGGAGTTGATTCGAGAGCGCAATTCCACCATCCTGTTTGTGAACTCGCGCCAGGTGGCGGAACGATTGGCTGGTGCTCTCAACGAACTGGCTGATGAGCCCATTGCGCGTGCTCACCACGGGTCCTTGGCTGCTCATCAACGCTCCGTGATTGAAGAGCAGTTGAAAGCCGGGCAGATCAAAGCTCTGTGTGCGACTTCTACGTTGGAACTCGGCATCGATATGGGCGCCGTGGATCTCGTGATCCAGATCGAAGCGCCGCCATCGGTCGCCAGTGGAATGCAGCGCATCGGGCGCGCGGGTCACTCGGTAGACGCTGTCAGCGAAGGCATTCTGTTTCCCAAATACCGCGCTGATCTCGTTGCCTGCGCGGCGGTGACGCAGGCTATGCACCAGGGGCACATTGAGTCCACGCGCTATCCGCGCAATCCACTGGATGTGCTTGCGCAACAGATCGTGGCGATTGTCGCTCATCCTCCGACGCTGCTCCCCCCGCGCGCCAAGAAGCCTCGCGTGCTCACGCGCAAGCATCGGCCTGCAGTCTCTTCGCAACTGTTTGCGAAGTGGGGAAGCGAGTCAGATCCGGAAATCGACGCTTCAGAGATAGTGTCGGCGGGGCACGAGGCTGAGACTGGAGAGCCCAAGCCTGAGATTAACGTGGATCTCCTTTACGATTGGGTGCGGCGAGCTGCTCCTTTTGCTGAGCTGACACGTTCGTCCTTCGAAGGAGTGTTGGACCTGCTGAGCGGTCGCTATCCTTCCGATGAATTTGCTGAGCTTCGTCCGCGGCTCATCTGGGATCGTGTGCGCAATGTGGTCACCGCGCGGGAAGGCGCTGCCCGTCTGGCGATTCTCAATGCCGGGACGATTCCCGACCGCGGACTCTACGGCGTTTTTCTGGCGCACTCCGAGGGCAAGTCGGTTCGCGTGGGGGAGCTGGATGAGGAGATGGTCTTCGAATCTCACCCTCACGAGACCTTCATCCTGGGCGCGTCTACCTGGCGCATCGTGGATATTACGCATGATCGTGTGCTGGTGGAACCTGCCCCCGGCGAGCCCGGCAAAATGCCATTTTGGAAGGGCGATGGTCCAGGCCGTCCACTCGAGTTCGGACGCCGCATCGGCGCGCTGGTGCGCGAGATGCGTGCCATCCCTCGAAATGCTGCTCTGACACGACTGGTGGGGGAACACGATCTGGATCCAGGTGCTGCGGAGAACCTTCTGCAGTTCCTTGAGGATCAGCAGGCCTCCACAGGCCAGGTCCCCGATGACCGCACGATTGTGATCGAGCGCGTGCGCGATGAATTGGGTGACTGGCGGGTCTGTGTATTGAGCCCGTTCGGTAGCCGCATTCATATCCCCTGGGCGATGGCGGTGAGTGCGCGCATCCGGGCAGGTGGTGGTCCGGAGGTGGAGACTCTCTGGGGAGATGATGGATTCGTTCTGCGTTTCCCCGATACAGATGAACCGCCTGATCCCGATTGGTTTCTGGTGGAATCGGGCGAAGCGATGCAGCTTGTGCTGAGGCAGCTAGGAGCCACTGCGCTGTTTGCTGGCCGTTTTCGTGAAGCTGCAGGACGTGCCCTGCTTCTGCCGCGGCGCCGTGCGGATCAGCGCTCGCCATTGTGGCAGTTGCGCAAGCGCTCTTACGACTTGCTCAGCGTAGCCTCCCGTTATCCGTCTTTTCCGCTGTTACTGGAGGCCTATCGCGAGTGCCTTCGCGATGTCTTCGACATGCCCGCGCTGATTGAAACCCTGCGTGCCATTGAACAACGTCAGCTGCGCGTTCACGTGGTGGAGACGCGAAAGCCTTCTCCCTTTGCGTCGTCACTGCTGTTCAGCTACGTCGCGAACTTTCTCTATGATGGCGATGCCCCGTTGGCGGAGCGGCGGGCTCAGGCGCTTACGATCGACCAGGACCAATTGCGGGAGATCCTGGGCGAAGCCGATCTGCGCGAGCTGCTAGATGCTGACGTGATCGCGGAGGTGGAAGAAGCGGCACAGTGCCTCGGGGAAAACTATCGGGCGCGATCGGCCGATGGCATCCACGATCTATGTCTCAAACTCGGGGATCTGTCGCGCGATGAATTGGCGCGGCGCGTGGTATCTACGGACCTTTTGCAGCATGTTGATCGTCTGGTTCGAGCGCGCCGTCTGCTGGAACTACGGATCGCAGGCGAACGTCGCGTCATTGCCGCGGAGGATGCTGCGCGTTATCGCGATGCTCTGGGAATTCCGCTCCCTCCTGGGTTGGCAGCAGCTCTGCTGGAGCCCGTGGCTCATCCGGTGCTGGAACTAGTCCGCCGCTATGCGCGCACGCACGGGCCATTCACCACGCGCGAGGCAGCGGAGCGCTTTGCGCTTGATCACGAAGAGGTGGAGCGAGTTCTGCGCCAGCTTGCCATGGAAGGACGTGTGCTCGAAGGGGGCTTTCGGCCGGGCGGTCTCCATCAGGAGTGGTGTGATGCAGAGATTCTTCGCCAGATTCGGCGCAAATCTCTAGCTCGCTTGCGACGGGAGGTCGAGCCGGTCGAGCAGTTCACCCTGGCTCGCTTCTTGACTCACTGGCAGGGGCTGCTTACGCCACGTCGAGCTGGTCCGGCTCACCTGGACACGTTGCTCGACGCGATTGAGAACCTACAGGGCGCGCCGGTTCCGGCATCGCTTCTTGAATCCTCGGTTTTGCCGGCTCGCGTGGCGGGGTATGAGTCTGCTGGCCTCGATACGCTTATTGCTGCTGGTGAAGTCGCGTGGGCAGGCGTGGAGCCGTTAGGGGAACGTGATGGCCGCATTGCTTTGTACCTTGCGGATAAGCTGCCGCTGCTGGCCACACCGCGTCCTCAGACCGAGCCTCTCACGGAACGCGAAGAGAAGCTGCTGGCAGTGCTGGAATCGACGGGGGCCAGCTTTTTCGAGCCCCTGCATCAGGCAGTAGGTGGCGGATATCCGGGCGAGTCCATTGATGCGTTGTGGAGTCTCGTCTGGCGTGGCCTCATCACCAATGACTCGTTGCACGCATTGCGGGCCTATATCGCGCGTCCAGACACGCGGGGGACACGCCGTCCGCATCAAACGGGAGCGGTGTTTCGCTCGCGCCGGACCACCACGCCTCCGAACGCCCAAGGCCGATGGTCACTGCTACCAACGCGCGCCGTTAGCGTTCCAGGGGCGGAAGCGAGAGAGGGCGTTAGTGCGACGGAGCATAGCCATGCTCTCGCTCTGCAGTTGCTGAATCGCTACGGCATCCTGTTGCGCGAGCATGTTGCGGCCGAGAACATTCCCGGAGGATTTAGCGCCGTCTACGACGTGCTGAAAGCACTGGAAGAGAGCGGGCGTATTCGCCGCGGGTACTTCGTGGCCGGGTTAGGCGCCACGCAGTTCGCCCTGCCCGCGGCCGTTGACTTACTCCGCCAGTTGCGCAACGCGCCCGACGCGGAGAAGCCGGAATTTGTGCAGCTCGCGGCAGCCGATCCAGCCAATCCTTATGGTTCTGCACTTCGCTGGCCCGATCTGCCCGTGGCTGAAGAAGACTCAGAGACTGCACCGCGCGTGTTGACTCGCGCTGCGTATGCTGAGGTTATCCTGCGCAATGGGCAGCTGGTCGCATGGTTGCGCCGCAACAATCCGAATCTTCTGGTTTTTCTGCCCAGTGATGAGCCGGAGCGGTCGCAGGTGGCCGCTGGATTGGCGCATTTCCTGTGCGCTCGCGGACAGGAGCGCATGCATGCCGATCGTCACGCCGGGGTGTTGATCACCACCATCAACGGGCAGCCCGTGGCAGGTCATCTGATGGCACGGTTTCTGATGGACGCCGGATTTCATCCCGGCCCACTCGGACTGCACCTGCGACGTATACCGCTGCCCATCACACACCGAGAGATTGCAGCTGAGGGACTGCAATAAGAGATGCCTGAAGGCGATACTATCTTTCGATCTGCGCGTGCTTTGGGCCGCGCCCTCTCCGGCAGAACCATCACTGGGTTCCGGTCTACCTATCCTCACCTCACGCGTTTTCACGACGACACCCCGGTGACTGGGCAAACGGTGGACACGGTGGAGGCGCGGGGCAAGTGGCTCCTGATTCATCTCTCGGGAGGTGGCACGCTGGCCACTCATATGCTCATGAGCGGAAGCTGGCACATCTATCGCCCAGGCGAGCGCTGGCAGAAGCCGCCCAGCACTGCGCGCATCGTGATCGAGAATAGCGAATATCACGCCATCGGCTTCAACGTTCCGGTAGCGGAGATGCACGATGAGCGATCGCTGGCGCGGGACCGCCGCTTTCCTGCGCGCTCCAATGACCTACTGGGCACAGACTTCGATTTGGAAGCTGCCGTGCAGCGCATTGTGGCTGCAGCCGATGAGGAGATCGGCAACGTGCTGCTCAATCAGCGAGTGCTGGCCGGGGTAGGGAATGTGTTCAAGTCAGAGGTGTGTTTCGTTGCCGGTTTTAGCCCGTTCCGCAAAGTCTGCACACTCACTCGTGAGCAAGTTGCCCAAGCCGTGGCGATTGCGCATAAGCAGCTTCATGCGAATGTCATGGAAGACTCGCCGGACCGGATCGTTACGTATCGCGGAGTGGGCCGGCGCACGACGAATCAAGCTAATCCCACTGCGAGCCTTTGGGTCTACGGGCGCGCCGGTCAGCCCTGCCGCAAGTGCGAGGCAACGATCCGCCGTCGCTTGCAGGGCTTCGACGCGCGCATTACGTTCTGGTGTCCGAACTGCCAGCCGATGCCCGACGGCACGGACATCGACGGCTAATTCGCGGGCTTACCCAGACCAAAAATCTTCTGGAAGATGTTGCGATGATCCGGCGGGTGATCGCAGCTATCCGTCGGAGCGGTGCCGTTGAGGAAGGCGGCTTCGTAGTCGTCGGGACAAGTGGAGTTGGCGAGTAGGTTCGTGTTCTTGTCGAGCGTGACCAGCTGAACGCCATCGGGCGGCGTGAAGTCCTTAGTGTCGGAGTACTGCGGCAGTTCCACGGCCTTCTTCATGAAGGCTGCCCAGATGGGCGCGGCAGCATGAGCCCCTTCGATTTTGATATCGGTGTAATCGTCGTTTCCGACCCAGACCACGCACAGCAGGTTGCTGGTAAATCCTGCAAACCAGGCATCGTGGCTGGTACCGGTTTTGCCCGCGGCCGGTGCTCTGAAGTCATAGGTGGAGCGAACCCGGCTGGCAGTACCGCCGTTGAGAACCGCTTCCATCATGTTGGTGGTCAGATAGGCGACGCGGGGATCCAGAACCTGTTTGGACGTGGGCGTGTAGTCGGAGATCACGTCCCCATTTGCTTTGCGAACACTGGCCACCATCCACGGATCCAGGTGCATGCCTCCGTTGGCGAACACGGTATAGGCACCCGCCATATCGAGCGGTGTGGCGTCGTAGGAACCGATAGCGACAGAGGGAGTTCCACGCGCGCTCTTCACGCCCGCTTCGCGCGCCAGAGAGGCCACGCGATCAAAACCAACCATAGCGGCCAGACCGATCGTGGCGTTGTTCAGCGACCATTGAAGGGCGTAGCGAGCGGTGACTTCATCGTGATAGTTGCCTTCGAAGTTGCGGGGCGTGTACTCCTGGTTGCCGACCTCGTAGGTGGTCTGCTGATCGTTCAGCATGGTAACGGGCGAAAACAGCTTGTCCTGGCCGGGCAAGATCGTGCCTTCCACGGCGGTATTGAACGCGGTGGCGTAGACGAACGGCTTGAAGATGGAGCCGGTGGGCCGCTTGGCCACCGCGTGATTTAGCTGCGAGCTGCCGTAGCTACGGCCGCCTACCAGAGCCAGCACCTGTCCGGTATGAGGATTCAGTGCAATCAGGGCCACCTGCGGATAGACGTACGGCTCAGGCTTTTTGCGGCGTGCGTGAAGACGATCCACCTGGGTGTCGATGCTGTGCATCGAGCCCTCTACTGCGGCGGTGGCGATGCGCTGCAGATCCGGATCGAGGCTGGTGTAGATGCGCAAGCCTTCCAGGTTGACGTCGCGCTCTCCCAGTTTCTGCAGCAGCTGATCGTGCACCAGATCAACGAAGTACGGAGCCTCGCTGGCGTCGACGCTGGCGGTGGAGAGGTGAAGAGGCTCCGCTTTGGCGTGTTCTGCCTGCTCTTTAGTGACGGCACCGGTTTCCACCATCGAGTCCAACACCAGGTTGCGGCGATCGATAGCGCGGTCCGCGTGCCGCCATGGATTGTAGTAATTCGGTGCCTGGATGATGCCGGCGAGCAATGCGCCTTCAGCCAGATCGAGTTGCCGCACGTCTTTGCCGAAGTACGTCTGCGCGGCCTCCCCGAACCCGTCGATAGAGAAGCTGCCGCGCTGGCCAAGATTTACCTTGTTCGCATAGAGCTCGAAGATCTGCTTCTTCGAGAAGCGATGCTCGAGGTGGAACGCCACCATGATCTGCGTGATCTTGTACTTGATGGTGCCGGTGTCGGCCACAAACAGCAGCTTGGCCAGCTGCATGGTCACAGTCGACGCGCCGCCGCGGTGCTTGCGATCGCGGATCAGATCATGCCATGCCCAGCTCGCCATGCTGATGTAGTTCACGCCGCTGTGCTCGAAGAAGCGACGATCTTCAATGGCAAGCACGGCGTTCACCAGGTTGGGGGGGATCTCGTCGTAGGTGATCAGACGGCGCTTGGTCCGATTCGCGTCCTCGCTCAGACCTGTAATCAGCAAGGGCTCCAACTCATAGCTGGCGAGCTCTTGACCCTTCTCGTCGCTAATGGAGTCCACCACTCCACCCGAGATGTGAATGACTGCGCCATCCTGTGCGTGATAGGACTGAGGGCCCGGATGTACAGTGATCGCCCCGCCGCTCTCCTGGTAGGTTCCGAGGGGGGATGCCTTTGCGGCTCCGGTCGTCGTGTAGCCGGCCTGGCGCAGTTCGTCTGCCAGCAAGCGCAGGCCGAGTTTCTGGCCGGGGCGGACTTCGCGGGGTTCTGCGTAAATCTTGGCGGTGTTCTTAAACAGCGGCTGCTTCAGACGGTCGTCAACGATGCTTCCGTACTTGAGGTAGAGATATCCTCCCACCGTGAGCACGGTCAGTGCTCCGGCGGCCACCACAACGAGAGCAATCCGCAGCAAAAGCGCCGCCCAAGATTTTGTCCGAGCGGGTGCTTGGAACTTCACCTTCAACGCCATTGCTGCTCCTTCTGCATACAGTTTTCAGCCACTGGGCGTGGCTGTCTAAACTTCACCGCTATCGAAAAGCGCTGCGAACAGCTGGAGCGCTTTTCGGTAGCGGCTGCTTTGCTTTGAGTTCGGAAGAGCTAAAGCTAAAGACTAGAAGCTAACAGCTGTTCCTCTTCAACGTGCGTTTTCAGCTGATGAACGACATCCTGCAAAGCTACATCGACGCTTTGCAAATTTGCGCGTTTCACCAGTTCCACTGTTCCAGCCGCGGCCTTCTTACCTACATTGATGCGATAAGGGATGCCTACGAGATCGGCATCTTTGAATTTGACGCCGGCTCGCTCGTCACGGTCATCCAGCAGTACGTCAATTCCGGCTGTTTCCAGGTCTGCGGCCAGCTTTTCAGCGGTCGCGAGCAGTGCCGAGTCGGCCACGTTGGTGACCGTGACGACCACCTGGAAGGGTGCGATGGTTGCGGGCAGCCAAAAGCCGTTGGCGTCGTTGGATTGTTCGATAGCCGCCGTGAGTATGCGCTCGATGCCGATGCCGTAGCTGCCCATGATCGGCGTAACCTCTTTGCCGTTCACGTCCAGTACACGCGCTCCCATGGACTCGGAATATTTGTAGCCCAGCTTGAAGATGTGGCCCACCTCGACCGCTTTGCCCACCACCAGCTTGCCTTCGCATCCGGCCTTCGGGCACGCTTCTCCTTCATTCACATTGCGAATGTCGGCGAGCAGCGTCCAGGTGAAGTCGCGGCCCGGAGTCACATTGCGCAGGTGATAGTCGAGCTTGTTTGCTCCGCACACCATGTTCTGGCGGCCTTCCAGCGCGGCATCCACAACCACAGTGAGCCCATCGCCCAGAGGCCGAGCATCGTGCTTCAGACCGACCGGGCCCAGATAGCCTGCAGGGCCATTCAGAAACTGCTCCAGCTCAGCCCCCACCATGGTGCGAAGCTCCGCACCGCCGATGGCAGACAGCAGCTTGGTTTCATTGACCTGATGATCGCCGCGCAGAAACGCCGCCACGCCGTGCCAGGAGTCTTTGGCTCCATCGGTTCCGCGTTTTAGTGCCATGTAGGCTACGCACTTGATGTCCGATGCCGGTGAGATCTTGAAGAATGCAGCCACGTCGGCGATCGCCGCACAACCCGGCGTGTGCACCAGTTCGGGCTTGCCGTCGGCCGTCGCCGCCATCTCCTGTACGGAATCGAGCTTTGAAACGGCCTTCTCGAGGTTGGCCGCGTAACCGCACTTCGGGCAACTCGCGATCAGGTCTTCGCCTGCGTCGGTGTAGACCATGAACTCTTGCGACTGGGAGCCGCCCATGGAGCCGGAATCTGCTTCTACCGCCACAAAACGCAGACCGCAACGGGTAAAGATCTTGCGATACACGGCGTCGTGCAGGTCGAAGCTCTTGTCCAGACCCGCCTGGTCCAGGTCGAACGAGTAGCTATCCTTCATCGTGAACTGACGCACGCGCAGCAGGCCTGACTTCGGGCGCGGCTCATCGCGGAACTTGGTTTGAATCTGGTACCAGATCTGCGGCAATTGCTTATAGCTGCGCAGCTCGTTGCGCGCAATCGCGGTCATGATCTCTTCGTGGGTCATGCCGAGGCACAGGTCCGCTCCCTTTCGGTCCTTCAGGCGGAACATGTTGTCCCCCATGCCTGTCCAGCGGCCGCTCTCTACCCAAGGGTCCTTGGGCAGGATAGCCGGCAGAAAGAACTCCTGTCCGATCTTGTCCATCTCTTCGCGAACGATGGCGATCACCTTGTTCAGCGAGCGCTGCCCGAGGAAGAGGTAGTTGTAGATACCGGCGCCGAGCTGGCGCACGTATCCTGCCCGCAGAAGGAACTTGTGGCTGGCCACTTCGGCGTCTGCCGGGGCCTCACGCAGTGTGGGAACGAAGAGCTTCGACCAACGATGCATAGAGAAGCGTGCGTACTTTCCCGCCCGCACTATCGGGCGAAAGAAGATGAAAGACAGATTTCATTCTAAATGTTGGCGCAGTAGGTACCGGGCTGCGGGGATCGGTGCAGCCAGGTCAGCGCGCAGACAGGAGCGCCTGCTCAGCAGAGTCAGGCACGAGGTCGAGGATGGCGAAGAGCGCCGCGCATGAAATCCCATTGTGCCATGAAACTCGATCGGGAAAAAGGCTGGTCCTAGAGCCTGTTATTAACTTTCGCGCGGTCGCCGTTGCGAGCGAAGATCGCGCCAGACGCGGCGGAGTCCGAAGACTGTGGCGGGTCCACCTTCGAGGACGACAACAAAGTATGGCGCGATCTGCGCCGCAACCCGAAGGGCTGGGGCCAATTTTCCCCATTTCTTTGTCGCTCGTCGCTGACAGACACCCGGTATGCCGCGCTCCTCGCTTCGCGAACTGAGCAAAATTGGCGCCCAGCGACGACTGCGGGAAAGTTAATAACAGGCTCTAGATCAGTTCCAATCCCCATAGGTCATGCAGGTGCACGACGCCTTCCACGCGCGCGTCCGGACCGACGACCACCAGCGAAGTGATCTTGCGCTCTTCCAGAACGGCCAGAGCCCGGGCTGCCAGCTCCTGGGCGGGGATGGTGCGGGGGTGGGGGTTCATGGCCTCTCCCGCAGTCCGGCTAAGTGCCGCCCCGCCTTCGCGCTCGAGCAATCGCCGCAGGTCGCCATCGCTGATTACCCCGCGCAGGATTCCGTTCTCCTGCACGGTGGCCATTCCCAGCTTTTTCGAGGACATCTCGTAGATCACGTCCGTCATGGGTGTGTCGGGAGCTACCACGGGAACGGCCTCCCCCGTATGCATCAAGTCCTGCACCTTGGCCAGTCGTTTCCCCAGCTTGCCGCCGGGATGCAGTTCCGCAAAGTCTTCCGCGCGGAAGCCCTTTCGTTGGCTCACCGCCACCGCCAGCGCGTCTCCGAGAGCCAGCATCGCGGTGGTGGATGCGGTGGGTGCCAGGTTCATCCCGCACGCCTCGCGTTCTACTCCGCAATCGAGCGCCACGTCACTGGCCTGCGCCAGGGTCGAGCTTAGGTTGCAGCAGAAGCTGATCAGGGCATCGCCCTTGCGCTTGAGGGTCGCGAGCAGGCGCAGAATTTCCTCGGTCTCGCCGCTGGCGGAGAGGGCAATGACCACATCCCCCGGCATCAGCACCCCTAAATCGCCATGCACGGCTTCGGCCGGATGCAGGAATAAGGCTGGAGATCCGGTGGAGCTGAGGGTGGCGGCGATCTTCTGGGCGATAATCCCGCTCTTTCCCATGCCCGTTACCACAACACGTCCGTGGCTCTCGCCGCACTTCAAGATCAACTCCACGGCGCAATCGAAGGCGGGAGACATTGGGCCTTCCAGCCGGGCAGCCAAGGCCTCCAGAGCTTGTGCTTCGGTGCGCACCAGAGCGGCCGGGGTCAGGACCGGACCAGCTGACTTATTTAGATTCATCGGTTTCTGATGGTAGCAGCTCCAAAGCGTGCCTTGGCTCGTCCGTGCCGTCGACCGGAAATGCCCGGGAGGAGTCTGCCTACGACCTTACAATAAAGAGGTGAGGTCTTAGGATGAAGCGCAATACCTTGGTTCTCGCCATCACCTTCCTGGTTCTGGCTACATTCGCCTGGGCGGGGTGGGCCAACTGGGAGTACCGCAAGCAGGCTGCTGAGCGGGTTATGGCG
>CBJOJD010000134.1:0-13052 GCA_966443485.1 uncultured bacterium | reverse complement strand
ATAACCTGCCTTATATGTCCGGACTGAAATCGTGCGACTGTTCGGTCGTACGTGACTAGGGCAGCGGTTTCCGGTGCTGAGCGCCGGTCGAAAGACCTGAGGATGAACGGGAGTCGTCCGCCCGCGGGGGAGCCAATGCCTCGGCTCCCCTAACTGCAACCGTCTCACCGAAACTACCGCTCATTCAGAGATACAAGGATGACAGCTTTTGAGGTTTGTTGGCGTATCACCGGCTTCCCGAAAGTTGTTCCTGAGAACGGAGACATAGGGGCGAGAAGGCCGAAGGTCCAGACAGTTGTATCTAGGGGCTGAGAAGAACATGTAACAATGTGCTACCCAACCCATAGTGGGCGACCGAGTAAGAGAAGAACGCGACGCCGAGCCCAATGACGGTGATTCGAGCCCACGCCGGAAGCGCATCCATCAATTCAATGGATGAACGAATTCCCGTCCACGAGCGACGCTTGGGATGCGGCGTTTGGGCTGACATACAGTCATAATGCTCGACAGCCTATGAGAAGTGCAACTGGCGTTCCGGGCGGATCACCGGCATGCCATTGGCATTCTTGGCCGTCGAGCTCACCAAACCGGCATAAACTCCGGAAGCCCTACCACACAGGCGCTACACTCATTGCATAAGCTTTAAAGCAAGCTTGTTGTTGGCGCTTGTGGTAGCAAGCGCGTCGGGGATGAGCGTGCAACTCACCAATCTCCACTCAGGCCGAGGCACACTTCACTACTTCCATCCGCCCAACGTGGTGCTGGACCTTCGCCTTGGCTCGGGCAAGGTTAACCGCATCCCACTAACTTATGAAGAGATAGGGCAGCAGCGAAGAGCCGACATTTGGGATGCTAAAGTTCTGGCGGAAGATCCCGGTCACTTCATGATCTTCACGGACCGGTTCTCTTCCAATTCAAATATCCAAGGTCAATGTGGCGCATCGGATGGCGAGCAGTACCTTCATGTCGTTGCGCTCACCGTCCCGATGCGGGAAACTCTTTCGCTGAACATTGACAGCTGTTACAGATTTCTTAAGCCAGTTAGCGGCTACCCCAAGTACGAGCCCGACACTCATGTTCTCATCATCAAAATCGAGCATGAGGATAGCGACACGACTACAGTTACGCGATACCACATCTCTAGCAACGGCAGTGTAGAACTGATCAATTAACCGAAACTCGAAATACGATTCTGGGCGAATGGCCGACAACCCGGCAGTAGTCAAGGTATTGCACGGGCAGAATTTTGTTGACGCGTCGATATTTTCATTCGTAGAATTTGCACACTCAGCTTTGACCTCATTCTTCTCCATGGCCTACTCCTCCAAGGCCAAGGGTCAAAAGTCGGTTTGCGGAATCGTCTTTTCCGGTTCTTTTCACATTGCGCAATTGGGGCCAGATTTATCAGGTTTTGGCGGCCAGTATTTGTGCCACGAGGAGATTCAGACATCGAATCTGTTCAATTTCCTTGTCGGCTCTTTCGGTTTTCCCATCCTCTATTTTCGCTGATCCAATTGCGGCTTCTCTCTTCCCCGGGTTTGAACAAATCGGATTCGAGGAGAACATAGATGAAATGGGGTCCTGGAAATTCGCTCAGCCATCAACGCGGTTTAATGAGCAGCGTGTTTCTGTCCGTCGTTCTGGCCGGCACAGCGTTCCATGCTGCTGCACAGAACCTAACCCCCGAGACCGACCCGTCAGACGCGCCACCCCCCGTCCAATCTGACGCGCGCGGTGGGGACGAATGGGATCGCATGCAGGCGATGCACGCGCGCTTTTCGGAAGGAGGGGCGTTCGGCGGCGAAGACTACAAGAACGCGTTGATCGCCGACGCACAGCGGCAAGCCGCAAAGTACGCGGCTCAACTGGGCCCCAATCCGTCTTCGGCATTTCCGCAATGGCGCTCACTCGGCCCGACCGGCGCCAAATACGAGACGAACGGCGTTACGTTGGAGGTTTCCGACAGCGGGCGGACTCGGCGTGTCCTTCAAGATCTTAATGATCCCGACACGGTCTACGTGCTCAGCGCCGGCGGCGGCCTGTGGAAGACAACGACCTTTACGCATACGAATCCGAAATGGGCGCCGCTGACGGATACATTATTCACTACGAGCGGCGGCAACGTCGCCTTCGGCCGCGACACGCGGACGATCTATCTTGGCATCGGCGATCCGTTCGGTATCAACCCTTTCGGACCGCCCATCATCTCTGGCGTCATGGTGAAATCGACCGACGGCGGCGCCACGTGGTCATCGTTTCAGACGCTCGTCGGTTCCAACAACGTTCGTGACGTAGCCGTCGATAACTCGACCTCGACCGACATCGTGCTGGTCACTGCGGACCAGGGGCTTTACCGCTCGACGGATGCTGGTCAGACCTACACCCTGGTGCTTGCGCCGCCAGCCGGAGGTTTCTTGGGTGGCTTCTGGAGCCTCGTACGCACAAGTGCCGGCTGGCTCGTCACCAGCGATACCGGCACCGTCTTTCGCTCGACGAATCGCGGGGCAACCTGGACACAAGTGGCCGCGTTCGCAGGCTCGGGCCGTATCACGCTGGGCGTCGGCGCTCCGGGCGACAGGGTCGTCTACGCCTTCGCTGGCGATGCATTTGGCTTTCAGACATTTGACCTCCTCCGTTCGGCCGACGGCGGACTCTCCTGGACCCCTCTCGGGGTCAACGCCGGCCGCAAGCCTACGAATCCCAACTCCGATCAGCCCGACCTGAACCTGATGGGCTTTCAGGCGTTCTACAACCAGATGGTGCTGGTCGATCCGGCAGACTCGACACGGCGGACAGTGTATCTCGGTGGGCAGCTCTCGACGGCAAAGTCCACGGATGGCGGCGCCACTTGGACACTCATCTCAAATTGGCTGCCGGGCACTGGTCCAAGTACTGCCGGGTTGCCCTACGTCCACGCTGACTGCCATACGGCGACCATCGTCAGCCTCAGGAATCAAACCGGCATCGTCTTTGGCACGGACGGGGGACTGTCCGTATCGACCGACGGCGGCGCCACATTCGATTCCAGCAAGAACGACGGCATGGTAACGATGCTTGCGCAAACCGTCGCGGGTTCGGCGAAGAATCCGCAGAACCTGATCAGCGGAGCCCAGGACCTGGGAACACGCGCCCGACTCGGTTCTTCGAGCGTTTTCAATCAGGTGCTCGGAGGCGACGGCGAGGGTGTGGGCTGGAGTCAGGCCAACAACGCCTTCACGTTGGCGAGCGCCGAATACGGGGCCATTTTCAGCAGCAACGGGTTGCTGCCGAACACAAACGGCCATTGGCAGTTTGTGGGGCCAGGCTTGGGGTTTAGAAGGGATGGATTTCAGTTCTACACCGCGATTGGCACGCCGTCGGCTGTAACCGATCCCACGGGTGGGCAGTTCCTTACGACGACGCAAAAGACTGTCTGGTACACCTGGGATGGTGGAGGCGACTGGGGCATATGCGCCCGCGCCCGTCCGGGGGCGCGGCTCCCGGCGTGGTTCACTATTCGCGACACCCAGTACGAGATCGCACTGGAGGCTGCCGACCCGAATTTCAATCGTGTAGCCGTCGGCGGATACGGTGGCAATATCGCCTTCACGCTCGACGGGTGTCCGACTTGGACCGTCGTCAATCTAATCAACGCTGTGCCGGGATTTCAAGGATACATCAGTTCGCCGGCGTGGACTCCGCAGGGAGCATTGTACGTCGCGTCTGAGAGTCCGTTGATCGGGTCGGTACGCGTGGTCAAGTCCTTCGACAATGGCTTAACCTGGGCGCGCGCCGACTTTGGCCTTCCTGATCAGCCGGTGTATCACATCATTCTCGATCCTCGCGACCCGGCAGGTAAGACGTTCTATGCAGGCACCGGGATCGGCGTGTTTCGAACCACCGACGGTGGTGCAAGCTGGTCGATGTTTGGCGCAGGCCTGCCCGCAGTAACGTCCATGGGGCTGTGGATCGCCCCCGACGGCAGTGTGCTGCGGGTAGCGACTTACGGGCGGGGAATCTGGGAAATCAAACCCTGAGCACCTGCACGAATGACGCCCGCCCTGCATGGTGAGTGCGGGCGCGCTCACACAGGTGATGGCGATCTGCTTTTCCCAGTGAGCGCATCATCGCCAAACCGCTCATGAAGCTATTAATCTCGAAATTTGGGTTCTGAGCATGTAACCGCCATCCCGCACCATTGTCCTTCATGGCACTCGAGCTGACCAAAACGGCACAGTATCCGGAAGGCCGACCACTCTCTCACAACTCGCACTGTGATCGAGAAAGAAGCTTGATCACCCCGTTGCACCGCATTCAAACTCAAGCTGGGATTAAGACAGAATACCCGCTTCCGCTATCCGGACACATTTACTGCATGCGCCACATTTCGCGGCAAGGTTACTTCTTGATCGCTGGTTCAAAGAAGCTGCATTTGCCGCGACTATCCTTCGGAATACTTGACGTTGCGTTCAGTCCCGACGCACTGTGTTTGAGCGAGGCTAGCGGTCCAGTCGGATGCGTAGATGTCGAGACTGCCGAAGAGAAATGGCGTTACCAACCTCCAACCGGAAGCCACGTGATGGGACTTTCGTATCAGGGGGATTACTGCTTCTACGGAGTTCAGTGGGCGTACGAGCAAGGAGGGCCGGTGTTGCTGCTTCAATTTTCGGTGAGCGGGGGGACGGTCAGAAATCTCCGTTGCCTGAACTCCTTCCCCGACGCTTTCGGTTTCGGGCCAGGGGAACTGTTGTTATCGTCAGGCGATGTCGTTTCTTTGCTCACCGGGTCAATCATTCGACACCTTGCCTTTCCTGTGAAGGAATATCCAGATCCAGAGTCCACACCTGAAGCGAGCGAGTGACGTCAAAGCTCCGGGAAGCCGACATTACGGTACCGACTGCCGAATGACATCACTGGCACGCCGTAACATGGGCGGTTCCGAAACGGTTCCAGTAACGCTACGGTCTGCGATTTCGAATGAAACGCTCTCTTTGAGATGGTTGTGCAATCGCAGGGGAGGGGAGCAGTTCGGGGTCTTTCCGCTATCAGGGCCGCTTCGGCCTCAGCGCATTCAGAAGCGTATCAAAACGCACCCAATACACCGCACAGTCCCGTTCGCTGGTTCCGCGAGTATAGAAGAGATATTTGCCGTCAGGTGTCACATACTGTCCTCAGCGATGGGCGAGGCCATCATTGATCTTCGGCCCGAGTCTTTCTGGAATTGTCCAACTGGAATCAGACTTGCGGAAAGAGATGTAGAGTTCTGATTCAAACGTCTTCGTCTCCTTGGTGCTGATGATGATGTAGGATTCATCTGGCGCGACGTAAAGATCTCCATTGAATCCTGGCTCATTGAGAGGAAGCCCTAAGCTCTTGACGGTGGGGTTTCCGTCCGAGTTGGTCAGCAAGCCGTAGGCATAGGTGATACCGTTCTTCGCATCATCGGGGCTGGGATCGCTGCCTACATACGCGTTGCCACTCGCAGTCGGCATGTAGTCGTAGAGCCCATAGTTCTTTTCAAGAAATGGTGTGGGAGTACTCCATTCATCGCCTGATCGCTTCGATTGCCAGACATTCTTCATGGTGTGCTGTAAGTTCACTCGCCTCATGTACAGGGTCTTACCATCAAGCGACAGCGTGGGTGAGAGAAAACCATTATTCAGGGATGCTGGTCTGCTCCAATGATGTTTTTGGAAACGGATCATCATCATTCTGGCATGCTGCCCGCTTTCCCACGAGTCATTCTGGGCGTAATAGAACTCTTTGCCATTGCGCGAAAACGCAACGCGCCCCATGACGAACATGCCCTTGTCGGCCAGGATTCCGGGAGCAAATATCTTCGGCGTTTCCGATGGAGGAGCCTGGCCCAGGTAAGCTTGGGGACTATCCCAAAAGGTCTTTCGCGCCTGCGTCGGTGGGACCAGCGCCGCCGTCATGTTCAAAAATCCGGTGCAACTTTTCAGATTCAAGGCTGATGCTCCCACGAGTCGTGTGATTGATTGTCGTCGAATGACGTGACCAGCGGATTGCTACGCGGCCCAACTGTTGAACCTGCATTCACTCGTTCCTCAGCGCTTGCATAGGCTGGAGCGCCGCTGCCCGTCGCGCCGGAATCCACGTCGCTCCCATGGCAACGAGGAATAGAATCGCAATTGTTGCAAAAGCCGTGAGTGGATCGTATGAGGCAATCCCAAATAGCATCGCGCTGACCAAGTGAGTGAGGAAGAGAGCAGCCGCCATTCCGCACACTAGCCCTACGCCTGTAATTCGCGAGCATTCTTGAAGTATCATTCCCCGTACTTGTTCTCGACGCGCACCCACTGCGAGACGGATACCGATCTCGTTGATACGCTGCGCAACCGAGTACGACATGACTCCGTAGATACCCACTGCAGACAAGGCCATCGCGAGCAAACCGAATCCTAAGGTGAGGACCGCAACTGCTCGCTCCAGCTGCATTGCAGCATTAATCTGTTCCCGCTGTGTACGGATATCTGTGATAGGAAGATCGGGATCGACCTGCTGCACGACCCTGCGCAGCAAGGGAACGATCGTCGATGCCGGCACATGTGTCCGGACCTGGTACACCATGCGGCCCACTTGCTTCTGTTGCACAAACGGCAGGAAGAACTGCGCCGGCGGTGTGGAGCGCAGATTTACATAATCGGTATCCCGACAAATGCCGATGATCTGGATCCAGTCGCTCTTCTCGTCGTCCGCCTTGAACCGCTTTCCGACCACGTCGGATGTTCCAAATCTTTTCCGCGCCAGAGTCTCGTTGATGATGCCAACCTTTGGTGAGGTGGCGGTATCTTGTGGCCCGAATGCTCTACCTGCGAGCATAGGAATCTCGAGTGCCTTGAAGAAGTCAGTGCCCACCCAGTTCACGTACTCAGCCTGCTGCCGATGAGGATCAGTGGTTTCTCCCTCGGGAAGGAATGTCTCGTTCGACATACTGTCGGAGATGTAAGGAACGGCCCCGGCGGCGACCGATTCAACACCCGGAACGGCCGCGAATTTCTGCTCCAGTCGAAGGTGCAGGTGCACGTCCTTGCCCGCCGGATACCGGCTTATGGGCGGCCGGATCTCGAGCAAGAGCAGGTTATCGGGATTGAAACCAACGTCAACGGAACCCAAACTCCAGATTGTGCGAAGAAACACACCGGCGCCCACCACCAGAATTGTTGATATTGCAATCTGAAAGGCAATCAGGGTCTTCCCACCGAGACCTTTTCGGCGTGTCGTAGTTTGAACAGATGTATCTTTGAGGGCGCTGCCTATGGGAAGACGCGAAGACAACCACGCCGGCGCCAAACCGAAGAGCAACGACGTGATGAGAGTGAGGAGCGTCGTGAACGCGAAGACTTTAGCATCGAATGCTGTGTTGAATGCAGCCCGCTGCCACGGCTCTGTCAACAGTCCCGGCACAACATTTCGACCGAAGTAGGCAAAAACGAGTCCGCCTGTGCCGCCTAGCATCGCCAGCAAAATGCTCTCGGTGAGCAACTGTCGTAACAAACGGCCGCGAGCAGCGCCGAGCGCCAGTCTCACGCTCATCTCGCGACGGCGTTGCGTCGCCCGCGCCAGCAGCAGGTTGGCAACATTCGCGCAGGCCAGCAGGAGCACAAATCCAGTCAGAGCCCACAGCACGAGGAACGGCATCGCGAACCTTAGATCGGGAAACCGCAATCCGCGGCTACCGTCGCTCAGAATCAGACGAGGCATCGTTTCTCCGCTGCGCACAGTTAAGGTGCTGCGCACCGCGGCTTGCAGTGCGACATTGAGCGCGGCCTGGGCCTGCAGGTCGCTGACGCCGCGACGCGAACGAGCCATGATGTTGACCCACCACAACCCGGGATCGACCAATAAGGAAGTCTTGCCCTTGGGATCGATGAACGGCTGAAGACTCAGCGGAACAAAAAGATCAGGAGACTGTTCACGGAGCTTGAGTCCGGTAAATCCGGGTGGATTCACTCCCACGACTGTGACGGTGCTTTGGTTGAGCGTAACGGTCTGTCCCAACACGGCAGGGGAACGTCCGAAGGACCGCGTCCACAATCCGTCGCTGATGACAGCTACTGCGCCGCTTCCCGGCACGGCATTATCGGCTTCCGTGAGCGCACGCCCAACGTGTGGCTGTATCGTGAGTTGGCCGTAGTAATTTCCCGAAACCATCTCCACGTTCACCCGCTGCGCCTCGCCGCGAATCGTGGCGTTCATTCCGTCGTCATGAAAACCGATGAGATCTTGGAGTCCGTCATTGTGTGCTCGAAGCTGCTGGTACACGGGATAGGAGAAGACTGAGCTGTGGGTGCCTTGACCGGGTGCCGAATCGAAATCACCCCACATTCCGTGCACAACCTCGTTGCCGTCCCCCCACCACCGCAGCAGGCGCAGTTGTTCGGGGTGCGGTACCGCCAATGGCGTGAATAGCAACTGCTTTACCACGGCGAAGAGAGTGGAATTTGCTCCAATGGCCAGCGCCAATGACAATGCACTGATGATCGCAAACCGTGGATTGCGCCGCATCTGCCGAACCGCAAATCGCAGATCATCGCGCGCCTGATCCATCCACTGAAGCCCAAGCGAGGAACGCATCTCTTCCTTGTGTTTCAGAGCCGGTCCCATGGCAATTCGAGCCCGCCGAGCAGCCTCCTTGGGTGCGTAACCTGTGGCGATCAGGTCAGAGGTCAGCCGTTGCAGATGATCGGCGAGTTCCAAGTCCATCTCGCTTTCTAAATGTCGCCTCCGTGCTGTCGCACGCATCCAGGAACGGATTCGAGCGCCGAGGCTGAGTGTCACCAAAACAGGATTCATCGCACACCTCCCCAACCTCTTTGCAGGTTCAGATGCCCTTGGGCGTCACACGAAGGATCTGGTTAATGATTCCAGACATCCGTTCCCACCGCTCCGTCTCTTCGCCAAGTCGCTCGCGGCCCTGCCGCGTGAGCCGATAGTACTTGGCCTTCCGGTTGTTCTCGCTCTCGCCCCATTCGCTCGCAATAGCGCCCTGGTGCTCCAGTCGATACAAAGCCGGGTACAGGGAACCCTGCTGAATCAGCAACTCCTCGCCCGACATCTGGTGGATCCGCATTAGAACGCCGTATCCGTGCAGCGGGCCCAGCGACACTGCTCTCAAAATCAGCATGTCGAGCGTGCCCTGCAGCACGTCAGTTGGTTTTTCAGGTTTCATCTCTTCTTCCCTAGATCGTCTAGGACACCGTAGACATTTTCTCCTAGATTGTCAAGGGGAGCGTTTTCCAAACCGTCACGCCCCGAAAATGACGAACTCGGCAGGAATAGGTTCAGGTCGAGAGTTGGGACGGACATGTACGCAGGCGCATCCATCCCCTCCGGCAAGGCGCTAGCAAGGGCCGCAGGATCTCGGATTACGCATCATCGCCAACTCGCAAGCTGACCAGCTGCTGGTCTGTTTCGGCTGGATGAGCGGTATGGGTTGATATCACTGTAGAGACAATTTCCGAACATCCGCACTGCTACTCAGAATGCTGGTCGGCAATCAATGGGGCGCGAGGGCTCTTCAGCTTGGGCAACGGAGGAAGCTTGTCGTAAGGCGTATATCCTTCCCAGTCGAAACGAAAGGCGGTCTCGCCGAGCAACGTCTCGACCGGCGGTTTGAAGATACTCTCGCCGTTTGCGCTGTTTGTCATCAGCAGTATCCCGTCCCCGTTCAAGAAGTACAGCGCACGGTTTCGCCAGCTGTCGTCGTGGCCCTCTTTGAAGAACGCTCAATCGTAGGGGGATCTATAAAGTCCCCAGCCGATACCATAGCTCAGCTCGATGGAATCGTACGCGGTCGTCGTCTCAGTGCTGAGTGAGGGAAACTGGTGCACGGAGGGAATGCGGATCTGGGGAGTCAACATTTTGTAGCGCGTCGCCGGGCTGAGCACTTTGCCACGCATCAGTGCGCTCAGGAAAGCCGCGTAGTCCCGCGGCGTGGTCTCCATTGAGCCGGCGGCATTAGCGCGCGCGTGCTGTTCCGGCCAAGGGAACCGCCATGCTCATCGTAGCCGTTGGCGAAGTCGGACTCGGAGGTTGGCAGCCAGATCATGCTGCTGCGCGACATGTTGACGGGTCCGAAGAGCTCTACCTGCATCAGTTGTGTCGCCGATTTCCCCGTGACTTTTTCCACGACGAATTGCGCGAGATTGATGCCCTCGCCGGAGTACCCATGATGTGTGCCGGGATCATAATGCATGTGCAGCTTGTGATCACCTTCCATCCAGGGGACATTTGCGAAGCCACTGGTGTGGTCGAGCAGAATGCGCAGTGTGAGTGCAGCCGTGCGCGGATCACCTTTGAGGTCTGCGTAAGGGGCAAACTCGCCGAGGGGCTTGCCTAGATATTGCTCGATCGGCTCGTCCAGATCTAGCTCGCCGCGCTGGACGAGGCGCATAACGACGGTAGCAAACGCCGATTTGGTCAACGAGGCGGCATTCATTACCGAGTCTGGCGTAAGTGGGAGATTGTTTCCGGTGTCACGCATGCTAAAGGTTTTGAGGTAAACGATCTTGCCACCATGGAAGAACGCGATGCCAGCCCCGGTGACGTGCGCGGCTTTCATCGGCCGGTTTACGGTCGAATCGATCTGTGCAGACGTCAGCTTGCCTCCATCAAGGCGAGTGATTGCGGATTGCTGCGCGGCGGCTGCAGTTGCAAACACCACCACGGCGAGAGCGGGGATGTACAAGGCTCGATGCAAGGCGGCGAACTCCTTGAAAGCTGAAACGTTGAGTCGGCGGCAAAAGTTCCACCTGCGCAGAACTTTCTGTGACGAAAAAGCGGGCCCAGATTTGGCGCGTGTTGGTAAACCCATCGAACTAGCGCAAGGACCAGTCAATTGAAGACTAGTCGCCAAACCGCTCATTCGGATTGGTCTCTGCACCTTCCCGGAAGTGCTTCCACCGGGTGAGGTTGACATATGTAGAGGATTAATATCACAATGTCGTTCTTATTATGCTTGGAGAATTTGAATACCTCATTCTTACCGTTGCCGCCACGCTCGATGAAGACGCCTACGGTGCCGCCATCCGCGCGCAGATTGAGCAGAAGACCGGACGCCAATGCTCCATCGGAGCGCTTTACACCACCATTGAAAGGCTGGAAGCCAAGGGGCTGCTCAAAACATGGATGGGCGATGCTACACCGCAACGCGGAGGTCGCGCGAAACGTATGGTGCGCGTCACCCCTAAAGGCACGCACGCCGCAAAAGAATTCTACGAAGCCATTACAAAGATCAGCATCGGAGCAGCCTGGGCCGCGCATCGCCCCGGAGCTAAAGCATGAATCACGTCGTGGTCGATCTCATCGCGCTTCTGCTGCCACCCTGCGACCGCGAAACCGTTCTCGGCGACCTGGAGGAATCCGGCGCGTCCCTCGCATCTTCGTTTTTCGCAATCCTCGGCTTCGTCCTCCGGCGTCAGTTCTTCTGCTGGCTATCGTGGCGGCCATGGTTTGCCGCTATTGCTCTTGCGTACACCACAACTTGGTTGCTCATGGGAAATTCCGTGGAGATCAGTACAAACGCAGTGAAATGGTATTGGGGACCAGCTTCCTGGCATTATGTACTCCATCTTCTGTCGGATTTTACGCTAGCTCTTCTACGGCTCCTTGCGGCTGCATGGTCTGCGGGGTTTGCTGCCGCTCGAATTTCGCGCAGAACACTCTGGTGCAGCATGCTGTTACTTCTTGTCCCTTCCATTCACTGCTTCAAATTGTTCCACGGAGAGACTCACTTCGATCAACACATCATCCAACTGTCGCCATTCGTTCTGTTTCTTTATCTGCCGCTGATGATTTTCGGCATATACGCGGGATTGCATAATCTGCGCCCACGCCTTTGTTTGACGCCTCTGTCGATCATTCCCTACTGCATGCAATTGGTTCCTATGATGAAAGTCCAGAACGGGCCAAATTTTGTCTTGTGGACCCTCATCCTGCTCTGGCCATGCTGGTATCTCGCATGGCTTACACTTCCCTCGACCCGCCGAACCAAGGAAGCCTGCTCGTTATGATTCGCGCCCCTCGTTTATTTGCGCTCGCCTTCGCTCTCCTCTATCTCGTGTCCGTTTCGTCCTTCGCCGCAGATTCCGGCACTCTCGTCGACCGAGAAATTCACTCCGACAATCTCACCCACAATCTCATCGGCGTCGATCCCACGCGAAAGGTCACCATCTATCTGCCGCCCGGATACAACGCCTCCGCGCAGCGTTACCCAGTCATCTACTTTTTGCCGAACCCATTCGGCGGTCATCGCGATATCTTCGATCGGCACCACTCCGCCGAGCTATTCGACCGCGCGATCGCCGCCAATCAGATCGGCAAATTCATTCTCGTCTCCGTAGACATGCGGACACGCTTCGGCAGCACCTGGTACGTCAATTCGCCCGTCACCGGCAATTGGCAGGACTTTTACATCCGCGACCTCGTCCCCTACGTCGACGCCAACTTCCGCACTCTTGCTACACGCAACTCGCGCGGCCTCCTCGGCGACTATATCGGCGGCTACGGCGCGCTTCGCTTCGGCATGGCGTATCCCAATATATTCAGCGTCGTCTACGCCATGCATCCCGTCGGCACCGGTTCCGGCGTGCAAATGCTCGTTTCACGCCCCAACTGGTCCACCATCGCAAACGCAAAATCGCTCAACGACCTGAACAGCGACGGCTTCACTCCCATCTTTGCGAGCATGTTTCAGGCGCACCTGCCCGACCCCGCCAATGCGCCGCTCTATTTCGATTCGCCCGCGCATCTCATCAACGGCAAGCTCGTCATCGACTCCGCACAGATGGCCCGTCTGCGCGACAACCTCTTCATCGAATCGCTCATTCCCAAATACGCCGACAATCTCAAGTCCCTCCGCGCTCTCAGAATCGATTGGCCCCGCAGCGACGGCATTTGGGACCACGTCTATGCCAACGAGGCACTCACCTATAAGCTCAACGAGTTCGGCATCGTTCACGAAGCCGAAGAATTTAACGGTACATGGGGCGGCGATCCCTACTGGGATGGTCCCGACAACCGCCTCTATAACGAAGTTCTTCCCTTCTTCC
>CBJOJD010000133.1:0-13130 GCA_966443485.1 uncultured bacterium | reverse complement strand
CGCCTCCTTCATGAAAGCCGCTGAAGTGAAGATGGAAAATGCGCGCTTCGCCTCAACCGGCGGACGGTAGTAGGCGTTGTGAATGACCTGCCGAACCTGGCCGAGTTTGATTAGCAGCTGGGGCGGATCCGGGGGGATCACCAGGACGTCCGGATGGGTCTGGATCAGGATGCGAGTCTCGCGCTTATCGGCATCCCGCATCTCTTCGCGGGCGTTCACGGCCTCGGCTACGCGGTCGTCGAGGTTGCGGGAAGCCGCGATGCGGGTGCAATTCTCGCAGCGGCCGCAGAAGTCGGGCAGGCCGTCAGTCTCGGTGGGCTGCTGGCAATTGACGGCCTGGGCCAGCATCAAGGCCAGCGTGTACTTCCCCGCCCCGCGCGGCCCGGCCAGGATCATGGCTTGCGGCACATGGCCGGATCGCACGGCCTCGCGGAGGCGCGTGACGGTCGCCGAGTTACCCAGAAATTCGCGGAAGCTCACGTTTCGAGTTTAGAGCACTGCTACCCCGGAGTTTTCCGCAGCACATCTGGAATGGCACGCGACCGGGAGCAGCATTCAAGAGGCTATTCGAAGAGCGCCTTCTGTGCGGCGAAGATCTCTTGCAGTCCCATTTCAGCCAGATCGATGAGCTGGTTCAGCTGCGCGCGCGAGTAGCTTCCCTTCTCTGCGGTGGCCTGAGTTTCGACGAGACCACCGTCGGCGGTCATGACGACGTTCATGTCGACTTCGGCCTGGGAGTCCTCTTCATAGCAGAGGTCGAGCAGAGCGGTGCCGCCAACTAAGCCTACGGACGTTGCGGCAACGAGCTGGCGCATGGGAGAAGCCTTGAGGGTTCCTGCGGAGACGAGGGCCTTCAGGGCCAAGCCGAGGGCCACTGCCGCACCTGTGATCGCGGCCGTCCGCGTGCCACCGTCCGCCTGAATCACATCGCAGTCGAGGATCACGGTGCGTTCCCCGAGGGCATGCATGTCGATAACGGAGCGCAGACTGCGGCCGATGAGGCGCTGAATCTCGTGGGTGCGGCCGCCGATCTTGCCGCGTTCGCTCTCGCGGGGCGTACGGGTCACGGTGGCGCGGGGCAGCATGGAGTACTCGGCGGTGACCCAGCCGCGGCCTGAGTTGCGCAGCCAGGAGGGGACCCCCTGCTCGATCGTGGCGTTGGTCAGAACGCGGGTGTTGCCGAGGCTGACCAGGACCGAGCCCTCCGCGGTCTGGACGAAGCCGGGGACCAGGGAGAGGGGGCGAAGCTGGGCAGGCAGTCGTCCGCCGGGGCGGAAGTAGGTGGGAGCAGAGGACATAGGGAGATTGTACGGGAGCGAAATTGGGAACGTCGGAAGGGCGGGGCGGGAAGCCTCCCGATTCGGGAAAGCCAGTCCCAGAACGGGCCGAGCCGGGAAACGCCAACATGTCTCATTGTTTGAGGTACTTACGGAGATGAAGGGATTTTCATTCGTGCCAATACGGGAATCGGGCCGGTAGGAGGCGATAGCCGAGCAACCCTTGTAAAAAACTAAATTCTCTTTAGAATCATGGCGTTCCCATTGCTTGTTCTAGTTTGGCACAGCACGTGTATAAGAACAGGACAGCAATCGCAGCAAATAGCTGGTTTGGGAAGGCCTGAGGGAGAACCAGGGCCGGCACGAGCCAAAGCGGGAAGGGGCCGAGAAGAGATCCCGGTCCTGGAGGAGTGGAGCATGCAGCAGATTGAACGGTCCAACTCGGAGACGGTGGTGGGCACGATCCCCGAGATCGGGATGTGGGCTCAGCCGCCCGCCGAGGGGGAGAGCCTGGCGGAACTGGCGCATGAGGCGCGCAATATGGTGACTGCCCTGGCCATCTACTGCGATCTGCTCGAGGAACCCGGCGTGCTGGACGCGGTCCACAAGCACTTCGCGCGGGAGCTGAGGATGGTGACCGGGGCCTGCCGTCAGATTGTGGAGAAGCTGGGAAGGCTGGACGGTTACGCAATCTCCACCAAGGCACTTCCGCTGGCGAGCGATGCGCGGGAGTTTCGCAGCGGCGTTTCGGGCGACCGGCGGCTGGCGGGTGAGGTGATCGACGGTGGACGCCAGATCAACGATCTACAGAAGGAGCTGCTGAGCAGCTGCAACGTCCTGGACGCGATCGCTGGCCCGGGAATCCGGGTGGAGCTTCGCACGGAAGGCGGGGCACGGCCCGTAGCACTCACCAGCGAGGAGATGACCCGGGTTCTGGTGAACCTGGTGAAGAACGCCGCCGAGGCGATCGGCGGAGCGGGAGCGATCCGGATCTCGCTGCGGGAGAAGAGCCCGGAGCGGTTGAGCCTGGTGGTCGAGGACAACGGTCCCGGCTTCTCGCCCGAGGTACTGCAGAACCTTTTTCAGCCGGGATTCAGCACGCGCGGTACAGCCGCCGAGGGTACGGCGCCGAGGACGGCCGCACAGCGCGGTCTAGGGCTGTCCATCACCCGCAACATGATTGAGGCTGCCGGAGGCAGCATTCGAGCAAGCAACGGAACGCGCGGCGGAGCGCGTTTCGAGATCGACTTACCGATTCGGAGCCGCTGAGCAGACGCACCGCGGACCAACCAAGACATCACTCAGATTCACCTAAGCACACACGAGGCGGATACAATGCTGGCAACAGTTTTCGATAGCAAACCGATGGAATTCATCTCCCAATTCTCAGAACCGACAGTTCGCTTACACCTGCTGGTAGTGGATGCCGACCCCGCGGCCCGCTCCGCCTGCGCCGAAATCGCCGCCAGCTTGGGCTACGTGGTGGAAAGCACCGGGGACATGACCCACGCGCGCAGCCTGCTGCGTGGACGCGCCGCTGACATCCTGCTGGTCAACTTGCCCTTCGGCAGCACGCAGGGGCTGGAACTGGTTTCAGAAGTGAAGTTGCTGTATCCACAGACGGCGGTCATTGCCATGACCTCCTCGTCGTCCGTCAACGCGGCGGTCGAGGCCATGCGCTGCGGCGCCTGCGACTACCTGACTAAGCCGTTCGCCATGGACGAGCTGTCCACGGTGCTGGACCGCGCGGCCTCGACCCTGCTGACCGACAACGCCACCCGCCAGCTGCGCGAGCGGTTGCGGTTGTCGCAGGGGTTGGGCGCCATGATCGGCCGCTCGGCGGAGATGGAGAAGCTGTACCGCATTCTCTCCAAGGTGGCGCAGAGCTCCCACCCGGTGTTGATCCTGGGCGAGAGCGGCACGGGTAAGGAGCTGGTGGCACGCACCATTCACGCCTACGGTCCCAACTCCCAGAAGCCGTTCCTGCCCGTGGACTGCGGGTCGATTGTGCCCACCCTGATCGAGAGCGAGCTCTTTGGATACGTCAAGGGTGCGTTCACGGGCGCCAACCGCTCCAAGGACGGCCTGCTGGTCTCGGCCGAGGGCGGCACGGTGTTCCTGGACGAGATCGGCGAGCTTTCTCTTGATCTGCAAGCCAAGCTGCTTCGTGCTCTGCAGGAGCGCGAGGTGAGGCCGGTGGGTGCGACCCATCGCGTGCCGATCAAGGCGCGCATTGTGGCGGCGACCAATCGCGACCTGGCCCAGATGGTGGAGAAGGGTACATTCCGCAAGGACCTGTTCTATCGTCTCAACGTGGTGAACCTTCGCCTGCCTGCCCTGCGCGACCGCCGCGAGGACATTCCTCTGCTGGCTGCGCACTTCCTGGACCGCATCAGCCGCGAGCACGGGGTGAAATTTACCTTGAGCGATGAAGTGCTGCGGACTATGATGCGTTACGATTGGCCGGGCAACGTCCGCGAGCTGGAGAACTCGGTGGAACGCGCTTGTGCGCTCTCCTCCGGTCCGACCCTCCACCTGGGAGACCTGCCTACCCAGCTGCAACAGCATGGGCTGGAGATCAATCGTCCGGTGCCCTTGCCCACGCAAGCCAGCCCGGAGATCGCGATTCCCCAAGTTACGACCCTGGCGGATTTGGAAAAGCAGGCCATCTTGAATGCCATCAAGACCTTGAGTGGCGACAAGCTGCAGGCGGCCAAACTGCTGGGTATCGGCAAGACCACGCTGTACCGCAAGCTCAAGGAATACGGCATCGCAGACCCTATGCAAGAGTAGCCTCCGCCATCAGGGGAGAGCGGGTCTGCATCGAAGCGAAAGAGCGGGCCAGACGAGAACCGAAGGCCAGAACACTGGCCGTGCTGCGCGGTGAGTACACCGCGGATGTGACAAGGAGTTCACGATGAGCGTTCTGATGGTGACGGGAATTGAAGGAGCGCGCAACTGCGCCGACGTGGTGGCCAAACAACTGGGAATGGAAGTGGACGTGGCCGATGGCCGCAAGACGGCGCTCGCCCTTCTACGACAGAAGGAGTATGTAGCCATCCTGGTGGACGAAACGATCGCCGACTGCGATCCCTCGGCGGCGGAGGCGATCTGGGAGCGCTCGGGTCTGGCCATTCCCCTGCAGATCAACTTTGCTCTCTCCGGCGCCTCGCGCCTGGTGCGGGACATTCGTGCGGCGCTGCATCGCCGGGAACGCGAGCAGGTAGCGGCGCGGCGCGCGGCAGCCAAGGCCATTGAGACGGAACTGAAGTCCACGGTCGCAGGGCTGCTGCTTCACTCCGAGCTTGCGCTCTCCGGCAGCGACGCTTCCTCGCCCATCGCCGAGCGCCTGCGTGTGGTCGCCGATCTGGCCGGCAGCCTGCGCCGGCAGTTGAACTCCGGCGTGACCACGGCGCGGACGGATACCGCGGCTTAATCGAAGCATCCTCGGGGCTTTACGGGGGCGTTCTCTTTGAGCTAGCAACGCCCCGCCCCACCATCTCGTCCCAATCTTCTTGACCTCGGCCAAGAACGGCGCTAGCCTGACCGTGCCGGTTCGTTGAATCCCATCGGACCGGCTTCCCGTCTGCTTTCTGCGAATCGACAGAAGTGACCACAAAGAAAGTTCGAGGCGGCGCGTAGTTTCAGCGGACCTCTCCCCTGGGTTTGCCTGAGACCGTTCGTGCTCTGACAAAAGGCTCGCTGTTTCTCAACTGCTCTTTCCTATCCGGCAGTACCAGAATCCTCGAATTGCGGCGATTCGCTCGCCGTTGAGCCTTGTTCTCAAACCCCGATTCGATCGGGCGCACATGTTCCCGCAAGCCGGCGAGGCCGCCTCTCTTCTGCCGCATCATCTTCCGAACTCACTCAGTGCAGAAGAACTCCCGCTGGATTGCCATTGGGGGTCTTCCATGACGCATGACTCATCCGCACGGAGAGCCTTGTTGATCGCCGCTATTGTAGGACTAACAAGCGCCTTCGCAGCTCTCGCGCAGTCGACGGCGCAGCATTCCGAATCGGCCGCTTCCCCGCAAGTCACTGACGACTACGCCAGACTACCGATGGACTTTGAGGCAAATCATGGCCAGACGGACCCGCGCGTCCGCTTCCTGGCGCGCGGCGCAGGATACGGAGTCTTTCTCTCTAGTACGGAAGCCGTGCTGGCGTTGCACGGTCGTGGAACACCGCTAAGTTCCCACACACCGGGAAAGTCACCGCGCGTCGCGAATGATAGTGGGGTGCTTCGTATGCAGTTGCGGGGCGCGAATCCGGGTGCCCAGCCTGCTGGTTTGGACATGCTGCCAGGGAAGGTGAATTACCTGCTGGGGAGCGATCCTTCCCGATGGCGCACCGACATTGCTACCTTCGCCAAGGTGAAGTTCGCAGGGGTATATCCGGGTGTGGATCTGGTCTACTACGGAAACCAGCGACAGCTCGAATACGACTTCGTGGTTTCGCCAAACGCCGATCCGAAAACCATACGCCTGCATTTTGCCGGAGCGGTCAAGCTTGCCGTCGGTGCCCACGGACAACTCTCCGTCTCCACCCGAAATGGCCAGGTCGTATTCCATCAACCGAGTGTCTATCAGGAAACCGATGGGCATCGTCAATCCATTGCGGGACGCTTTGTCCTTTTGGCCCATCACTCGGTCGGCTTTGCGTTGGGCAGCTACAACCAATCCCAACCCCTGATCATCGACCCGGTGCTGGTCTACTCCACTTATTTAGGCGGGACGGGCGCTAACGATTTCCTCGGGGATAGTGCTAACGCCATTGCTGCGGATGCCGCTGGGAACGCCTACGTAGCCGGCGTCACGAGTTCTTCGAACTTCCCAATCCGCAATGCCTTACAGAAGAAGAATCAGGCGGCCAGTGTCGATGACCCCATTAACGCATTCGTGGCCAAGCTGAATCCGACAGGGACCGCGCTCCTCTATTCCACCTATCTCGGTGGAACAGGCGGCGCCTACGCTACGGCGATCGCGGTAGATCGCGCGGGAGATGCCTATGTGACCGGAGTAGCGGGAGGTGGCTTCCCGGTTAGCGCCGGCGCCTTCCAGACCGCGGCTCACAGCGGAAGCACCGGGTTCGTAGCGGCGTTGAATTCATCGGGATCGGGATTCATCTACTCCACGTACCTGGGCGGGAGCGGCGGAGAGTCTGCGAATGCCATTGCAGTGGACGGGTCAGGAAATGCCTACGTGGCGGGTTCGACCTCCTCGCACGATTTCCCCACAACTGCGGGAGCGTTCCAGACTGCGAACCTAGCCACATCCGGCACGGCGTTCGTTACGGAATTGAATGGCAGCGGGACGAGCCTGCTTTTTTCGACCTATCTCGGCGGCAGCACGAGCGACTCTGCGCAAGGCATCGCGTTGGACAGCGGAGGAGATGTCTATGTCGCCGGGAGCACCTCGTCGAAGAACTTTCCAACCACGGCCGGGGCATATCTCACTCAAGACGACGGTGGCTTCATCACCAAGCTGAATCCGAGCAGCTCGGCCTTGCTTTACTCGACGTACTTCAATGCGGGGATAGCAGCGATCGCAGTGGACGCATCCGGGAGCGCCTATGTGACAGGTGCACCCGGAGCCAGTTTTCCGGTAACGCCGGGAGCGATTCAGTCATCAACACCAGCCGGATTCATTACTAAGATGAATGCTGACGGCACGGCACTCGATTACTCTGCGACCATTGCGTGCGGCACGGGAGATAGCATTGCGGTTGACGGCGACGGCAATGCAGTGGTGGCCGGGTACACGGGCGGATCGTTCCTCTATGGCTATACCGCAACCTGTACAGATCTCCCGACTACGCCTGGAGCATTCGAGACGGCACCTCTGGGCGGCGCGGAGATTGGGGCGGCGTTCGTCAGTAAGCTGAACCCAACTGGGACCGCCCTGCTCTACTCCACATTCCTTGCTGGCTCCGGGTTTGGTGTGACCGGGGACGGAGCTTCGGCGGTGGCGATAGACAGCGCGGGAAACGCTTATGTGGCAGGCACCGCGACTTCCTACGATTTTCCAGTGACCTTGGGCGCGGTCCAGACCATCAACAAAAATTCCCATCTGAACACCATCCAGCTGAGGCAGGCCTCGTTCACGCCCAATGGGTTTGTGACCAAGTTGGCCTTGGCTTCTCCGACCCCTACCACCGGAACGACCACATCGCTGGTGTCGGCCTCGGGGCCCGGCGCCTACAACCCCAATCAGTTCTTCCTGGCCACGCTTGTCGATTTCGGGCAACCGAGCGCGTACGTCGCCACGGTCACTGGCAACGGCACCAACACCGTTCCAACAGGCAGCGTTACCTTTGTCGTGAATGGAGTCAAGACTGCGACTATCCCGCTCGACTCTGCCGGTACGGCCGAGTTCACTGCGAGTTCAGACCTCAAGTACGGCTCCAACCTGATTCAGGCTTTTTACAGCGGTGACTCTTCGTTTTCGGTCAGCAACGCCGGCATCCTGGCCGATGTGATTCCTGCCGCTCCCGCCTTTTCACCGGCGGAAGGATCCTACATCGGTTCTGTACAAGTGAGTATGAGTTCCTCTGCTGGCGCGACTATCTACTACACGATGGATGGAAGCCTTCCTACTACCTCGTCCCCTGTCTACACGGGACCGATCGAGCTGACGATGCCAGGGACGATGGTGAGGGCGATTGCGGGGCCCAACGGCCAAGGCACCACTGTGATCAGCCAATCCTATGCATGGTATTACGTGCTGGCTCAAACACCCACGCCGGTTATCAGCCCCGATCCAGGCACCTATCCGGCAGGTCAGACGGTGACGATCACAGATGCCATTCCCACCGCAACCATACGCTATACCACAGACGGTTCGACCCCAACCACACAGTCCAACTGGTACCACGGTCGAATCGTTTTGACCGGTACAGAGACGATTCGTGCGATAGCGATCTCGACCGGTGCTCACGCCAGCGAGGTGGCATCCGGAAACTATTCGATTCATTGAGCTGAACTTTTCCGCTGTGCGCGTGGAGAGCTGCTTGCCGTAGTCTGGATGTATGGAAGACTCCGCAGTGTTGTTGATCGACTGCCCGGATCGGCGCGGGCTGGTAGCACGAGTGTCGTCGATGCTCTACGAGCAAGGCGCAAACATCTTGCATGCCGACCAACATCGGGACCAGTCACTGGGCCTGTTCTTCATGCGGGTGGAATGGGCACTGGGCAGCGGAAATGGTGAGGCCTTCAACCTGGAGCAGTTCGAGCGGGCCTTTGCACCGATGGCCACAGAACTCGATATGCACTGGAGCCTGACCTCGAGCGCGCACCGGCCGCGGGTAGCGCTGTTTTGCTCCCACTACCTGCACTGCATGGCCGACCTGCTGCACCGCTGGCGGACCGGCGAACTGCGCTGCGATATTCCAGTGATTGTGTCAAACCACCGCGATGTGGAGCCGCTGGCCGCCTTCTACGGGATTCCCTTTGAATTTGTGCCGGTCACTGCGGCCACTCGCGGCGAGGCAGAGGCGCGGCAACTGGCGATCCTGGAGCAGAACAAGATCGACCTGACTGTGTTGGCGCGCTACATGCAGGTGCTGTCTCCCGCATTCGTGGCCCGCTATCCCGCCCGCATTATCAATGTGCACCACTCGTTTCTGCCAGCATTTACCGGAGCTCGACCCTATCACGCGGCGCATGCGCGAGGAGTAAAGCTGATCGGCGCCACCAGCCACTACGTGACGGAGGTGCTGGACGACGGGCCCATCATCGAGCAGGATGTAGCGCGCATCTCGCACCGCGACCAGGTGGAAGACCTGGTGGCCAAGGGGCGGGATCTGGAGCGCATCGTGCTGTCGCGGGCGGTGCGCTGGCATCTCGACCGGCGCATCCTGTGCTACGGAAACAAGACTGTGATCTTTGACTAACTCACCAGAATTGCTCAGTGGAGTAGTTGGAGTAACCTTCGTAAACAAGCATGCGCGGCGCGAGCGTTGCCGTGCATGCCAGCCTCAGAGGGCTGAAAGCGCCTTCCGAGGCGAAGATCACGGCAATAAATCGGTCGGCCGCAGGATTCGCTGACCTTGCACGCGATCCAGGAGGGCCTCATCGCGCCCATCGGAGCCTAACCTCAGCACTAACCTCGCCCTCAATCGCTTCTCCTCATCTTCCCCTTTGGTCCAATCGCCCCACGCTGAAACATCACGGGAACCATTGCGACGCCGATAGGGGAACTTAGGGAGACAACGGTCCGACTAACGGAGCTGCTTCGTACCAGACCGATCCACCTGACAACCCTCGCAGACTCCTACTTGTGCCTACGATTCCAGTCATCTTCGCCGTCTTGATGTGGCAGTCAACTTAGCTTGCCGAGGTGCGTGCGGAATGGGTGCGCCACACGCTGCAGGTTGAAATCACCCTGAAGCGGCTGAAACGCAGCTCAGAGGAGAGTGCGGCTGCTTCGGCGATTTTGGTCGCAATTGATAACAGGCTGTCTCTTGCGGCATGTCGGGACGCTGTGCAGGCTTCGAGAACGGAGCTGGAGATTGTGACCGCCGTGATCCCCTGGAACGCTCGGGTGCTGCGGCCAGCCTGAATCCGGGACTCCCCTGTGGGCAACGATCTGACCATGGGTCCGGAGATGAAGCGATTTAGCGATGCCGTTTGCCGGTTAAATCCAGAGATACCCTCCCACTGACACTTCGGTAACGGATCCCTTGGCATCTCTACGAGTAGTTATTACAAGCTGACTAGCCGATAGAGACTCTAGATAGAAGTGCGCCGGCCGTCTTCCCTGCGTCGACACCATTGCATTTTGAAGGAGAACTAAGCAACATGCTTGCCAAACTGAAGCTTTTCAGAGCCGTCAGTGTATCCACCTCGGTGGCTGAAAATGTGTCGAAGCAACAAAGGTCCGCGGAAATCAACGCGCAATTGGAAGCTCTCAACCGCGTACAAGCCGTTATCCGGTTTGGGCTGGATGGCACGATACTCGATGCCAATGCCAACTTCCTGAAGGTGATGGGCTACACCCACGATGAGACCGTAGGTCGGCATCACAGCATGTTTGTGGATCGCGATTACGCGCAGAGCCCAGCCTACCGGGAGTTCTGGCAGCAGCTGATGCGCGGTGAGTTTGTCAGTGGGGAGTTTCGCCGCATTGCAAAGAACGGTGAGCCGGTATGGCTGCAAGCGAGCTACAATCCCGTCTTCGATCAGAACGGGCAGCTCCTCTATGTAATCAAGTTTGCTACGGACGTCACCCGGGAAAAGTTGATCAACCTCAATTACCGCGGCCAGATAGAAGCCATTCAGCGCGTGCAGGGGGTGATTGAATTCGATCTGCAGGGCAACATCCTGACCGCCAATGATAATTTTCTTCAGTTGATGGGCTATGGACTCTCTGAGATTCTGGGCAAGCACCATAGCATGTTTGTTGACCCAGACGAAGCTGCCAGCCCGGCGTATAAGGCGTTCTGGCAAGCACTGCGCGAAGGCCGCCCCGATGCCCGCGTGTTCAAGCGGCTGGGAAAGAATGGAAAGCTGGTCTGGATTCAGGCAAGTTATAATCCCATCTTCGACGCGGATGGGAGGCCGTTCAAAGTAGTGAAATTCGCCTCGGATCTGACCGCCATCATTGGGCAGACTCAGACCTCGCAGAGCACAGCGGAGAGCGTTGCATCGGCAACTGAGGAGCTCTCCTGCTCGATCGCAGAGATCGGCAGAAACATGGAGTTGTCTTCCCAGGCGACTGAGCAGATCATGAACAGCACAGAAGCCTCCGGACGCGAGGCTTCTGACCTGGTGGAGTCGATGAAGTCGATGCAACGCATCATCGAACTGATTCGAGAGATTGCTGGAAGAGTCAAGCTGCTGGCGCTGAATGCCACCATCGAAGCTGCTCGCGCTGGAGAGGCCGGGAAAGGCTTTGCCGTCGTGGCGCAGGAGGTCAGGACCCTGTCCGACCAGACCGCCAAGGCTACACATGAGATCGGGGAAGAGATCGCGAGTGTGCATGCCATCTCCAACCGGGTGGCAGATCGAGTGCAAAGCACTGTTTCAGGCGTGACGCAGGTGAGCCAATACGTGAACAGCGTAGCCGCAGCTATGCAGGAGCAGACGGCGGCAACGAGAGAGATTTCAGACCACGCCAACCGGATGGTGAATGCAGTGAAAGCGATTCTCGCCGCCACCACCAAGACCGCTGCCTAGCGAATGGGCTGAATCTTCGATGAGCTTTCGTCGAGCTTCGGCCCGCATATCAGCAGGATTGCGGAATGCAGCATTTGCACCAGGAGATGGTTGAAGAATAGAAGAGATTGGAAGTGCTGGCGCGCATAGCATTCCGGATTCGCGCCGCGCGATCGGCCGTAGCATTTGGCTCTGTGGAGCGATTCAAGGAGTAAGAACGGCGGATTGGGTGAAGATCACCGACTTGAACCCACAGCTTAATACCTTCTATTTCCGGAGATCGGATTGCGGCGAGCCATGCGAGTTGATTGCACCACTCGCCGGGTGTCGCTTCTATTTTGCGATGCCGGGAGACCCTGCGTTCCTCGATTACGCGGAGCTCGGCTTTAAATCATTCCTGTTGCTTCGCAATGAGGAAGGTGAAGTGGTGACCCTTCTGGAAACAACCGAAGCGGGCGGGACGAGCAACCCGACCAGGTACACAGAACCGGAGCCACAGGTCGCTCGGGTTTGACTACTACGGTTGATCGATCTATGCAGTACTCCGTCGGACCTTCAACCGGAACGCGTGCGCAAGCTGATCCCTTTTATGAAGGAGAATTTCGACAGCGCCTTGGCGAAGGCAACCGTTCACCACAAGTAGCCGGCGGACGACTTCTGCTGTTGTGGCTCTCAATGTCCAAGGTTCTTTGGTCCATTCCAACAGTGGAATGATGGTTTCCACCAAAGGTTGACTCGTCCTTCTACAGCTCCGCGTCTCATGTATCGTACCGGCAGCGTTATGGCGGCAGGACGAGAGACGGACTATGGACCAACGAAGCGTTCGTACAGCAAGCCGCCGCGGCATCGGCCAGCAGCGAGCAGCGCGAACCATCAGGTTCCAGGGCACAAGAAGAAGACCATGAAAGCACTACACATCAACGACTATGCAGCCCCACTCCAACTTGACGAAGCCCCAGTTCCCTCCCCGGCGGCGGACCAGGTCTTGGTTGAGAACCACTTCACTAGCATGAATGGAGTGGACCCGGGCGCGGCATGGGCTATCTGCGCCAGGTCTTTCAACTGCAGTTTCCCTGGTCTCCTGGCGGCGATGTCGCTGGAAGGGTTGCAGCCGTGGGTGCGGGCGTGACGGACTTCAAGGTGGGCGATGAAGTGTTTGGCTATACGAGAGAAGCCGGAGCTTACGCCGAGTTCGTGTTACTCAATGCTGCGAATCTTGCACACCGGCCTGACGCCATCTCCGCTGAAGAAGCTGCGGCCATCGCGCTGGTCGGCCAGACAGCGATGCAGATGCTGGAACTCTCCAAGATCAAGTCAGGACAGACGCTGCTGATTCTGGGCACCGCAGGCGGTGTCGGTTCGTTGGCAGTGCAGTTGGCGCGTAACGCTGGCGTTCACGTCATTGCGAGGGCACGGCAGAGCCAGGCAGCAGCCCTCAAGCAACTGGGTGCGGAGCAGGTCATCGACCTCTCTCAGCAGAAGCCCGAGGACACTCCCCAGGTCGATGCCGTTGTCAACCTGATCGGCGGAGACACGATCGAGCCTTCGTACGAGCGGGTGAAGGAGGGCGGAGTGGCTGTCACATCTAACCGGCCACCCATCGCGGAGGAAGCGGCGCGCCTCGGCATCCAAGCTGCATTCGTCGAGACCACCGTGACCACGGAAGGGCTGAATCGGTTCGCAGGTCTGGTCACTCAAGG
>CBJOJD010000132.1:0-13130 GCA_966443485.1 uncultured bacterium | reverse complement strand
ACAACCGGGGGAAACTCCAGCATATTCTGTGCCACCGGGCTCCAGTTTTTGCGATGCAGGGGGGTAGGGCCGAGGCGGGCGAGGGCGGCGCGATGTTCTGGCGAGCAGTAGCCCTTGTGGCTTGCGAGCCCGTATCCGGGAAACTGGCCATCGAGCTCCACTAGCAGCTTGTCGCGGTAGACCTTGGCGAGAATGCTGGCAGCGGCGATGGAGAAGCTCGTGGCATCGCCCTGAATGCAGGATTGCTGCGGGCAGGGGAAGTCGATGGTATCGACGCCGTCGATGAGTAGATAATCGGGCGTGAGGGCCAGCTGCTCGACGGCGCGTTTCATCGCGAGCAGAGACGCATTGCGAATGTTGATGCGATCGATGGTCTCCACATCAACGGCGGCGATGGCCCAGGCTACCGCGTTGGCGCGAATTTCGATGTCAAGCTGTACACGCTTCTTTTCGGAGAGCTTTTTCGAGTCGTTCAGACCTTCCAGCCGGCAGCGCGGAGCCAGGATGACGGCTGCGGCGACGACCGGGCCGAACATCGGTCCGCGCCCCACCTCGTCGACCCCTGCTATGCGGAGCGCGCCGGCTTTGCGCGCAGCATTCTCCAGTTTCCATCCGCAGACTGGGGGTTTAGCCATGCATTCAGTATAGGGAGAGTTGGCCGTTGCGGACCAGAGGAAATGCGAAACCCGGCCGGATGGGATTGATTGGGCCACAACTTGGGAATTGCGCCAGGGTTTACAAGGTTCAAGTGTCCAGTATGAAATACTGGCCCACGTGTCGGGCAAAACATGCCCGACCGCAACTTCCCCAGGAGGAACTTCGATGAAATCTCGCAAGCCCTTGTTCCTTGCCCTCGCGCTTGGCGCCTTTTTGACGGCAGGCACCGTTCCATCGTCCGCGCAAGACCACGCAAACCACTCCGGATATATGCACGCTTTGACGCACCTGCGTCTGATGCGCGCTTACCTCAACCGTTGGGATGACGGCAAGAAGGTAGATCCGGACTCTGAGAACGCGATCCGCCAGATCGAGGCTGCGATGCATGAGATTGTGGGCGCGGGAATCGATGACCACAAGGGCATCAACGATCATGAGGCGGTCAACTACAAGGCTCCTCTGGCCGAGCGTATCCACAAGGCTCTCGACCTGGGTCATCAGGCGAAGGAGGATGTAGGGTCAGAGGGAGAGTGGGGGCATGCGCCCGGCTTGAAACAGCGCATTTTGGAGCGGATCGATAACGCCGATCATCTGGTGGAAAACGTGCTTCAGCACATCGGCCACTAGAGCAGTGTGCTCGCAAAAACGCCGGCGAGGGTGCCGGCGTTTTTTGTTGGCCGAAGATAGAACAGCCCTGACCGAAGCCAGGGCTGTGTTGAAGATGAGAAGCGGAGGCTAGGCCTTGGCGGCCACTTCGCGCTCGACTTCCTTGAGACGGGCGGCCTTGCCGCGCAGTCCGCGGATGTAGAAGAGCTTGGCGCGACGCACCTTGTAGCTGCGAATCTTCTCCACCTTGTCCACAACCTTGGAGTTGAAGGGGAAGATACGCTCGACGCCCTGGCCGAAGCTCATCTTGCGCACGGTGAAGGTGCCCTGGGGTCCGCGGTTGATGGCGATCACCAGACCCTCAAAGGCTTGCAGGCGCTCTTTATCGCCTTCCTTGATCTTGACCTGCACGCGAACCTGGTCGCCGGGCACGAAATCGGGGAGATCGGTGCGCTTCAGCTTATCGGCGAGGCGCTGCATTACTGGATGGATTGACATGGCTTCTTCCTGCGGTTGAACTCAGAACCTCCAGTTTATCAGAGAATTGCGCAGAACACCTAACAAGGAAGGATCTGGAGTTGACTGCCTCCCCCTATATTACTGTGAATCGCGGCGAGAAGAGCCCTAAAACATGGCTTAAGAAGAAGATCTCCGCCTTTGCGCTGAAGGTCTGGTGCCGCCGTCCGGGAGAGATGGATCCGGCTAAGCCTTTGATTTTCATTGCCCGTAGGGCCGACCGGTGACGGACGGCATCAGCGGCCGGGTCTTGCAAGTTGCTTTTATCCTTTGTGCAATCTCAACCGGGAGGAGCGATATGCCTGGCGCAGGAGCTCGACGATCAATCCGATCAACGCGTAACTCAGCGCGTTGTACAGAATGGCCTGCCGGTAGGTCATGGCCAGGTGGGTCGATCTTCCCAGCAAGCCAACGGGCATGGTGATGATGCCGACCGGCAGCAAGGCGTTGAACCAAGCGTGGTTGAAGCTGAGAAGCGCCCAGGCGCCAGCTACGATTGCCCCGAGCAGCGTCCAGACTGCGATGCGTTGCAGCATGGTGTGTCCCTCCGCGAGCGACATTCAGGAACATTAGATGCCTGGCAACTGCAAAGCGCAAAGGGATTGGGGGAGGGGGGAGTCACCCGGCCTGTCGATGTAGTCAGCGCGAAGGTCAGCGGTCGTCGGGTGAGAGGAGAAGTAAGACGGGCTGGTTGGAAGTGGTTCCCGGGTCTCAGAGCGAGACCCGGGGAATCAGAACACGCGAGCGCTAGCGTAATGCCACAGTCTGAAAGGGCAGGCCCGTTACTGGCCAGTGGTTGGGTTGAGCCTCAACATTCGGCGCAATGGCGACACCGGCGGCGGATGCCGGAGTAACGTCAATGTTCCAGCCGTCAACCAGGACTAATGCATCCTGGCCATGCAGCTTGTCGAGATCGGCTTCGATGTGGATGGTGCGGCTTTCGCCGGGAACCAACGACACATAGTTGTTGTCATAGAAGACGGGAAGGACACGGTCGCCGCTGTTCTGATGATGGTTGTGCCGATGGAGCTGTACGTGAGCCATCAGCGCAATATCGTGCGACGGATTGCGCAGGGTTACGGTAATGTGCGCCTGGCCATTCTCATCTTTGCGTTCCACCTGGGCGGACAAGGTGACGGTGGGCAGCTTGTTGAGGTCGGTCAGGTCATCGGGGTGCTCGAGATTCGCGCGCCAATAGAAGTTGCTGGAGAGCAGCTTGCCCGCGGCGTTCTTGAGGTCGAGCTTGACGAAGTTCACATTCGAGAGCTTTGAAGGGAAATCCAACGGCCCGACGGTGGTGGTGGCAGAAGGGGCTGCTGTGAAGTGCGCGTCGTGTTCATAGGCCACAGTGCCGTCGAGGTCATAGACGGCAATATGGGCTGAGGCGTTCTCGAGGGCGTCGGGCAGATTGTTGACGACCTGCACTTCGCCGTTGGCCTGGTTGAACTGGATGTGCTGCATCTCGCCCGCACTACGCACGGCAAAGAGAGACGCGTTGGGTTCGAAATCGTAGTGATAGAGCTGCCACACGAAGCTGGGCTGCGCGGGATGGCTCATCCAGGTGATGATCGCGGTGGCGGGATGGAACATCTGTGCCTGGCGGCCCTCGTACATGGCGCGATAGGCTTCGAAGTTCATCAGCTGGGCCTTGCGTGTGAAGTCGGCGAGGTTGGCCACCTTGCCGTAGCGGCTGGCCAGGATATCAGGGTACTTGTCGCCTTCCTGGGCGCCATGGGCAAAGTCATGTTCGGCCCAATCGTCGTTGATGGTCTCCCAGTCCTTCTGGGGCATCATGCCGTGGATCGACTCCAACGTCGGAACGGACATGCTGCCCGTCTCCGTCTTGAAGTAATCGTCCGTGATCTTGTAGAACTCGCGAGGCTCACGCCAGTGATAAGGGCCATGGGAGCGCACGCCGGCACCTGAGGTGGAACTGGGTTGATAGCGGCGGGTAGGCTCAAGCTCGGCCAGCAGCACGCGGAGGCGGTCGTCAATCTCTTTGGGCGGAAAGCCTTCGTTGCGAGCACACCACAACATGATGGAGGGATGGTTGCGGTAGCGCAGAATCTTGTCGCGCACGTTGGCCATGTAGGTGTCGAGGTCGGTGGGATCGGGGCCGTCACTGGGGTTGGGCTGGAAGAACTCGTCCCAGATCAGAATGCCGTACTTGTCGCAGAGCTCGTAGAAGTCTTCACTCGTACTCTGGCCAACCCAGTTGCGGATGAGATTGAGGTTGGCGAGCTGATGCAGATGAATTTCAGCTTCCAGGCGTTCGCGAGGAATGCGCTTCAAGGCTTCATCGAGTCCCCAGTTGCCGCCGCGGATGAAGACGCGAACCCCATTGACGGAGATAGTGAGGGTGTCCGTATCGGGTACGGAATAGGTGATCTTGCGGACACCGAAGGAGAGATCCTGCATGTCACTGGACTGGCTGTTCTGTTCGAAGCTGAGGTGCAGCCTGTAGAGGTTCTGCGGGCCGTAACCGTTGGGCCACCATAGGCGCGGGTTGTTGACGTGCAGGGCCGGCGTGGTCTTGGGATCGAACTTGACGACCTGCTTGCCGTGGGCGGGAATCTCCACGGGCTGTTCAAAGGAGATGTTCTCGATGCTGCCTTTGAGGACGCCTTTCTGGGGCTGGTCGGTTACGTTCTCCACAGTCGCTTGGACGGCAATGTCGCTGGAGTCGGTCCTGGGCAGAGGCAGGTCTGTGGTGACCAGAGGCTCTTTCACCAGCACCGGTCCGGAGGCAGAGAGGTAGACCTTCTGCCAGATGCCAGTGTCACGATCGCGGATGGCAGGGATCCAGTCCCAACCGATGGTGCAGAGGAAAGTTGGTCCGTCGATGGCGGACTCGCCGCCATTGGGTCCCATGCCGGTGCGCAGGATGTGCTCGTGCGAGGTGCCGGGGTGAGGCTGAGGAGAGACCAGCACGGCGAGTACTGCCTTCTGTCCCGGCTTGACCATGCTGGTGATATCGAACTTGCCGCGGATGAAGGCGCCGCGGGTGGTGCCTGCCTGCTTGCCGTTGACCCACACCTCTGACGAGTAGTTAATGCCATCGAAGTTCAGCCAGATATGCTTGCCGGCGTAGTTGGCGGGCACCTCCATCGTGGTGCGGTACCAATAAGAGGTGCGGCTGAGGCTTTCGGGGATGGATTCAGGCCGGTTGTTCTCGCCGTAAGTGGGATCGGGATAAATTCCATCATTCACCAGCGAAGTGAGCACGGTTCCGGGCACGGTGGCGGTGTACCAGCCCTTGGTGTCGAACCCATCAGTGGCGACCAGGCTGCCTGATTGCGGCACCTTGGCCACGTCCGCGAGTTGCCATCCGGAGGAGAGGGTGAGAGGAGCGGGCGGAGCAGGTTGGGCAGTGGCAGGCAGGGTGAGGAATGGTACCGATATCATTCCTGAGAGCAAAAGGGCACGAATTGGTCTTTGCAAGTGATATCCCCAGGGAGCAATTTCGCGGCCAGCTGAAGCTTGCGCGATGGACTCAGCCATTGTAGCCGCCCGATTCCGCTTCCGCGCAACCGGATTCCGGCAAATTCAGGAGATCCGCTGGGGTTTGCGCGATTCGGATTGTCACGGGACCGGGTGGGAGGCAGCAATTTGTGCATAATGGCATCGGATAATACAGACATGGAATTCCAGAGATCCTCCGGCATCCTGCTGCATATCAGCTCCCTGCCTTCCTATGGGGGGATCGGCGACTTAGGCCCGGCCGCCTACGACTTCCTTCGCTTTCTAGTGACGGCCAAGCAGCATCTTTGGCAGGTGCTGCCGCTCTGCCCTACGGGGTACGGGAACTCTCCGTACGCCGGTTCCTCCGCATTTGCAGGGAATCCATACCTGGTTAGCCTGGAGTTTCTATCCGACTGGGGCTGGATCGCAGGGGAGCGCATTGCGGGGCTGGCGGGCCGGTCTGGAAACGTGAACTTCGAGGAAGTGGAACAGCGCAAGCTGCCCCTGCTCTATGAAGCGGCAGGAAACTTCCTGGAGCGCGGACATCGCGATCCCAAGCTTTCGAAATACTGGAAGCAATTCGAGGCATTTTGCCAAAGAGAAGCGTATTGGCTGAATGACTATGCACTCTATGCTGTGTTGCGCAAGAAGTACAACACCGGGGCGTGGGTGCAGTGGCCGGAGCCGGTTCGCCGCCGCAGCCCCGAGGCGCTGAAGGAAATGGTGGCCCAGCACGGTCACGAATTGGCGCTTGAGCGAGTGCTGCAATTTGCGTTCGCCCGGCAGTGGGAAGATCTGCGTCAGGCGGCCACAAAGGAAGGCATTCGCATCCTTGGCGACATCGCCATCTTCGTAAACATGGACTCGGCGGATGTGTGGACTCATCCCGAGATCTTCGAGTTGGATGAAGATCTGCAGCCGACGCGAGTGGCAGGAGTGCCGCCGGACTACTTCTCCGCCACGGGTCAGAGATGGGGCAATCCGCTCTATCGTTGGGACGTGGTGAAGAGGCGGGGTTTCGACTGGTGGATTCAGCGGATGCGCCGAGCCGGGGAGATCTACGACATCATTCGCCTGGATCACTTCCGCGGCTTTGAGGCTTACTGGGCGATCCCGGCGGAGGAAGAGACGGCCATCAATGGCAAGTGGGTGAAGGCTCCCGGGATGGAGTTGTTCCGAGCCTTGGAGAAGGCGCTGGGGCCATTGCCACTGGTTGCGGAAGATCTCGGCCTGATCACGAAGGAAGTGGATGACCTGCGGCTGGAGGCTGGCCTTCCAGGGATGAAGGTGATCCAGTTCGGATTTAGCGACAAAGGGGCGCATATCCACCTGCCGCATCGCTACACGCCGGAGACCGTTGCGTACACAGGCACTCACGACAATGACACGACGCGGGGCTGGTGGAAGGTGGCAAACTCGGCGGAGAAGGAAGCAGTCCACGCCTACCTGGGGAATCTCCCGCATGTCGGACACAGTCCCTGTCCGGTATGGCCGCTGATCCGCGCCGTTGAGAACAGCGTGGCGCAATTGGCGATCGTGCCGGTGCAGGATCTGCTCGAACTCGGCTCGGATGCTCGGATGAACACTCCTGCGGTGCCATCGGGCAATTGGAGCTGGCGCGCGCCGGAAGGCGTGTGGAGCACGGAACTGGCGGCCAAGCTGGCCGCGATTGTGGACACCGCGGACCGGGAGAATGATCCGCTTAAAGCCGCGGCGACCGTCTAAGAAGAAAGGATGGGAACTGAGACTGGCTGGGGATTGATCCCGGTTTCCATCCGCATTCCTCATTCCCTGTCCCTGATCACAGCTGCCGCTCCGGCAGTCCCTGCTATGCTGGCTTGCACATGGAGACCGCAGCCATTCAGACTCGCGGGCTGACTCGCCTTTTTGGTGAGCTCACGGCTGTCGATGATGTCACGTTGCGTGTGGCCCCCGGACAGTTCTTTGGCTTTTTGGGACCGAACGGGGCAGGGAAGTCGACCACCATCAAGATGTTGACAGGGCTGCTGGAACCCAGCTCCGGCACGATTGAAATTCTTGGTCAACCATTCACTGCAAGCTCTCTGGAATTGAAGCGGCAGATTGGGGTCGTGCCGGAAGGCATGGCGCTGCTGGGCCGTTTGACGGCTCCCGAATACCTGCGCTTTGTGGGCCGCATGTACGGCCTGGATCGTCACACGACCAACCGGCGCACGGAGGAGCTTCTGGAGTTCATGCAACTGGCGCATGAGAGCAAGAAGCTGGTCACGGACTTTTCGCATGGCATGCAGAAGAAGCTGGCACTCGCCGCAGCGGTGATTCACGGTCCCAAGATTCTGTTTCTCGACGAGCCCTTTGAAGGCGTCGACGCGGTGGCAGCGGGGATGCTGAAGGCGATGCTGCAGGGCATGATCCAGCGCGGGGCGACGATATTCTTAACCACGCATGTGCTCGAAATCGTCGAGCGTCTATGCAGTCATGTGGCAATCATTAGCAAAGGCCGGCTGGTGGCGAACGGATCTCTTGAAGACCTGCGCGCGGGAGTCGCCAGCAACCTGCCTGGGGCTGCCGATCAGAAGCTGACGTTGGAGGAGATCTTCCTGTCGATTGTGGGCGCCGGGGAGACGGAGCCCACGCAGGAGCTCTCATGGCTAGCGTAGGCGAACATTCTCCGCCCTATCGCGGTGCCAGTCTTTGGGGTAAAACTTCGCGTGGGCAGTATGCCGCCTTGACGGCCATGCGATGGCAGGCCTTTCGGCACAGCGTTCGAACCATGCATGGTGCCGCCGAGCTGGGAGCACGGATTGCCCTGGGAGCTGTGTATTCGGTCATGGGCCTGGGCATGGCCTTGGGGCTGGGAGCGGGCGGCTATGCCGCTGTACATAAGAACAACTGGGGGATCCTGTCGTTCGTCCTGTGGGCGCTGTTCCTGGTGTGGCAGATCGTTCCAGTGACCATGGCGTCCTTCCAGGAGCAGTACGATCTCAGCGGGTTGCTGCGCTTTCCGGTGACCTTCAGCGCCTACTATCTGCTGCACGTGATCTTCGGGCTTGTTGATGCTTCAAGCATCGTGGGAGGCCTTGGCTGCGCGGGTATATGGGTGGGGATTCTGATTGCCGAACCGTCCCTGGCCGCACCGGCAGCGCTGGCTTTGGGCCTGTTTGCGCTGTTTAACATCCTGTTGGTTCGGGCGATCTTTGCATGGATCGATCGCTGGTTGGCGCAAAGACGCACGCGGGAGATTATCAGCTCTGCATTTTTTATCGCTTTGATCGGCCTGCAATTCCTCAACCCCGGCCTGAGGCGCCAGGCGACGGGAAGATCCATGACGCCGCAGGAGCAAAGAGAGGCGCACCACTGGCTGGAGCGGGCAGACCGCGTCCAGCAATGGCTTCCACCTGGACTGGCGGCGAGCACCGTGCAAAGTGCCAGCATGAGAGCTTGGAGCGGCGCGATCGAGGAGTGCGCAACACTGGGGCTGTTTGCATTGGCGACCGGCGGAGTGCTCTCCCTCCGGCTGCGCGCACAGTATCGAGGCGAAAACCTGGGCGAGGCTCCGTCGCGCAAGAAGGCGGAGCGCCACAGCGGGCAGTGGTTCCTGGATGGCTCGGGGCCGATTGCTGCTGTGATGGAGAAAGAGTTGCGCACGCTGATGCGTGCACTGCCTCTGCTGTATGCTCTGGGCGCGCCGTTGCTGATGGTCTTCATCTTCTCCAGCATGTTCACCCGGGGCAATGCCTCATTTCATAACCTGCCGATTGGCCTCTTGCTGTGCACCGCGTATACGACTTTGGGATTCACCCAGATGTTCTATAACAACCTGGGTACGGAGGGTTCGGGGATTCAGATGCTTTTGCTCGCCCCGACTCCGTTGCGCACCGTGATCTTGGCGAAGAATCTTTTCTACACGGCGCTCTATGCAGTGGACGTGGTGATGGTCTTCGCACTGGCGGCCGGGCGATTCGGACTGCCGGGGCCGATGGACATTGCAGCGGTCCTGGCGTGGCTGGCTTTTTCGGTTCCTGTCTATCTGGCTACGGGGAATCTCTTTTCGCTGCTCATGCCCTATCGAATGAACCTGGGTCGTATCGGACGGCAGCGCGGTGCACAGGCCAACGGACTTCTGGCTTTGCTGATTCAGTTGGGGGTGCTCGGCGTCGGGGCCGCCGTCTTCGCGTTGAGCGTCTCTCTGCAGCGGATCTGGTTGGTGTTTCCGCTGTTTCTGCTCTTGGGAGCCGGGGCCGTGTTGGCATGGGTGAGAGGGCTGGGCCGGGTCGATCAAATCGCTTTGGCGCGGCGGGATCGGCTGATTGCCACGTTGGTGAAGACGGAGTAAGGTTTCACCGGGGCTGGGCACTGGGTGTTGCAGACGTAGATCGCCGTTCTTGGCATCTCCCTAGAGCCGTTCGGCCTCCAATGAGCCATGAAGTGGATCGTTCGACTGGTGAGGTTGCTTTTCGATCCGAGACGCGGACCTCGGCGCTCGATCATTGCCCGTTCGATCTTTCTTCGTGCTCTGGCTGGAATCTATTTTTCGGCGTTCTTCTCCCTGCTCTTTCAAATCAAAGGTCTGATTGGGCCACGCGGCATTTTGCCGGCGCAGAACTATTTGCATGCGGTAGAGAAGTACTACGGTGGTACCCGCTATTGGCACGCGCCGTCGCTGTTTTGGATCTCCTCCAGCTCAACCGCCGTCATGACGGTGACGTGGACCGGGCTGACTGCATCCGTACTGGCTTTCGTGAATGTCTGGCCTCGACTTACGCTCTCGATCTGTTGGGTGTGCTTCTTGTCCTTTGTAGCGGCGGCCGGCGACTTTTCTGGATATCAGTCGGATGGCATGCTCCTCGAGGCGGGATTCATCGCGCTGTTCCTGGCACCGGGTGGTCTGAGACCTGGGTGGGGAGTTCACTCGCCGATGTCGAGGGCGAGCCTTTGGCTGCTGCGGTGGGAGTGGTTTCGCATCTACTTTGAGTCGGGTTTGGTGAAGCGCCTGAGTGGCGATCCACAGTGGCGCGACATGACGGCAATGGACGAGTACTACCAAAACGGTCCGCTGCCCACGTGGATCGGCTGGTATGTCCAGCATCTGCCTCACTGGTTCCAGGCAGCTACGGCGGTGGGCACCCTGGTGATGGAGTTTGTGCTGGTCTTCCTGGTCTTCTTTCCCAGGCGCGTACGTTTGATCTGCTTCCTGATCGTTACGCCGTGGGAGATTGGTGTCATCCTTACAGGAAATTATGCGTTCTTGAATTATCTGGTGCTCTCGCTGGGATTTTTGCTGGTGGATGACGGTGATTGGCTACGGGTGCTGCCCAATGCATTGCGGCCGCCGGAACTTGACGCGGTGCTGACGGAGGAGCAGGGCGGCGTGGGTCGAGCTCTGCATGCGCTGAATGTGGCTGTGTCCGGCGTCATGTTGTCATGGATTGGCTATGCCACAACGGCGCAGATGGCGAATATGGTTTTGCCTCGTCCTTTGCCGACAGCATCGTCAAAGCTCGATCCGTTCCGTATCGCCAATCAATATGGGCTGTTCGCAGTCATGACCCGAGGGCGGTACGAGATTGAGTTCCAAGGATCGGACGATGGCGTGAACTGGCGGCCATATCTCTTTCGCAACAAGCCGCAGCTTCTCAACGAAGCGCCGCGGATCTACGCTCCCTATCAGCCACGGTTCGATTGGAATCTTTGGTTTGCCTCGTTAGGGAGCTGGCAGCAAAACGATATTGTGCCGATTACGCAAACGAAGCTTTTAGAGAATGACGCTGACGTGCTTGATCTCTTTCGCTCCAATCCATTCCCGACGGGCGCGCCGAAGTATGTGCGCGCCGTGCTGTGGCAATACTGGTTTACGTCAATGGAAGAGAAGCGAACGACGGGCAATTGGTGGAGACGCAAGCTGCTTGGGCTGTATGCGCCGGTAATTGAGCGAACTTCGGATGGGCGATTTGCGATTGTGCAGCCCGCGGACGATTTGCCCCAACACGATTGATTCGGAGAAGATGTCGGGATGAAGCGCGCCAATGTGATTGGATCGGGACCGAATGGCCTGTCAGCTGCAATCGTGTTGGCGGAAGCAGGCCTGCAGGTGGAGGTTTTCGAAGCAGAAGCTCAGCCGGGAGGAGCGGTGCGCACGATGCCCCTCACATTGCCTGGCTTTTTGCATGACTTCGGATCCTCGGTTTATCCCATGGGTGCAGGATCGCCCTTCTTTCGGAGTTTGCCGCTTGCGGAGCTGGGGCTGGAATGGGTGCACGGAGAGACGGCGGCTGCGCATCCGCTGGACGATGGAACCGCAGTGACTCTGCGACACACGCCGGCCGAGCAAGAGGACGTGCTGGGAACGGACGGTGCGATGTGGAATCAGCTGGCTCAACCTTTCGCAGAGCGCTGGTGGGATTTCGCAAGCGACGTGCTGCGTCCGCCCATTCATGTCCCTCGCCATCCAGTGTTGATGGCGCGATTCGGGTGGCGTGCGGTGCAGACTGCTGAGATGTTGGTGCGCGCCTTCAAGGCTGAACCAGCCAAAGCACTCTTCGCGGGACTTGCCGCGCATGGTTTGCTGCCCTTCAATCAGCCTCTGAGCGCCGCGGTGGGCTTGATGTTTGCTGCCACTGGGCCCGCGGTGGGATGGCCAGTAGCTAAGGGCGGCGCACAAGCGATCACCAATGCGCTGGTGAGCAGGCTGGAGCAGTTCGGAGGAGTGCTGTACACCGGCCAGCGGATCCGGTCGCTCGACGATCTCGAGACCGAGGGGGCGATCACCATGTGTGATGTGACCCCGCGGCAGATGCTGAGTCTTGCCGATTCGCGGCTCAGTGCAGCGATGTGCCGCATCTATGAGAAGTTTCGCTTCGGTCCAGGCGCATTCAAGATCGACTATGCGCTCTCGGAGCCAATTCCCTGGAAGGCTGAGGAATGCCGCAGCGCGATGACCGTCCATGTGGGGGGAACTTTCGCCGAGATTGCCGCGGGAGAGCTGGAGGTCTGGAGAGGAAAGCAGGCGGAGCGGCCTTTTGTGCTGCTGGCGCAACCATCGCTCTTCGATTCGAGCCGAGCGCCGCAGGGCAAGCACGTAGCCTGGGCCTATTGCCACGTACCCAATGGCGCGACCGAAGACCGAACCGAGGCGATCGAGGAGCAGATTGAACGGTTTGCTCCAGGATTCCGCGATTGTATTCTCGCCAGGCGGGTATGGACCCCGGCGGCTCTGGAGGCTGCCGATGTGAACTTGGTGGGAGGCGACGTTAATGCCGGAGCATTCAACATGAAGCAGGTGTTCATGCGACCAACCCTGAATCCCTATCGCACCGGCGTCCCAGGTGTGTACTTGTGCTCCGCGTCTACTCCACCGGGCGGAGGCGTACATGGGATGTGCGGCTTCAACGCTGCTCAAGCCGCATTGCGGGATCTGCGCATGCAGAGAACACCGCAGTGAAGCGGCGCTGGGTGCGCTCTTTGCAATAGGCGGAAGCGTGTGACCCTAGGCCGTGCAGATCAGTGATAGCGTTGCAGGCTGGCTCCCGAATCAAAACGATCGGCTTCTCCCATCATCTCCGGTTCGGCGAGACGAATGAGCCGGTGCAGATAGGCGCGGGAGATACTGAGACTGCGCGCGGCCAGTGTTTTGTTGCCGTTGTGCTCGCGGACAGCGTTTTCGGCGAGCTTGATCTTGAAATCGCGGATCTGCCGTTCGAAGGAACCGTCTGGGGCGCTCTCGTCCGTGGCAGCAGAAGCTTCCTGGCGCACGTTCTCCGGCAGATCCTGCAGGCGCAAGCGATGGCCGGGAGTCAGAATGATGGCTTGCTGAATCACGTTTTCCAGCTCACGGATGTTGCCGGGCCAAGCGTAGTTCTGCAATACTGCCAAGGCTTCGGGCTCGATGCCGCTGACTGACTTGCGGAAAT
>CBJOJD010000131.1:0-13186 GCA_966443485.1 uncultured bacterium | reverse complement strand
GCTTTCACAATGCGCGGCAGCAGAGCGAAGTGGTAGTCCTGGACAAAGACGATGGGGTTCTCGGCTCCGGCCATCTCTTCGAGCAGAGCCTGAGCGAACTTGTGGTTGACGCGTTGATAGCTCTCCCAATCGGAGGCACGGAAGATGGGCCGGGTATGGGCGATGTGGCAGAGCGGCCAGAGGCCCTCATTGGCAAATCCGTCGTAGTATCCGGCTTCCTCTTCTGCAGAGAGCCACACGCGGCGGAGGGTATAGCGAGGGTCGTTGGGAGGAACGCGGAGGCGATCGAACTCGTCGACGGTGGACTTATCTTCATTCCCGCTGCCGAGTGCCACCCAGACGCCATCGCAGGCGCGCAGTACGGGCTCGATGGCGGTCACCAGTCCGCTGGGAGGAACGACGCATTCGACTTCGCGGCCGCGGCGCACATGCATGTAAGGTTCGCGATTGGAGACGACGAAGATGCGGCTGGAGCCGGAGTGCTGACGCACGTGCACGGTGAGGCGCTCCGCGGTCCACATATTTTCTCCGGCTTCGCGCAATCGCGCTTCGGCAGCGGCGGCGGCGCGAGCCTCGATCAAGCTTTCCGTGATGTTCTCGACTTCTCGCGCGAGAGAGCTAAAGATGGGCAGGTCCTTGGCGCGGTTGGCGAGTTCGGGGTCGACGTGCCCCATACGCAGGTGGCGCAGGCGCTCGGCCAGGCGAGTCATGGGGTCCATCAGGAACCAGCGCACCATCAGAATAGTGACGGCAACGATCAGGACGACGGAGGCGACAATCCTCCAGAATGTCTGCCGCCAGACCGTGGCGCTCTCCGCGCGGATGTACCCGGCGTCTTCCAAAATGACCAATGCACCGGCGGGACGATTGTCCACGTGCAGAGGGATGGCCTCTTCGAGGTAGTCGTGTCCGTCCGTGCGCCCGAAGAATGAGGAGTTTGCGCCGTGGCGAATGGCGATCTTCACGGTTCCGGGAGGCAAGGCATTGAACAGATTGGCCGGGCCGTCGGAGGTCAGCAGATTGGCATGGGCGTCATAGATGGCAAGGCCCAGGGCCTCCTCATGGCTGCGAAGCTCCGCGCTCAGGACGGTGATCTCGGGAGTATTCCCGGTGGCCAGCGCCGCTTCCATGTAGGGTTGCAGGCTGTTGCCCAGCCACCCTGTCCGACGCTCCAACTCACGGCGCAACACATGTTTATGCGCCAAAACTTCAAAATAAGTGGAAGCGAGGGACACCAGGGTGATTCCCGCGACGAGGGCAAGAATCAACCGCAGATGAAAAGAACGCATCCCATCCCTCCGTAAGTTCTTGAACTACAAAGGCACACTGAATGAGGAAGCTCAGGGCCAGTGATTAAGATGCGCAAAACCGTAGCCTGAGTCGTTTCCAGGTTCAAGATAAGATGAGATTTTGGGGTGGGGGCGTACCGAAACCTGAACCCCATGGCCATGCGCTATTCTGTCCAGGAGAGCAGCGCGTCGGAATGAAGGACGCGGGTTCTGTGGAATACTCTTCGCGCGATGGCATTTGACAAGATCGATAGCGCCGCCAAAGGGCTTGTGCTGACGGTGCAGGATTATTCCCTGTTCGCGTGGCGTGCGGTGCTGAACTTTTTCAGTCCGCCGGTGTATTGGTCCGACCTGGTACTGCAGGCCGACATCATTGGGGTGGGTTCGGCGACGATCGTGATCTTCGCCGGATTTTTCACTGGGGGCGTACTCGCGGTGCAGTCGGCTGCAACGCTGGCAGCCTTTGGTGCGACGGCGGTGACCGGGCGCTTCGTAGCGATGTCGATGATTCGCGAGCTCGGGGCAGTACTGACCGGGATCATGGTTTCTGGCCGCAATGCCTCGTCGATGGCCAGCGAGCTCGGCTCCATGGTGGTGACCGAACAGATCGATGCCATGCGCGCCCTGGGTGTGGATCCCATGCGCAAGCTGGTGACCCCACGCATTGTGGCAACCGTCACCATGCTGTTCTTCCTGACGATCGTGGCGGATTTTTGCGGCATTCTGGGTGGCGCAGCGGTCACGGTCTTCATGAACCATCAGAATGGAACGCAATATTTCTCAGAGGCATACGAGTATCTGCGTTTTCCAGACATTCTGCAGGGCTTAGTAAAGCCGCTTCTGTTTGGGTTCATCATCGCCTCGGTGGGCTGTTTCTACGGAATGCGGACGACCGGTGGCACGCAGGGCGTAGGACGCTCGACCATTCAAGCCGTAGTCTTTGCTTCAGTCTTCATCATCTTTGTGGACCTGATGGTCTCCATGGTGATGGTGGCGATCTTCAATCGATGAGCACTTCACTCGAAATGGCGGCGGCTGGCCCAACTTCAGTTGGCGAAGCGGTGCTGGCCTTCCGGGATGTGGTGATCTCCTTCGATGGTCCTCCGGTTCTGAACGAGGTCAGCTTTTCAGTGGCACCGCGGGAGACGCGTATCCTGTTGGGTCCCGCCGGGGTGGGCAAAAGCGTTCTGCTGAAAGCTGCGAACGGGCTGGTGCGGCCGCAATCCGGCGATATCTTTCTGTTTGGCGAGAACATCGCCACCATGCGCGAACGCGACCTGTTGCCGCTGCGCCTGAGGACAGGAATTGTGTTTCAGGAAGGGGCGCTGTTCGACTCGCTCTCGGTCCGCGACAACGTGGCCTATCAATTGATTCAGGAACGAGTTCCGGACGAGGAGATCGATTCGCGGGTCATGGAGGCGCTGCGCTTTGTGGGGCTGGAGAATACCTTCTCCCTGTTTCCGGGCAGTCTCTCAGGAGGCATGCGGCGACGAGTGGCGATTGCGCGGGCGCTGATCCGGCAACCGGAACTGCTCCTGTACGACTCTCCGACCGGCGGGCTCGATCCGGTGACCTCGACTACGATCATTGAGCTGATTGTGAAGCAGCGCGACTTCTACAAGACACCTTCGCTGCTGGTGACGCACCGTCTGCAAGACGCATTCACGATGTGCACGCATCGTTTCGACAACGAGAAAAATGCCATGGTGCCACTGCCGGAGGGACAGTTCGATCCCAACACGACCTTCCTGATGCTGAACGAGGGAAGGTTGATCTTCGACGGATCACTGCATGATCTGGTGCACAGTGACGATCCCTTCGTACACGAGTTTCTCGAGTAGGCAACGCACACTACCCCCTTCCAAAGGATGCACTCCGCATGACCAAGCCTTTGTTGCCGCTGTTGTTGTGCTTCGCCCTGCTGACACGGACCGGTTGGCCGCAAACGGCAGCCCCAGCGCTGGCCGGCCCCGATGACCGCTTCAAGGCAGATGTCCTGCTCGTGGTGGCGCATCCCGATGACGACATGATGGTGGGCGGCTACCTGGCGCGTTTGGCACTGGACGAGCACAAGCACATCGCCGTGGTGTACACGACCAATGGCGACGGCGGGGGGAACAATGTTGGTTCGGTTGCCGGTGCTGCGCTTGGTTTGGAAAGGCAGATTGAAGCACGGCAGGCGCTGCATAGTATCGGGATCGAGGATGTTTGGTTCTTGGGTGAGCACGACACGCCGGGGCAAAATCCGTTGCGCTCGCTGGATGGTTGGAGCCACGGAAAGATGCTGGAGGAGATTGTGCGCCTGGTGCGCGTGACCCGACCCGAGGTCGTGATGACTTGGCTGCCCGATCAGGTGGCCGGCGAGAATCACGGAGATCATCAGGCCGCGGGCATCCTGGCGACGGAAGCTTTCGATAGCTCTGCCGATCCGAACCAGTTCCCAGAGCAGCTTTCGCCCTCACGAGACGCACTCACGGAGGGATTGCAGGCATGGCAGGCCAAGAAGCTCTACTTCTTTACGGATGCGTTTGAGGTCTTCTCGCCTTATTGGCACGACGCGAGCACGGTGCCGAGCTTTCGCAGGCCGCTGGGAGAAGCGAACGGGCCGACGTATGAGGTAACCGGCATCTCGCCTTCGCAGAACATAAGTTATGCCCAGATTGCAGCGGAGCAGCAGGCTCTGTATGCAACACAGGAAGGATACCTGGGCACCGAGGCGCTGAAGACGAGAGACTTCAAGCCGTTTTCCTACCCGGTGCACCTCATTCTGGGAAAGTCGTTGGTAGGAGGCTCGAGTACCGGGGATGTGTTCGAGAACATAGAGTCCAAGGCTTCTGCGGCACCGACCACGTTAGGGCAAGAACTCTCTCAGAGCTCAGGGCTCTCGTTGGGGATCGGCGATCCGTGGCGATTTTATGGGAGATGGCTGCGAGCACATCAGCTGGAGAACGTCGCGGCCCTGCTTCCGCAGCCGGAGGTGGCCGCAGGCTTTGGCGAGCATCTGAGCATTCCGCTGCTGGCCTGCAATCAGTCGCCGCAGGATGCGGTGTTGACTGTCGAAGCCTTGTTGCCTTCCGGCTGGACGAGCGAAAGCTCATCCACGAAGTATCCAGTTCGCCGAGGCGAGTGCTATCCGATCTCCTGGCACATCACGGCGTCGCGCGGGGGTGAAATGAGCTGGCAGGAACTTACCTGGATCGCGCATGGCGAGGAGAAGCCGGCGGGCCGCGTCACCGTTCGCGTGTTCACGGGCAAAAGCGGCGGCTTGCCTCAATAGAGCTGGTCAGCATAGCTTTCGGCAATTGAGTGCGGAAGCGACCCCCTAGCCCGGGAGCGGCATCGTAGCAAACGGGAGCGCAGTTTCTATTTCGCGGGCATGGGCACAATAGAAGTTTTGATGGATCCGCTCGAATCGTCGAAGATGGCGCACCTGCGCTATATGACCGATACGAAACCGGGGATTACACGAAAGAAGCACGGCAAGACCTTCCGCTACTTCGATCCGGATGGCAAGCCGATCAAGGATGAAGCGACTCTGAAGCGGATCAGATCCCTGGTGATTCCACCCGCATGGACCGACGTATGGATCTGCCCGCTTGCCAATGGCCATCTACAAGCTACGGGACGCGATGCACGCAAGCGCAAGCAGAGCCGCTATCATCCGCGATGGCGCGAGGTACGCGACGAGACCAAGTATGAACGCATGAAGCTGTTTGGCCAGGCGCTGCCCGTGATTCGCGAACGTGTCGAGCAAGACCTGGGGCTGCCGGGGTTGCCACGCAACAAGGTCTTGGCCGCTATTGTGCGCCTACTGGAAACAACCTTCATCCGCATTGGCAACGAGGAGTACGCGAAGGAGAATCACTCCTACGGCCTGACCACCCTGCAAGACCGGCACGTGGACATCAACGGTGGGCGCGTTCACTTCAAATTCCGCGGCAAGAGCGGGAAGATGCATGAGATCGACCTGAACGATCGGCGCCTGGCGCGGATTGTGAAGAAGTGCCAGGATCTGCCGGGATACGAGCTCTTCCAATACGTGGACGAGAACGGGGAGCAGCACAGCGTGGATGCGGCAGATGTGAACGACTATCTGCGTTCCATCACCAACGAGCCTTTCACCGCAAAGGACTTTCGCACCTGGGCGGGAACCGTACTGGCATGCGCGTTGCTGCGCGAGTTTGGCGCCTGCCAGACGCAGACGCAGGTCAAGAAGAACGTGGTGCAGGCCATCGCGCGAGTGGCCGAGCAGCTGGGCAATACGCCCAGCGTGTGCCGGAAATGCTATGTGCATCCGGCGGTGATCGAAAGCTACATGGGCGGGGCGATGACGCGGGCCTTCGAGAAGAAGGTCAAAGAAGCTGTCCAGAGGTCGCCGCATGGGCTGCGCAACGAGGAGCTGGAGCTTCTGCACCTGCTGGAGGAGAAGGCCCGGCTGGCGGCGTAGTTCCCTCCCCTAAACCTCATCTGCTAGCCTTGCTGTTTCGAATCACACAGGAACGGCAGGTGCACGATGGGGTTTAAATTTCAGGGCTTCGACTTTCTTAATCTGGATGCGAGTTTCAGCGAGGATGAACTGCTGGTTCGGCGGACGACTCGCGACTTTGTTGAAGACAATCTAGTTCCCATCATCGAAGAGTGCTTCCGCACAGAACGATTTCCGCGGGAGCTTGTCTCTACGATGGGCGAGCTCGGCTTCTTCGGCGCGAACCTGGAGGGCTACGGCTGCGCCGGCATGTCGAATGTGGAGTACGGCCTGGTCATGCAGGAGCTGGAGCGGGGCGACTCGGGCATTCGCAGCTTTGTCAGCGTGCAGTCGGCGCTGGTGATGTATCCGATCTATACGTTCGGTTCCGATGAGCAGAAGAACCACTGGCTGCCGGCGCTGGCCACCGGCGAGAAGCTGGGCTGCTTTGGTCTGACCGAGCCGGGGTTCGGTTCGAATCCAGGAGGGATGACGACAACCGCACGCAAGGCCGGCAGCGACTACATCCTGAACGGGGAGAAGATGTGGATCACGTCAGGCAATATTGCCGATGTGGCGGTGATCTGGGCCAAGGTGGAGGACGAAGATGGACGTGTACGCGGATTCCTGGTGGAGACCGACCGGCCGGGCTTTAAAGCGCATGAGGTGCACGGCAAGTGGTCGCTCAGAGCGTCGGTGACGAGTGGCCTTTCGTTGCAGGACGTACGAATTCCGGCAGCGAATCTATTGCCGGGCAGCGGAGGGTTGAAGAGTCCGCTGATGTGCTTGAATCAAGCCCGCTACGGCATCAGTTGGGGAGCGATTGGCGCGGCCACGTCGTGTTATGACACGGCGCTGCAGTACGCGAAGACGCGCAAGCAGTTCCACAATCAGCCTATCGCCAGTCATCAGCTGGTGCAGGAGAAGCTGGTGTGGATGGCCAGCGAGATCTCGAAGGCGCAGCTGCTTTCCCTGCACGTGGGCAGACTGAAGGATGCGGGCAAGGTGGGGCACGAACACATCTCCATGGCCAAGCGCAACAATGTGTGGATGGCGCTGGAGACGGCGCGGATGGCACGGGACATTCTGGGCGCGAACGGCATCACCGAGGATTATCCGATCATGCGCCACATGATGAATTTGGAATCGGTGAAGACGTATGAGGGGACGCACGATATTCACGCGCTGATCCTGGGACATAGCTTGACGGGCATTGGAGCGTATTGAATCTACACCGCTATTCACAATCTTTTCGAATTGGGTGTGCATGCTAGCATATGCAGGAAGTATCTGATCTTCCCTGCAATAAAGCACACGCGGCTTGGCTCTCGCATTAGAGCAGCATGCCCGTTGGCAACGACTGAGACAAGTAGACCTTGAAAAAGATACCGAATCCCTCCCTCGTTTTGGTAGTGCTGTGCGCTGTTTGCGGAATGGGATGCGCACAGAATTCAAGCGACTGCAACGCGGTTTACTCCGCCTTCCCCAACAAAGTTGGGGACATGAACCTTACCAACAAGACCTGTACCGTTGTTACTCCAGAGCTCGCTAAGACCATTCGGACCCACGTAGGGATTCGGGCCGAGATGACCTACAAGTCAGCCAAGGCCGATCATAGCCTCACCGTGGCTCTCGACGAGGAACGCCACGATTCATCCTGGTCGCCTGGCCAGATGACAGAGCTCGTCAACGGCCAGAAGAACGCGGAGAACACTCTGCAGCAAGCCGCCGCAAGCGGAATTCCCGAATTCGTCAAGAGCTATCGCGATTTGCGCACCCATTCGCGCGTCGTCGGCTATTCGGACCCCGAATTCGCCATCCTGCACTGGCATGACGAAGTGAATACTGCCGAAGTGTACGGGGTCGTAAATCAAGCCTACGATATGCGGGTCAACATGACGGCGGCAAGTATTGACGAAGCTCTCAATACGCTGGCTGCACTCAACGCAGGTATGAAGTACGCCGCTCTCCCCTAAAAAGCGCAGGCTGCGCGCAGCACGGCTGCATCATTCCCCTTGCCGTAAGAACTCCTCTAAAGGACACGACCCCTCATGTTCACGAAATTGGCATCGACGCTCCTGCTGGGCGCTTCTGTGTGTCTGGCAACATCCTTCCTGCACGCCGACGAAGCCGGCCAGGATCATCCTCTCTTGCCACATCTGCCGGGTTTTACCATCTACAAGTACTACGTTCATGACTATGACGTCTTCGATGAGACCCTCTCCCGCACCGGGAAGCCGGATCTGAAATTTCACGCCGAAGGCAAGGTCACCTATATCCAATACACCCGTTCGCAGGAAATCAGTGCCGCTGAGGTAGTGGCCAACTATGTCACTGCCCTCAAGGCGATCGGCGGCGTCGAAATGAACAGCGATAACGGTGTCAACGGCGACCGGGTGGTCAAAGTCACCCGCCCAAGCGGCGATATCTACGTGGCCATTGGAGTGGAGAGCAACCGGGCCCACTACTACTCGCTGCGTTTTATCGAAGTCCAGCCGCGGCGGCAGTTGATTGCCGCGAACGGGCTCTACGACGCAATTAACAAAGACGGCTTCGTAGCTCTCTATATAAATTTCGACACCAACAAGTCCGAAGTCCCTGCGGACGGCCAGCCGGTCATCGAGCAGATCGCCACTTTGCTCAAAAGCAATCCCAAGCTTAACGTTTCGATCGACGGACACACGGACAATGTTGGTTCACCTGCATCCAACAAGGCGCTTTCTCTTGCTCGCGCTCAGTCGGTGATGCAAGCGGTTGTCGCGCAGGGAATCGCTCCCACACGCTTGAACGCCCAGGGCTTTGGCCAGGAAGTTCCTATCGCGGATAACCGCACGCCCGACGGCAGAGCCCTGAACCGCCGCGTGGAGCTAACCAAGCGGCCGTAGGTACAAACCATCAACCCATAGCGCCACGTAAGTGCTGTGGGTTGATGCAGGCGGAGGCGATAGGCCACCCATTCGAACCTCCACAATTTGAGCGCACAAGGTGCAGAAGCCATCACTCGCGCTTCCTGACTTACGTACAGAATAGCTGTACGTTTGGAGGGGAAAGGCGGGCTTAGTGGCGGTTGAAACCACATACTCCGCTTTGCGCGGCAACTTAGCTTCGTACCTCGATCAGTCACGGATGATCGAGAGGTCATCATTGTCCGGCGCCGCGGCGCCCGCGATGTGGCTCTGATAGCCGCCGACGAGCTGGAGGGACTGATGGAGACTTCTCAGCTTCTTCGGTCGCCCAAAAACGCGCGCCGGCTCGCGGAATCTCTCCAGGAACTGGAAAAGGGCAAGGGAAGGGCCGTGAGCATGGCTGAGCTGCAACGCTCCCTCGGCAAGACTTCACGGAAGTAACTGCCGTCATGGCGCGCCCAAAGGAACGGATCGCCGTCCTCTCCTCGCATTTTCGCGAGGACCTTGGTGGTGGATCGAAAACGATGGCAAAACGGCCGTTCGCATTCTGGATTTGATCGAGGCTGTGATGGCCGATCCCTTCACAGGTATTGGAAAGCCCGAGCCGCTGCGTTTTGAACTGGCCGGTTCCAGGAGCCGCCGCATTACCCGCGAACATCGAATTGTCTACCGTGTTCAAGAAGACCGCATCGAGTTCCTCCAGGCGCGCTATCGCTACGAGTAGCGGGGATGGCCTCCCTCCGCTGCTATATTCGTTTGCATGATGCAGGTCATAAAGTTCTCTCGGCTTTGTGCGCTAGGCGCCGCCTTAGTTTGTCCATGTTTCGCAGCGGCGCAGCCGCCTTCGACGGCACCGCTTGTTCTCCATGCGGCGCGGCTTTTGCAGGTGGATACGGGGACGCTGCTCGCACCAGGAGAGGTTCTGGTGGAGGGTGAACGGATCCGTGCGGTAGGCAAGAAGGTGGAGCATCCGCAGGGGGCCCGGGTCATCGACCTGGGAGACGTGACGTTGATGCCGGGCATGATCGATGCGCACGTGCACTTGTTTTTACACCCGGGGGCAGAAGACCTGCAGACGGTCGAAGAGTCTGTGCCGTGGCGCGTAATTGTGGCCGAGCAAGCAGCAAAGGCCGACCTGATGGCGGGTTTCACGGCGGAGCGCGACATGGGCACGGAGGGCGCAGGCTCGGCCGATACGGCCATTCGTAATGCGATCGACCAGGGAATGATTCCGGGGCCGCGGCTGCGCGTGAGCGGCAACGCCATCGACATTCTGGGCGGCCACGAAGATGCCAACAAATACAATCCGGCGCAGCATGTGCTTTCGAATGCCGATTACGCGAACTCCGCGGAGCAGCTGGTCGAGGTGATGCGCGAGCAGCACAAGCAAGGCTCCGACTTCGCCAAGATCTACGAGACTGGACCGGACGAAATGGTGAAGGGTGAATTGCATACACCCTACCAGTACACAGCGGAGGAACTCAGCGCGGCAGTGAAGGAAGCGAAGCGTCTGGGCACAGTAGTGGCCGTACACGCCGTGGGCGAACCCGGAACGCTCTATGCGGCGCAGGCCGGCGTGGCTTCCATCGATCACGCGATGCAGCTGAGCGATGAGACGATGCGGCTGATGAAGGAGAAAGGCATCTTCGCGGTGCCCACCTTCGCGATCTTGGAGTATTTCGCCCAGCACAGGGAGTCGCAGGACCAGGCGGCGACTGCAGCCGAGATGCTGGACTACAAGGTTCGCGAGTTCAAGAAGCAGTTGGCGGCGGGAGTGTCGTTTGCGGTGGGCTCGGATGTGGGGCCGTTTCCGCATGGCACGCAGGCGCATGAGATGGTGCTGATGGTGAAGTACGGGATGACTCCGCTGGCGGCGCTGCAGGCCGACATGATCCATGGGGCGAAGCTACTGGGGTGGGAGGGACAGATCGGCGGGTTGAAGCCCGGTTATCTAGCGGATATTGTCGCGGTGCATGGAGATCCCTTGCAGGATATCTCCGCCGTGGAACACGTCTCGTTTGTCATGAAGGGTGGAGTGGTCGAAAAGAGCGATCGATGAACGGAGCGTGATTTCTAGAGCTCTCATCGCGCTGTCCCAGGTCTCCAACAGCGGGATCTCCACCCGACGAACAACGACCCGTTCGTGGGGACCCCCGGACCTGGGATAACCTCATCCGCGAGGGCATGGTTTCAGGATGGGCCTGGTCTCCCGCTCAAGCTCCGCTTGAACGGGGCACCTACCACGCACATCCTCCCGCCCAAGCGGAGCTTGGACGGGGCACCCCTTCACATACGGTGTACGGCCATTTAGAAGCAGGAGAGCTGGTGGGATCAGCCGAGCCCACGGCGTTCGGATCAGCTGGCGGATTTGCGCTCGCGGATCTTGGCGAGGGTCTTGAGATATCGCTCTGATTTGAACTCGGCGAGCGAATCCTTGACGCCTTTGCGATAGCCGCCGAGATAGATGGAGTAGAGGATGGCGAGCGAGCAGCCAATGCCCCACATGAAGCCGAAGATCAGACCAAGGATGGCGGCGGGGCCGAAGAAGTTCATCGAGCAGACTTCCTTTCGACCGCAATTTTAGACGGCAACCACGAAGCTGTCTTCAGTGCGCGTGACGGGATGATACAACGTATCCCGCTCCACGGGAACGCGGCCTGCCTCGGTGATGAGCCGGGTGAGCTCCTTGCGGGTCATGCCCTGTGGGGTCGTGGCGCCGGCATCGTGGTAGATCTTCTCTTCGATGACCGTGCCATCGAGGTCGTCGGCGCCGAAGCGCAGCGCGATTTGCGCGATCTTGGGCGTGAGCATCTGCCAATAAGCCTTGATGTGCGCGAAGTTGTCGAGCAGCAGACGGCTGACGGCGATCTGGCGAATGTCGGTGAGGCCGGTGGTCACGGGCAAGTGATCGAGGGGCGTGTTTTCGGGGTGGAAGGCCAGAGGAATAAAGGTCTGGAAGCCACCGGTCTCATCCTGCACGTCGCGCAGTTTGAGCAGGTGGTCGACGCGGTCCTCGTTGCTTTCGATATGGCCGTAGAGCATGGTGGCGTTGGAGCGGAAGCCGTGCTTGTGAGCCAGGCGGGCCGTATCCAGCCACTCGCTGCCGTCGATCTTGTGATCGCAGATGATGGAGCGCACGCGGGGGGCGAAGATCTCCGCGCCGCCGCCGGGCATGGAGTCGACGCCGGCTTCGCGCAGCTTGACCAGGGTCTGTTCGATGGTGAGCTTGGCACGGCGGGCGAGGAAGGCGATCTCCACCATCGTGAAGGCCTTGATGTGGACCTTGGGGAAGCGCTGCTTGAGTCCCTTGACCAGATCGAGGAAGTACTCCAAAGGCAGGTCAGGATGGAGGCCGCCCACGATGTGAAACTCGGTAACCGCTTCGGAGTAGCCGGAGGCTGCGGTCTGCCACGCCTCTTCAAGCGCCATGGTGTAGCCAGCGGGATCACCCTTCTTGCGGCCGAAGGCGCACAGCTTGCAAGCGGCCACGCAAACGTTGGTGGGATTGATGTGGCGATTCACGTTGAAGTAAGTGACGTCGCCATGCAGCTTCTCGCGCACATAGTTGGCCAGCCAACCGACGGCAAGCACGTCGCGGGTGCCGTACAGCGTCAGCCCTTCATCAAAGCCGAGCCGCTCGCCCGCCAACACTTTGGCCGCAATGGGCTCAAGCTGGGGGTCGTAGGTCCTGAAAGGATGCTGCGTAGGTGCGGAGGTGGACGCCTGCATATCTAAATGATACCGAAAAGCGGGATTCGACTCATCGTTTGCTGGTTTGAGGCTGATCATTCTTGGGTTCGACGAGTACCCCGTCATCCAGGGAGACTGCCAGAATCCGGTCGCCAGCGGCTCGAACCAGGTGGAGGCGGAAGCCGGTTTGGTGCCACTTCCAATCCAGGGTCTTGGCATCGATGTCGTAGATAAAGTCGCTTCCCCGGGAGCTGACCAGGACCGCATTCTGGACGGGGTCGTAGTAGAGGTCGCTTACGTCCACAAGGGGCAGTCGATGCACCCACATCCAGGTCTTGCCCTTATCGCGCGTGAAGTACACGCCTTCGCGGGCTCCCAGCCAGAGGGTGCCGTCAGCTGAAAAAGCCAGGCGATAGATGCGGGTGATGGCGGTGGGAATGCCCATGGGCCACCAGGTCTGTCCGGCATCGTTGGAGAGGAGCACGCCCGCGCTGCGCGAGGTGGCCATCTCCTGGCCGTGAGCGGTGACGGACGTGTAGTCGCCGAAGCCCATGACCGGGCCGCCCTGCCAGGTCTTTCCCTTGTCTTTGCTGGTGAAGAGCCCGCCGCTGGTGGCTGCGGCCCAGACGTCGCCGGAGAGATCCAGCGCGAAGACACGGCCATCGAACTCGCGGGTCGGCTCCTTCACCTTCTTCTCGACATCGATGCGTTTGCCGTGGACAACGGCGGTGGCTGGCTTGCTGACGGTATTGGCGATGGTGTTGCGTTCGACCCAGTTGTTGTTGTCGAGCGCAAAGATGCCGCTGTTGGTCCCGGCGAGGATGGTGCCGTCGGCC
>CBJOJD010000130.1:0-13297 GCA_966443485.1 uncultured bacterium | reverse complement strand
ATCATGGCCGATGCGCTCACCAAGCGCTATGCGCATCATCCTGCGGTGATTGCGGTCGGCTACGACAACGAGATCGGCAACGGGTTCATGTCCTACTCCGAAGCCGATCGACAGCGCTTCATTGGGTGGCTCAGGAAGAAGTACGGCACCATCGAACAGTTGAACAAGGTCTGGGCAACGCAGCGCTGGTCACGCCGCCTCAACAGCTTCGAGGATGTGTATCTTCCCCTTGCAGATGGTCCCGGACCCTCGGAGCGTTTCCTCGACCTGCATCGCTATTGGTCCGATGTGACCGTGGAGCGTCTCGACGAACTTGAAGCTATCCGCAAACGCAACATGCCAGAGATCCCATCCATCTCGAATCTCTGGGACAATGCGGGCAGAAGAGGATTCGATTATCTCAGCACGTACAAGCACTATGTCTCGTATGGGGCTGAAGGTTTCTATCCAGGCGATCCGGTTAGCGGAGCGTTCGGTGCGCTCATGACCAAAGGCGCTCTGCCCACGCCAATGTGGTTCAACGAATTTACTGCGGGCGGAGGTGGCTACTACGGCGAGCCGGGCCGCAGCCGCATGTATGCGTATCTGGGATTGGCCATCGGAGCGCAAGGCGTTCTAGCGTGGACGTTCAATAGCCACCGCGGCGGCGAGGAGCAGGCGCTGTTCGGATTGGTCGATCACGATGGAACCCCCTCGTGGAAGGTCGACGAATTTGCCCGGATTGCGTCTGAGTTCAAGCTATTGCAGAAGTACGGATTCCCGCGCTACACGCATCCACAGGTTGCTATCGCATACTCGTTCGATACAGCGATTGCTTCGCATCCAAATGGGCCATCGAATACAACGCTGCAGTATTTCAAAACGCCCTATGCCGAACAGGTGCAGAACGCGTTCGAGCCTCTGTTTCGCGCCAACATCGATACAGCCATCATCAATGTGGGTCACGAAGATTTGACGCAATATAAGCTGGTCGTGGTTCCTGCGGATTACGTGATGGACGAGGCGAGCGCGAAGAACTTGCGCGATTATGTGAGCAATGGCGGTACGGTGCTGATGACCGCATATTCGGCTAAGGAGGACGAGCATGCTTTGTGGTTTGACACTCCGCTGCCAGGCCGCTTGAGCGATGTATTTGGGCTGAAGACGAATGCGTTCTACGACTCGGGCTCGCTGAATTACGATCTGGATGCCAAATCGATAGCAACAACTGCGCATCGTTATGAAGTGCTGGAGCCTTCGACAGCCACCGTGCTGGCGCGCTTCACGAACGTTCCCGACCAGGTTCCCGCGCTCACCATGAACAAATTCGGCAAGGGTAATGCGTTGTATCTTGCCACGGAGTCCAACGTGTCGTCCATGGGCCCGGCACTCAGCTACGCTGGCAAACTCGCCGGTGTACTCCCCGGTCCGCAGACACCGGATGGCGTTTACGCCCGCGTAGTGGACGGACGCACGCTCTACGTGAACACGAGCAGTGAGCAGAAGACGATTCCGATCGAAGGAACCAAAGAGGGGATTCTTACGCACCGAACGTATACCGGCGAGGTGATTGTCGGCCCGAAAGATGCGGACTTGGTTCAATGAAACTCGAGCCACGCAAATGGTGAGCAAGAATTTCTCGCCGGCTTGCCTCAGTCAACGGCGCTTCACGCAGGTGGCGTTCGGAACGCTGGCTCACGATGTGCTGACGGCTGCATCCGCTCGGGTAGGATCTCCGCTCCGTTTGTCACTGGCGACACGGTGTGTGCATCGTTTTGGGGTCGAATAGTCAGGTTCTGGAAAGAAGCCTGATTTTGAACCGGAAAACGTCAATTCCTGCCCGAAATCGATACACGGCAGCTGCGAACCTTGCCCCATAGACGCATCGCCGGGCATTCTTGAGGGCCGATTAGGTGAAGTTGTCGTAGTGGCGTATGCTCGTAAGAGAGGCGATCGACAACTTCAATCTCACGATCGGCGGCTCTCCTCGACATCCTCTGCACCCATCCTGTCCAGAACAGTGTTAGTTGGCAACTTATACGGCAGGTGCGCGGTGATGAGCTTGGCTTTTGCTCTAAAACGCTCCATCAGCAGGAATTGAGGCAAACGATGCGATCGGAATTGGTGTACGAAGCTGGACTCAAAATCGAGAACCGCTTTCTTTTAGCGACAACAGCGATGCAGGCGACAAGGAAGTTGCACGTCAACTCGACACGAACCGAAGATACCGTGAATAGAGTCCTCAGCGAAGTGGCAAAAGGCAGTTACGCGCATGGTGAACTGCCAGAGATCACTCCGCCCCCGGCGATTGACGTGCTCCTGATTGCGCCTGTCGCCTGATCGCCGATCGCTTCGAGAGACTGATAGAACGTGTTTCCGATGATTCCGCAGGGATGCGGGAAGCCCGCGGGCGCCGTGGGGTGGTGGCGAAGGTTCAGATACTTCGACGGATACCGATACCTAGTCGATCCCTTGCACTGGGTTTCAATCCCACTATCGGCAGGCATGGGACCCCTCCGGAATAGCGGTCTTCGACAGCAAAAGACCGAAAGCTTACCTTCCAATTCTGGACGGACGCACCCTCTGCGTGAACACGAGCGGTGAGCAGAAGACGATTCCCATCGAAGGAACCAGAGAGGGGATTCTTACGCACCGAACGTATACCGGCGAGCTGATTCTCGGCCCGAAAGATGCGGACTTGGTTCAGTAGAAATTCTAGCCCGTAGATGGGGAAAGAACCCTCATGCTGCGCTTCTTGCGTGGTCCTTTGCCGCTCGGCCATTCGGCTGCAACCACACCATCATGTGAGCTTCCGTCAATCTAACCCTAGGGTGCACGGATCCTGCGGGATCCCCGGACATCTTCGAGGACTGTTCCGAAGGCCGTTGCCAGGTACCGTCCCCGGGCAAAGACACTTGACGGACTGTGACACATGTGACACAGTGTTGCTGTGCCAACCTTTGGGCTAACACTTCGACCTGGGCAATCCATCTTCGACCAACTCGTGTCTGCAGCGCAAAAGGCGATTCTGAGCGGTGAGCTAGCGGAAGGCCAAGGTTTCCCTTCGGTTCGCAGCTTGGCGGCTGAGCTGAAGATTCATCCCAACACCGCTCACAAAGCGGTGCAATATCTGATCCACGAGAAATGGCTTGAGATGCGGCCAGGACTCGGCACCGTCGTAGCCCGCCCGCCGCACCAGCTCAAGGACATGCGATGGCAGCTGATTCAGCACGAGGTTGATTCACTCATTGCAGAGGCACGCCGAATTGGCCTGACTTCCGAAGAACTCAAAGAGGCGATCGATAACGGATGGAAGAGAGCCCGAGGGGGCGCGGAGGTGCCGCGGTGATGATCCAGATCCGCGATCTCTCAAAGAAATACAGAAAGCATGCGGCCCTCCACAACCTTTCATTGAATGTTCCTGAAGGCAGTGCTTTGATCGTCGTTGGAGCAAATGGTGCAGGCAAGACAACGATGATCAAGATCCTGATGAACCTGATTGAGGCGACCTCGGGATCGGTACAGGTTCTTGGCGTCAATTCACGCTTGCTTTCGCCAAAGGAGCTTGGGCAGATTGGATACGTCTCTGAAGATCAGCAGTTCCCAGCGAAGCTGACTGTTGAGGAGTATCTCAACTACCTACGGCCGTTCTATCCAACCTGGGACAGGCAGCTGGAGGTGGAGACACTGAGCCAATTTCGTCTGCCGGGCGATCGTCGTCTACACGAGCTCAGTCATGGAATGCGATTGAAGATGGCCCTGGCCTGTGCATTACCGTACAGACCCAAACTGTTGGTTCTCGATGAGCCTTGCAGCGGCCTTGATCCTCTCGTCCGCGATGAATTCATGGAAGAGCTGACGGCGCACGCGGGAGAGATGACCGTGCTGATGTCCACACACGAACTGACTGAAGTGGAAGGATTCGGGACGGATGTTGCCTACATTGAGGAAGGCCGCTTGGTATTCCAGGAATCGATGGAAGCGCTGGCCAGCAGGATGCAAGAGATACGAGTGACGACATCGCGAGAAGCGGCAGTCTGTCAGCCGCCTCCGAACAGCTGGATTGACGTGAGAGAGTCAGGAAACGTCGTTACGTTTGTGCATCGTGAATTCATCGAGAGCGAGCTTGAAACTCAAGTGCGATCGAGAATTGCGGACGTGGTCCGCATCGATGCAAGTCCAATGTCCCTGCGATCGATCTTTGTTTCGCTGGCGCGCGCAGAACGCGGCCAGAGAATATGAAAAGGCACCCGACCATGGTGTGGCACATCTTCAGAAAAGATTGGAAGCTGGCATGGAAACTCTATCTGGCGGTTGTGGGCATTGGTTTCCTCCCAGCAATCATTCGAGTGAAGCTGGGTTTCTTCGGAGAAGATCCTACTCTTGAGTATTTACTGGCCGGACCTTTGGTCAGTATCGTGATGGCCGCATACGCCGTGCTGACCATTGCAATCGTGCAGCAAGATTCGATCCCCAGTGTTCGCGAGGATTGGCTTACCAGGCCTGTGCCGCGTGGCGACCTGTTGCTGGCCAAGCTGCTATTCGCGGTGGTACTGGTGCAGGGGGCTATTCTCTTAGCCGATGTATTTCTCGGCGTAGCCATGGGCTTCTCTTTTGGATCCGTATTGTCCGCAGCGCTGGCACATGACCTCTATTGGTTCTTGATGGTGACCCTGCCTGCTTTTATGCTCGCTTCGATCACACGCAACATGATGGAAGCGATCGTCGCCGGAGTATTGGGGTTCTGCGGGGCCTCTGCCATCTTGATATTCGCCGTGGCTAGAGGCGGGCAGGAAGCGTATGTCCGAGACACGCTGAAGGTTGGGGAGGCTTGGATCGCGCGATCTTTTTCTCAACTGCTGGTTTTACTTGGGGCATTTGTTATCCTCGGTCTCCAGTATCGTCGACGGAAGACAACCACGGTGCGATGGCTGGCGGGAAGCTTGTTGCTGCTGTTTGTCGCTTTACAACAGTTTCTTCCCTGGAGGATGATCTTCGCGGTCCAGCGGAAGGTCTCAACCAATCCTGCTGCGAGTCAATCCATCGCAGTGACTTTCGATCCCACGCTCGGAGAGTATCGCGACCCATCGGGAACGGCGGTATTCGATAGCAAAAGGCCGGAAGCGTACCTTCCGATTCTGGTGGCGGGCCTTCCAAAGAATGCCGAATTACACGCAGACAAATCCGAGTTGCGAATCGCCGATGCCAGTGGTCACGTAGTCTACCGCGGCGAGGGTGATGGCTGGGATCTCCACTCGACAGAAGAGAACAGAGCGACTGTTTATCAGAAGCTGGAGTTGCCGCGTTCCCTGTATGAGCGAATCAAGGACAAGCCGTTGCGCTTGGAGTTCGATTATTCGTTGACTCTGTTGCGCAGCAACTCGGTGTTTGCCATCCCTGCGTCTCACGGAGATTTGCGAGCGCCGGGATTGGGGATTTGCGAAACCGAGATGAACGAAAGTGGGACCGCGGTAGAACTGAGATGCAAACAAGCTGGAAACAGCACCCAGTGCCGCTCAGCCTACCTTGAAGATACGGCAACGGGCCAGCATAACCCGGAGACATACATCTGCATCCCGGATTACTCGCCCTCGTTTGAACGCGCAGAGAAGTCCCCCTTGTCGTCGTACGGTGTGAACCTGCCATTTCGAGACCCGGCAGGTCTGGCTCAGTATCCAGTCCAAGGTCCTCAGTTGCATCATTCAAGCGTGATGCTGAGACTCTTCGAGCCGGAAGACCATTTTGTCAGGCATGTGATTCTTTCCTCGGTTAGTTTGCAGCAGTGGGGAATCCAATGACGAAGGCGCGTAGGTTATCTTCCTCGTTGGGACATCTCGTCCCTGCAATGGCCGACGCTGAATGAAATAGCTCAGCGACTCGGTTTCAGTTGAGCGGAAGGGCCGGTTTGCATTCGGACTCGGAGGCCGTACCTGCCGCAGTTGCGGGCTCGGGGAATAGAGACGAAAATCGTGGGTATGGGCACAGAAGGGAAGTCGGCGAGATTTGAAGGAGCACACTGTGCGATTGCGCTGGAGCAGCTTTCGGAATCGCTGATCGTGATGCAACTGAGCGGCACGGATACGGGAGAGCTGCGCGACGCGCCAATCAAGACGCTTGACGAATGGCTGGCCGGGGCCAATGCGGTCGAGCTTTACATCGACGCCCGCAGCGTGCGTGGCGCTTCAATTGACGTGAGCAGCGAGTGGGCCACGTGGTTCACGGCAAATCGCGCGCGATTCAAATCGATCACCATGCTCACCGGCAGCAAGTTCATTCAGATCACGGCAGAGTTCGTGCGCCGCTTTGCCGGGTTGAACGGCATCATGTGGATCTGCACGGATCCGGAGGTATTCGATCTGGCGCTGGAGCAGGCGCAGAGATTGTAGCCTTATCCGCTTGATGTGAGGTTTTGGCGGAGAATGCCTCCTCTGATGCTCTGACCCTGATCAGCGTCAGAGCTGTTCCTTTTTACCAGAAGTCCTGCTTGCGAGTCTGGGGCCGTAATGGGCCCAGGTTATGCGGTGCCAGACGAACAATCTTCGGTGATTCGTCGGACGCAGGTCTTTGGAGCCGTGACCGGCGCGTAGGGGTCACACGACCTTCCGCAGATGGCCCACAACCGGCGCACGCCAGGGATTCTATTGGCGTCCCCCGACAGCATTGAACCCGCGTTACCGCCGTGAAAGAAACAGTTTTTGCGGCGCGACATACTCCCCGGGGCCGGAATAGAGACCAGTTCCTTTTGGTAGTCCGCATGAGCTGTTCCCGCTCCTCGCACGGGAGTGTAACCATAAGCCACCACCCGGTACGCGGCGGATATCAGTTGTACCGACCAGCCTGGTACATGTTTCAGCCCGACCCAATCAAGTCATCGCCAAACTTAAGTCCCTTTAATTCTGCACGTTCTCGGGCCTTCTCAGCCCCAAAGAGCTTGTACCTCTGGGTACATAATTAACGTTTTCAGATGTCTTCTGTTCCGCTTAGAGTCTTCGTCGAGTATTCCCAGGACTTGGTAAGACAGTTGACGATGCTCGGGTTGAGTGCCTTTTTCCGTGTAGTCGGTCGGTCGAGGTTTGGCGTACTCGCCCCACGGGCCCCTCTCTACTCGCTCGATGTTTCCTGCAAACGGACTCAAGGTGTCGGAGTGATCCAGCGTTCAGTTGCTATGGAATAAGCGTCGAGCAAATTTACCGCCCTGCCATTTTTCCCGAGGAACCGGGTTGCGTTGCGAGCTCCTCGGACCAATCAACTTGCAGGCTTTGAGGACGTGATTTGCGTCCAGCCTTTAATCAAGACGAGGAATTTCCGATGTCAGATCTTTTCTACGATTTTGGGGCGGCATTGTTTCGTCCGCAGCCGACAAAATGCGGATTCAAACGGCGCCCCCTAGGCCTTGGAGTGGCTTTCCTGTCAAGTCTGTTGCTGTTGGCCACATGTACCGCCGCTCGCGGGCAGACCTCAACCCCTTATAAGTGGAACAACGTAAAAATCGGGGGCGGCGGATTCGTCACCCACATTGTCTTCGATCCCAAGACACCGGGCACGCTGTACGCTCGTACGGATACCGGCGGAGCCTACAAAAGATCTCATGCTACCAGCGACAAGTGGGTGCCGCTGACTGACTTCTTTGGACCCAAGGATGCCGCATTGACCGGCGTGGAGAGTATCGCCGTCGATCCGGTCGATAACGAGCGCGTGTACCTGGCAGTGGGCATGCACGACACGCCGGGCGCTCCTAACGGGGCCATCCTGGTGTCGAACGATACCGCGAAGACCTTCACCCGGGTCAACATGCCCATTCAGATGGGCTCGGACCAGCCAGGGCGATATAGCGGCGAGAGACTGTCCGTCAATCCTCAGCACCACAATGAGATCTACTTCGGGTCTCGCGATAATGGCCTGTGGAGAAGCGAGGACTTCGGCGCAACCTGGACCCAGCTCAAGAGCTTTCCGGTGGCCGGGCCGACCAGCGGCGCGGGCGTTATCTTCGAGTTCTTCGTGCCCACTTCGCCAACGACAGAAACCCTCTACGTTGGTGTTTCCGATCCTAGCGTCGGTCTCTACAGCAGCACTGACGGCGGGAAGACGTGGAATCCGGTGGCGGGGCAGCCGACCGGATACTACCCGACCAATTATGACCTGTCTCCGGACGGAAGCCTCTACGTCACCTATGCCAATGGGATTGGCTTCAATGGTGTAGGCGGGCCCGATATCTCCAACGGTCAGGTGTACAAGTACAACACCTCGACCAGAGTATGGACAGCCATCACACCTCCGAACCCATGGCAGGGAGTGAATGGCGGCTTTCAGAATGGTCTCTGGTATGGTTTCAGCGCGGTAGCCGTGGACCGTCAGAATCCCAATTCGCTCCTGGTCTCGACGCTGGGACGTCAATGGTGGCCGGGCGAGGAGATCTTCCGCAGCTCTGACGGCGGGGCGACTTGGTGGCCGATCGGGTCCGAACCCAGTTGGTCGGAGCCCGGGCCCCTTTATAACTTCTCGTCCCGCACCGATTCCCTCGCTCCGTACTGGAGCGACCCGAATTGCACCGCCACCGCCTGCGACCTCACCGCTGGAAGCTTCGGGTGGTGGATCTCCACCCTGGCTATCGATCCTTTCGACTCCAACCATGCGCTCTATGGATTCGCGAATGGAATCTGGGAAACGCACGACGTGACCAACGTCGATACCCGCCAGGTGATCGACTGGACGGTGGGTTCGGACGGGATCGAGCAATCTTCGGTGACAGCGCTGATCAGCCCTCCGAAGGGAGTTTCTCTGCTTAGCGGTATCGCCAACCAGGGCGGGTTCCGTCACACGAGCCTTGGAAGCTCTCCGGCCGCAGGAAGCTTTCAACCCGCCTTCACCCCCTCCTCGATGGATTTCGCGCAGAACTGGAATTGGGTCATCGTGCGCGTCGGAGGGAGCAGCGGCGCTTACTCCACCGACAACGGCATAACCTGGACCGGGTTTACTCCGCCCACGGCCCTGAACACCATCGCTGTTGCCGCAGATGGCAAGCACTGGGTCGCGACCACCTCGAGTGGCGCTGTGATCTATACCGCCGACTATGGAAAGACCTGGAACAACTCCGGCGGGTTGCCGTCCGGCGTAAACGTCGCATCCGACCGCGTCAATCCGCTCGCATTCTACGCCTACAGCTCTGCCGGCGGGCTGCTGTACCGCAGCGTTGATGGCGGCGTCACCTTCCCCATCACTACAAATGCGCCACAGTGGGGAAGCGGAATCTACGTCGGATATGTTGCAGAGGGCGATCTTTGGATTCCCAATTGGACGCTCAATCACTCCACGGATAAAGGCGCCAGCTTCTCCGCCCCATCCTGGAGCGTCGGCTCTGTGACGGCTCTCGGCTTTGGAATGCCCGCACCCGGCGCCAGTGCGCCGGCGCTATACATGGCCGGTCAGGTAAACGGCGCAGAAGGCATTTATCGTTCAACCGATAGCGGTGCCAACTGGACCCAGATCAACGATGTCAACCATCAGTGGGGAGCCATCTCGGCGATTAGCGGCGACCCAAGAACCTTTGGCCGGATCTACGTTGGCACAAGCGGCCGGGGCATTCTCTACGGCGACGACCCGGCAGCCTGTTTCTCGTGCCAATCCAACACCAAGCGTGATCCGATCATTACCTGGAATGCTCCGGCGCCGGTCAGTGTTGGCACGAAACTCAGCAGCGCCCAACTGAACGCGACGGCGAGCTACGGGGGAAATGCTCTGCCCGGCACCTTCACCTATAGTCCGGCTGCAGGTTCAGTGATGAGCACCACGGGGACGAAGACCCTTACGGTCAAATTCATACCCGCAGATTATGAGGACTACAACGTAGCAACCGCCACGGTCACCCTCACTGTGAATGGTGGCACCCGAAGCACGGCCGCCATTACCTGGCCGACTCCGGCAGCCATCGCGTACGGAAGCGCGCTGAGTTCCACCCAGCTTGACGCGTCTGCCAATCTTCCCGGCACAATCAGCTATGCGCCGGCATTGGGTACAGTACTAGGTGGCGGAACTCAAACCCTGACGGCGACATTCACTCCTACCGACCCAACCAGCGTCGCTCCGGCCTCGGCAACGACGACGATTCAAGTGAATAAGGTCACGCCCGTCGTCACGCTGACCCCAACCGCGGGCAGCATCACCATGAAACAGGATTTGGGCGTTACGGCTACCGTCACTGGTCCCGGCAGTGTACCGACGGGCTCAGTGATCTTCTCGGCCGGCAAGTACGCCTCGCCTTCGGTGCCAGTCATCGCGGGCACGGCAACGATGACGATACCGCAAGGATCTCTCCCGGCTGGCTCCGACACGTTGACCGCAACGTACAAACCCGATGTCAATAGTGTTGGAAATTACACCAACGCAACCGGAAGCGCTCAAGTCACGGTCATCCCGCTCACAGCTCCAACGGTGACTGTGATTCCCGAGGGGACGGGCGTTCCCTATGCCGAGAATCAGATTGTCCAAGTCACAGTTGCCGGAGCAAACGGAACGCCCGGCGGCACTGTGATTCTCACCAGCGGCAGCTACTCCTCGCCGGCAACTGCGCTGAATTCGGGCACGGCCAATTTCTATCTGCAGCCCGGGACGTTGCCGATGGGTGCTGATACGCTCGCGGTGAACTACACCCCGGATGCAACTAGCTCCGGAATTTACCTAACCTCCCAAGGCACAGCCGGTGTGACAGTGACTGCTCCCGGAAGCAGAAACGTCGCGGTCAGCATCAACACCTTGGCCAATCGTCACCTGATCAGCCCGTACATCTACGGCGTCAACACCTGGGACTTGAGCGGCATCTCCGGCTTGAGTCCGGTCTTGATCCGCTTTGGCGGTAACACGGCATCGGTTTACAACTGGAAACTGGACGCCACTAACAGCGGCGGCGACTGGTACTTTGAAAGTCATGGAAGCGGGGTGGATTCGGTTCAGATGACCCAGAAGGTCGTCCAATCCGGCAGCCACATGCTCACGACCATGCCAATGCTCGACTGGGTGGCGAAGAGCTCCGGCTGGAGCTACTCCGTCGCAAAGTTCGGCGCGCAGTGCCACACCGATCCCTATAACAGCGATGCCGGCAATGGCTTTAAGCCGGATTGCCAGACCCGCGTGACCGACCTGCCGCAGACGGATGCCTACTATCCGTTGGTCGATACCGCCAGCGACTGCACTACGGGCAATTGCCTCTATCGTGATGAGTGGGCTCAGGCGCTCTCCACGGCCTTTGGCACGGAAACCTGCAACGTCCCCTACTCGATGATCACAACTTGCCACTTCTACGACATGGACAACGAGCCCGAGATCTGGAATGGCCCGCATATGGACGTGCATCCAGATGCACCTGGATACAATGAATTGCTGAATCGCTTTGTGAACGAAGGAAGGGCGCTGAAGAAATGGGACCCGAGCGCGGTTCGTTTCGGCCCCGTCAGTAGCGGATCTTTCTTCCTCTTCATGGCGGGTGGTGCGACCGACAACAAAAACGCCCACGCCGGCATCGACTTCTCGCCCTGGTGGCTGAACCAACTCAAGTGGCAGGACCAGATCGATGGCACGCGCACGCTCGACGTATTCGATATGCATGCGTATGTCAGCGACAACGTCCCCACCACGGGCTTCAGCAACTCGCAATTACGGGCCGCGACGGGCAGGGTCTACCGGATGTATTGGGATCCGGCGTACTACAACTCCGCTTACGATGCGGATTGGATCACCACGACCCAACCCAATCGCGGCGTGTTGTTCCTGATTCCGCGATTCAAAGCGCTCGTGAACGCGATCTATCCGGGAACACCCCTCTCCTTCTCGGAGTACACGGGGGGGCTTGCGCCGCAAGTTGAGTGGGATTTCTCGACGGCACTCGCCGACACGGATGGGTTCGGCGTCATGGGCCGCGAGGGTCTGAGCTTCTCCACGCGCTGGGGCAGTCCGACCGCAACCGACGGCACCACCAACCAGCCTCACCCCAACTTCACAGCTTTCAACCTGTGGACCAACTATGACGGGGCCAAGCATGGCTTCGGCAGCGTCTCCGTCTCAGACCAGAGCGATGCCAACCCTGACTTGTTCGTCAGCTATGCTGCCCTGGATACCACCGGGACGACGATGACCATCATGGTCCTGAACAAGGATCCGAACAACGTAGCGAATGTCAGCTTCAACCTGAACGGCTTCAATGCCACAACCTACACTGCGTACACGGTGGCCTCGACTAATCCGAGCGCGATCACGCACACCGCTTCGCAGTCCTGGAGCGCGACGCAGAGCTTCGCTCCGTACAGCATCACCCTGCTAGTCATCAGCGGTTCTCAGAACGCGGGCCCGGCTTCGGAGTGGACCCTGAATCCGGACGATCTAATGGTTCCTGCTTCGGGAACTGGAACGCTCAACCCGGCCATCACCAGCGGCAGCGCACCGGTAACGCTTACGTCGGCTGTGTTCGACAGCTTCGAGGGCGCTCCCACTTGCAATGGTTCGCTGACCCTCACCAACGCCACCATCACTGCCTCGCAACCCGCAACCATCACGGTCGGCACGCTCGCCACGCCGGGCTTCTGCCACTACACGGTGACGGGAACCGATGGTACAACCACACAAACCCAGGGTGGCTGGATCGTTGTCGGTCAACCCGCGGCCACGTTCGTCATCCAGGCGGGCAACAATCAGTCCGGCACGGCGGGCACGGCTCTGTCGCAACCGCTAACTGTTCAGATCACGCCTCCTGCGGGGACCACGTTCACAGCCGGCGGCGCGAGCGTGCTGTTCACCACCTCAGGGGGCACGCTTTCCAATGGCACCACCAGCGGAACCAGCGTGATTGCCACCACCGACTCGTCGGGCGTGGCTTCGGTGACTCTGACCCTACCGGCGAACTCCGGACCTGTGACGGTTACGGCGCAGGATCAGTTCGCGCTTGGAGGAGCCACGGTCATCTTCACTGAAAATGTGAACTGACCTCATCACAACCGCAATCGAACGAGACCTGGCTGACCTCACCTCGGTCAGCCAGGTCTCTCACATTGCTCGTCTCGCCCGGGCCGCTGGTCACGACCAGCAAAAGAGGATCGACCTGCAGCAGGATTTCGAGAATTCTGATCGTCGATGGTGCATAACAGAGAGAAGACTGCGTTCGTCTGCATAAAAGGGACTCAGCAATGCCTTCTTAATCATGCCTGCCGCTAAGAACTTGATGTTACCCAGCCGCGCAACGGATCTCCGCCCAGTGCTTCCCAATAAATGGCTTGGCTTCTCTCGGTCACAAGTTGGCGCACGATGCGGGTCCGGGCTGCTCCCAAAGCCGTGC
>CBJOJD010000129.1:0-13341 GCA_966443485.1 uncultured bacterium | reverse complement strand
CTGCCCTTGAGGGATGCCGAGATGCTTCTGTGCCGAAGCGACCAGCTTGTCGGTGCCCTTGATGTAGCAAGCCGTTCCGGTGCAGATGGTCATGGTGTGCTTGCCGGGCGGCTTCAGGCTGAAGTAGTGGTAAAAGGTCACTACTCCATAGGCCTGGCTGAGCGGAACTCGCAGCGAACGCGCGACGAACCGAATGGCGTCGTCATCGAGAAAGCCGAAGGAAGACTGCACGGTGTGAAGGGTTTCAATCAGCGCGTGACGGGCAAAACCATTCTTGCGCATGGTGCCGTTCACGATCTTCCAACGTTTGTCATCGCTGGGCAGCGGCGGTGGGGTGAATGCTGGCACGGTTCCTCCCGAATATGCGGTCGCTTGCGATCTGAAGGATGTTCCGCGAGGCGGCCTACAGGTGTTGTACTGTGCGCCATGGCAAAGCCTCGGTGACGCTGGTCACGGGCCTGGGAAGCTGTCTCACCTGATGGCACGATCGCATCGGCGATCTATGTTCCACAGAATCAGAGCATTACGCGTCGATAGCGGATCGGGGGAGGGTGCAAAAGCAGCGAGAACTGCACCGGAAAGTGCAGTCGAATTCATTGTTTGCCCTGAACTAACGCTGGAAGATTGAACACCGGAATGTGCTTCGGAGGCAAGTTAAAAAGTGAAGCATTCGCGATCAGAATGGCGTGGAGCTCTGGGCTGAGAGAACCGTTTGATTCTCGCCGGTCTTCAGACGCCGGCGAGGATCTCCACGGGGCTATTCTTCCCGCTGCTGGCGGAAATCTGTACCGCAAATCCGGAGGGGGTACCCCACAGATTTCTTGCCCGATCTTCGTAGAAGATGCTGAACTCGATCCCGCCCAGGTCGTAATCGAAGAGTGGGACCCGGTTGTAGATGCCGTCGGCGTGCATCGAGTATTCGTCCCCGCTGCAATCGATCATGAGCGTGTCCACGTGAGAGAGTCGCTCAGGATGGGTGAGGAGCAAGCATCCAGAGGCGAACGCTCCCAAGCCAAACTCATGGCTGGCCATGGCCACGCGAGCGCGTCGAGCCGAACAGCCGCGGTGGCGCAGTCCGGTTTGTGCCGGGATGACCAGGATGTCAGCTCCGGATTGCTGCGTCGCCAAGATGGATTCGGCCAGGAGAGCGCGTTCGTTTTGGCGCAGATACTCCGGCCCCATCTTTCCTAGGATCCGATTGGAAAGCTTTCGCCGCTCTGCCAGCGCACTGACCACCATCTCGACCGCGGCTCCATAGGTGGGAGCAATCGCCTGCCACCGGGGGAGGGCAAACCATCCCTCCGCCTCATCTGGCAGAGGCTGGCGGGCGATCTTTTCATAACAAGTTCCCAGGGCGGGGAAGATCTTGCGCAGATCGGTGACCTGGGCTTCGATGGGACGGACCTGATAAGTGAGCGGATACTCGCGCCGCGAGACCGCTTCTTCGTCCTTGTACTTGTCACTGCGCGTGAGGCGTTCGATGATCTTTGCTGCGGCCGAGGCGATCTCGGTTTTCAGTTTGCTCTCGAGCTCATTTATCAGACCGATGTTCTGGCGGTCCAGGTGCTTGAGCGCAGTGCGAAACGTCCATTCAGAGGCTTCCATCAGGGCAGCTCGGAGCTGCTCTTGTTGGGTTTCAGTTGCGTTGCCAGACAGATGCAGGGGAGTGATGTTGTGGGTATTCGACATGAATCGTGGATCTTCTCCGACTGGGCGAACTACGGCACATCCCATACATCGGCACGCCAGCCACTTTCATTAGAAACGGGCGGTAGATGTGCGAGAAATGGACACTTCGGGCGGAGGGGAGCTCCTCAGACTCAGCCCAGGGTGGGGAGTCGATCGGAGATGCCGAACAAGAAGATCGCGCCAATGACGCAGCTATAAGCGGCGCCGGTCCAGGCGATCAGGTCATAGAAGCGGGGGTGGTGCCCGCCGGCTTTGAAGGCGCCGCCCAGCGAAGCTGTCATCACCGCGTTCATCGCGATCAGCCCCAGGCAGAAGGCGGTCAGGCCCATCATCCCCTGGGCTACCCCGCCAATGCTTTTCGCGATGAAGAACAAGGCTAGCTGGCTGGGGGTCTCGGCGCCGATGCCATGCAGGACGCCGATCAGAAACACCGACTTGCCGCTGTACATCCACTGAAAGCGTTGCGGTTTCTGGAGGTTTGGATTCCAGATCCTGCGAAGCTGCCAAACGGCCCACACCAGTCCGTTGATGGCGATAGCGAGGCGGCTCTCAATCCGGGTATGGCGATGGCCGTGAGCGTCTTTGCGAAGAATGCCCGCGACCACGCCGATTCCCAGGAGGATAAGGGTGAGGCCGATCAGGCGTTCGGTCAGGTTGTCGAGCCCCTGGGGAAGGCCAACGTGCATCTGCAGAACCGCTGAGCCGAGCAGGGCCACCATGAAGGCATGTCCCAGAGCATAGGTCAGGCCCAACCGCAAACCGCTTGCCCAACTCCGTTGCACAGCAGTGATATCGGAGATGGCCGCGAGGTGATCGTAGTCGAACCCATGGCGAAGACCCAGCAGGGCACAGGAACCCAGTGCGGCGTCGAGTCTCCAATCGGCGGCAAGCAGAATCACCTCCGCAGTATAGAGCAACGATAGGTGCCTGCGGTGTAGCGGGTGTCACGGAGCATGCCCAGCGGGGGCAATTTGCGCGTTGGGTTCGACCAGGTGGCGGTCCGATGGCCGGAGTTCGATGTGGTAATCGCTGTAATCGATCTTGACCGTGGTTTGCCCCACCAGCCAGCTGTTGGAGACGGCCTTGGCATGGGTGGCCATCGGAAAACCATCGATCTCTTCGTATTGCCGGTAGACCTGGGGTGCGCCGATCAGCACAGATGGACTCTTGGCAGCAACGCCCTCGAGTTGGACGATGGCATAGGACTGAGCATCGACCCAGATGGTTCCTTTAAAGAGGAAAGGAGAGGCGTGCCGGGGCTCGAGGGCGACAGTGAGGCAGTTTTGGCCGTTGACCACGGCTGAGCCGATCACATGCATCTGGTAGTTCTTTGAAGTGATGACGGCGGTACTGCGATTGGTCGGCTGCGTGAGCAGCTTTTCATTGTCTAGAAAGCGATCGAGTACCTCTTTTTGGAGGAGTTCGGATCCGTTACGTTCGAGGATCTCATAGCTTTTGCCGGCTTCCTTACGATAAGTCGTCTTCACTTTCATTTCCGCCGCGGGGTGTTCCTCGTCATGATTGCGGAAGACTGCATAGTGTTCGGTGACGGTGTAACCCAGGACGCCGTCATCGCGCGAATCGACAGAAGTATCCACTCCCCGGACTACCGTGGCATTGTCAGGCAGCTGAGCCGTCATTCTGTGGGCGACACAGGCAAGAACAACAAGTAGCCCTGTCCGGTAAAGGCGGAAGTGTGAGGGAGTTTTGAGCATGCGGTTAACCCTGAGTGTACCAACTTGGCAATGCCGCATCAGCTATCAAAACGAAAACAGCCGCCGGTCCGAGAACCTGGCGGCTGCTGTCGATTGCATGTGCGAGTTGATGAATTAGTGGGCCGCGTTTGCCTCAGCCTTTGCACCCTTCACCGCCGCCAAGAAGGCGTGCGCAGCGGCCGGAGGAGGCACCTTGCCGGTGAGGATCTCGCGTTCCGTTACATTGGGACCATAAACTGCGGTCATGGTGTCCTTATCCTGGTGAACTGCCGCTCCGTTCAAGGTAAGACCCGCAAACGCGCCCTTGGCACGGGAGTAGGTCAGGATCTCAGCGTTCATGTCCCAGGAGGTGGCTGCGGAGGCGCTGCGGCCGACGGGACCGGCTGCCGCCGAGGCGTCCCCACCGATTTGGAATTTGCTGCTCAGCAGCTTTTCCATGCCCTTGTCATTCTGGAAGACCATCACGAGATCGATGCCTTCCACACCGATCTGCAGACCCCAGCTGCCGCCCTCAACGGAGAAGAAGGCGGGTGCGCTCCAGCCGTTGCTCGTGCGGCAGGTAGCTACGCCGCGGCCGCCTTCAGCTCCGAACACAAAGCCACCCTTGACCATGTGGGGAACGACGGCAACGCACTTGGCGTGGTCCATCACTTCTTGAGGAATGCCCTTATCGGGCGTATTCATGATCTGGTGCAGCACGGTCGCAGCCTGCTCCAGGCGGGTGTCGGCTGCCTCACGGGGAGAGTCTGACGCCCATGACATCGTCGCGACCCCCAACAGCGCCCCTAATAGCATGCAGTGTTTTTTCATTTCCGAATCTCCTTAGGTTGTGAAACGCAGGGGAATTACTCGCAAAATCTTGCAGCGCCAATATCTGCCACGACATCGCTGCTGATGGATTAAATGACCAGAAACCTTAATTGGTTGCCCGCAGCATCGCCTCATGCGCCGTTGTCCTGCGCAGCAAGCTCCGAAAAATCAGTAGGATGAGAGCCGGACCCGGCTGCGGTATGCTGAGTCTGCTGAGGCGAGAACGAGCTTGCAATCTGACCCAGGTGAGAGACTGTCGCGCGTTGCCGTCCGCGTCCGCGGAGTTGTTCAAGGCGTGGGTTTTAGGCCGTTCGTCTATCGCATCGCGACTGAGAACGGATTGACCGGATTCATCGGCAACGATACGGAAGGGGTCACGATTGAGATCGAAGGACCCCGCCATGCGCTCGACCATTTCTTGGTGCAATTGCGCTCAGAGACGCCGCAACTGGCCCGCATTGACGCAGTCGCTCTAGAGGATCTGGAGCCCATCGGAGACGCGGGCTTTCGAATCGTCACCAGTCAAGTGCTGGGCCAGGTGAGCACAGGGATACCGGCGGACGCGGCGACTTGCTCTGACTGTCTTCGTGAGTTGCTCGATCGAAGCGACCGCCGCTATCGCTATCCATTCATCAACTGCACGAACTGCGGACCACGTTTCACGATCACACGCCGGATTCCGTATGACCGGCCTCAGACCTCAATGGCGGTTTTTCCGATGTGTTCTGCGTGCCAGGCAGAATATGACGATCCCCTGAACCGGCGTTTTCATGCCCAACCCAACGCCTGCTGGAAATGTGGACCGCGGGTCTGGCTGGCCTCTGCGGATGGAGCAGAACTCCCCACTCCGGATCCCATTCAAGCATGTATCGATCGGCTTTTAGGCGGAGAGGTCGTGGCCATCAAAGGCATCGGCGGATTCCATCTCAGCGTGGACGCACGCAATGAAGAAGCGGTTCTGCGTCTGCGGCAGCGAAAGCGGCGATATGGAAAACCGCTGGCAGTGATGGTGCGCGATATTGCGGCTGCGCGCGCGCTTTGCCGGATAGGGCAGGAAGAGGAGCGCTTGCTGCACGCGGTTGCGCGTCCCATCGTGTTGGCAGAAGCTCGTTCTGACAATGGTCTCGCACCGTCGGTAGCGCCCGGGCTTCCCTGGGTGGGAGTCTATCTGCCGTATGCTCCCCTGCAGCATTTGCTGTTTACCGATCCGCGCGTGCAGGCACTGGTGATGACCAGCGGCAATCTCAGCGAAGAGCCGATTGCAATTGACAACGACGAAGCGCGGGAGCGCCTGTCGGGGATTGCCGATGTGTTTCTTCTTCATGATCGCGAGATCCTGCAGCGCTGCGATGATTCCGTGTCGGCTGTAGTTGATGGAGGGCCGCAAATCGTTCGTCGAGCCAGAGGGTACGTTCCTCTGGGCATCGAGCTTCCATTTCACAGCCCGCCGTTGTTGGCGGTGGGAGGGCACCTCAAAAGCGTATTCACACTGGCGCGCGGCTCCTTCGCCTACCAGAGCCAACACTTGGGCGATCTGGAGAGCCTGGCCGGTGTGGAGTTTTTTGAGGAATCGCTGAAGCACTTCATGCACACGTTCGAGATCGAGCCTCAGGCGGTGGTGCACGACCTTCATCCCGGCTATCTTTCGACGAGTTGGGCAAAGGAGTGGGCCGGAAATCGCGGACTGCAGCTCATTCCAGTGCAGCACCACCACGCGCACATCGCGGCCTGTATGGCGGAGCATGCTCTCGAAGGGCCGGTGCTCGGTATCTCGCTAGACGGTACGGGCTACGGCGTGGATGGACGCATTTGGGGCGGGGAAGTGCTTGTGGCTAGCCTCACTGGACTCGAGCGTTTCGCTCACCTTGAGTACGTGCCGATGCCCGGTGGTGATGCAGCTGTGCGGGAACCCTGGCGCATGGCATACAGTGCCTTACGCCAGGCTGGTATCGATGTGCAGCGCGCCGCTCAGCTTACCGCGACGCCACAGGAACAGGTCCGAATTGTGGAGCAGATGATCCAGCGAGGCATCAATGCTCCCCTGACCTCTAGCCTGGGGCGAGTTTTCGATGGAGTGGCTGCGCTGGTGCTCACGCGTCGTACGGTCGACTACGAAGCACAAGCCGCGATCGAACTGGAAGGTCTCGCGAAGGACGAACCATTCAGCGTGCGCGACCAGAGGTACAAGTTGGAGTTGGTCGAAGCAGAAGATCGCACCAACAGCGCCATCGTTTTGAAGACATCGAACTTGTGGCGAGCCGTTGTGGAGGATGTTGAGCGAGGCGTCCATGCGCAGATCATCGCAGCGCGCTTTCACTCCGGTATAGCAGAAGGATTTATCGGTGCAGCAAGCATGGCGCGGGAGAAGACCGGTATCTCGGCCGTAGCCATGAGTGGCGGGTGTATGCACAACCGGCGTCTGTCGGTACTGCTGCGTGAAGGACTTGAGGCCAAGGGCTTCATGGTTTATCGGCACAGCCAAGTGAGCCCTGGAGATGGCGGCTTGAGCTACGGGCAGGCGGCAATCGGCGCGGCAATGCTCTTGAAGAGGAACATCAGCGATTGAGTTGCAGGCCAGCCAAACTGAGCCGGGTCTCTGATTGGGCAAAGACCCGGATGCCCGGCGGCAGGGCGGCTCGTCAGCCGCCGATGCGTACCAATTGTTCAGCCTGGGTGCGAGGCCCAAGGATGGAGGTGCGGGGAATTCGTCCGCGTACCATGGCCACTTCGTCGCAACGATGAAGCCGAGGACAGCTCTGGCAGTCCTTGAAGATCTTGTCTGGAAGATCCGCCTTGTCTTCCACCACTCGGAATCCGTACTTGAAGAAGAAGTCCGGAATTCGCGTGAAAAGACAGACGGAGTGGATGCCGTGTTCTTCCGCTTCGTCGATCAATGCGTTCAAGATGCGCCCGCCTGCTCCCTGCCCCTTGGCCTCTGGCTTCACTACGATCGAACGGACTTCGGAGAGGTGCGGTCCGTACAAGTGCAGTGCGCCACAGCCAAGGAAGACGCCGCCATCGGATTCAGCAATCGTGAAATCGCGAATGTTTTCGCAGATCTCAGCGAACTGCCGCTTAAGCAGGGTGCCGTCTCCCGAGAGTGAGTTGACCAGGTCGTAGATGTGAGAGGCATCTTGCAGCCGTGCTTTACGCACCAGCATGGACGGTCTCCTGGGCGCGCGATGCGAGGGCTGCGACACGATCGCGGGCCGATGTAAGGGCTTGGCGGACGCGTGCCCGTGCAGTGCCACCGATTACGTCGTGACAGTCCAATGTGGCATTGAGAGCGATTGCGGTGAAGAAGTCAGTTTCGAATTCTTCTCCAAACTGACGAAGCTCATCGAGCGAGAGTTCACCCAGCTCAACGCCCTTTTCGAGCGCAAAGCGAACGGCATTCCCGATCTTTTCATGAGCAGTACGGAAGGGAACACCCTTATGCACCAGATAGGTGGCTGCTGCCATCGCGTTGAGATATCCAGCTTCGGCAGCAGCGCGCATCCGCTCGAAGTTGAATTGGAGCTTCGACGTAAACCGAGCGACCAGAGCGAGCATCGGAGCGACAAATTCGACCTGAAATGCCGGCTCCTGGGTCTCCTGCATGTCTTTATTGTAGGCCAGGGGCAGACCCTTGATCTGCAGGGTGACAGCCTCAGCGGCTCCGTGGATGCGGCCCACCTTGGCCCGTAGCAACTCCGTCAGATCCGGATTCTTCTTCTGCGGCATCGCGCTGGAGCCCGTTGAAAAAGCCTCCGGCAGGTTCACGAAACCGAACTCTGCTGTTGCGAAAAGAGTGATCTCTTCGGCAAAGCGGCTGGCGTGGAGTCCCACGAAGGTGAGTGCCTGGAGATACTCGAGCACGAAATCGCGATCACTGGTTGCGTCCATCGAGTTCGCGGTAGGGGCGCTGAACGCTAGCTCCCGAGCCGCAATCGTGCGGTCCAGCGCGAGAGTGGCACCGGCGATGGCCCCTGAACCAAGCGGACAGTAGTTGAGGCGCGCCGCGCAATCGCGCAGCCGATCCGCATCCCGCAGCAGCATCTCCACATAGGCCTGAAGCCAATGAGCGACCAATACAGGTTCGGCGCGCTGCAGGTGCGTGTAGCTGGGCATCACGGCATCGCCGGCAAGCTGCGCCTGTTCCAGCAAGGCGGTTGCCCAAGCGGCGAGCGAGTCAATTACCAACGCGATCTGCTGCCGAACATAGAGGCGAAGGTCGGTGGCAATCTGTTCATTGCGGCTGCGCCCGGTATGGAGCTTCAGGCCGAGCGAGCCAATGCGCTGCACCAGCGAGAGCTCGACGAAGTGATGAATGTCTTCAGCAGTAGCATGATCGCGCACGGATGCCTTGCCGGAATCGGACGAGTGGTCCGCGGCGATGGCATCCAGCGCTGCCTGCAATTGCGTCTTTTCTGCTGCGGTGAGTACCCCTGCTGCGCATAATGCCGAGGCATGAGCTTTGCTGGCTGCGACCTCTTGCTCCAGGAGCCGCCAATCAAACACAATCGACCGTTGCCACTGTTCGAACTCCGCATCGAGCGGTTCTCGAAAGCGGCCGGACCACATCTTCACTTCAGGGCCTCCTGGTTGTTGCGGGCCAAATGGAATGCACGTCTCGCGTGCCACATCGGGGCGTTGTTGGTCTAGCGAAACTGAGCTGTATTCGACAGCCCGCCAAGCAGGAGCAGGAGAAGCGCCTTCTGCGCATGCATGCGATTTTCGGCCTGATCAAACACGATCGACTGCGGTCCGTCCAGCACTGCGTCGGTCACTTCCGCATTCCGGCGAGCGGGCAAGCAGTGCATGAATACGGCATTGCCGGATGCCTTCTGCATGAGCGCTTCATTCACCTGGAAGGGGCGGAAGATCGGCGCGCGCTTTGTCGATTCATGTTCCATGCCCATGCTGACGCATACGTCCGTGTAGATGGCGTCCGCGCCCTCCGCGGCAGCATTCGGATCTTGCAGCAAGCGGACTTCGCAGCCATTGGTTGCAGCTATGTCGCGAGCTTTCGTGACGATCTCGATGTCTGGCGAGTAGCCGCGGGGCGTGGCCACCGTGACATTGACGCCAAGTTGGGCGCCGGCCAACATCAGCGAGTGGCAGACGTTGTTGCCATCACCCACATAGGTAAAGTTCAGCCCGGCGATGGACCCGAAGTGTTCCTGCAAGGTCATGAAGTCCGCCAATGCCTGGCAGGGATGCTCGAAATCGGAGAGCGCGTTGATGACCGGTACGCGCGAGTTTGCCGCCATCTCCGTGATGGTGTCGTGGGCATAAGTGCGCAGGACGATGACGTCGACCCAGCGTTCCACGTTGCGCGCTACATCGGCGATGGATTCGCGCTCGCCCAGAGGGGAACTGGTTTGGTCGACGAAGATGGCATTTCCGCCCATGGTGTTGATGCCGGTTTCGAAGCTAAGCCGAGTACGAAGGCTGGCCTTCTCGAACATCAGCACCATCTGCTTGGCATCCAACGCATGACGATACTCGCGCGGATTGCGCTTTACGTCATGTCCGAGCTTCAAAATGGCGCGAACTTCGGCGCTGGAGAGATCGCCGATCGAACATAGGTCTTCGCCCGCCAGCCGAGCTGCGGCGGCAAGAATGTCGGGATCATTTGGAACGGAAACTGCCAATTCAGGGCGCTCCACAAGTGTTTTGCTAGCCATGGTTCTGTCCTCCTGCGGCTGGAGTGGTCTGCGCGCCGCTGAAGGCAGCTGCGTGCTCGGTGAAGATTTCGTCCAACGCCGCGATGGCGGTGTCCACGTGTTCACGCTTCAGGATGTAAGGCGGCAAAAAGCGCAGGGTCGTGTCGCTGGTGCAGTTGATGACAATCTTGCGCTTCAGCATTTCAGCGACGGTGAGCTTTGCAAGTTCGGCTGAATCCAGCTCGGCACCGATCATCAGTCCTTTGCCGCGCACGTCAATTACGGAATCATGCCGCTTGGATAGCTCTCGCAGCCTCTGCTGGAAGTAATCGCCTACTTCGGTCGCGTTTGCCAGCAGTCCATCCTTCTCAATGGTGTCGATCACAGCGATGGCTACGGCGCAGGCGAGAGGTCCGCCGCCGAACGTAGTTCCATGCATGCCAGGATGGATGGCCCGCGCCGCCTCTTCAGTGCAGAGCATGACTCCCATCGGGATACCGCCGGCAATCTGCTTGGCCAAGGTGGTTACATCGGGCTGAATGCCGTAATGCTGATAGGCACACCACTTACCTGTGCGGCCTACGCCAGCTTGGATTTCGTCCACGATAAGCAGGGCGCCTGTGGAGCTAGCCAGCTTGCGGGCTTCGGCAAAGAATTCTTGCGCGATGGGGCGAACACCGCCTTCCCCTTGGATGGCTTCAACGAGGATTCCGCAAACTTCGTTCGAAAACTTGGCGCGGAGATCTTCAATGTCATTGAAGCGGACGAATTCGACATCCGGCATCACCGGCGCGAATGGTTCGCGATACTTGGCTTTGTGCGTCGTCGAGACCGAGCCGAAGGTGCGGCCGTGAAAGCTCTGCTCCAGCGCCAGAAACTTGGTTCCGATCTGTTTGCCCTCGCTGCGTAGAACTCCGGCATAGGCGCGGGCCAGCTTGAGGGCGGCTTCCCATGCTTCCGTGCCGGTATTAGCAAAGAAGGCACGATCGAGTCCGGCGCGCTCCGTGAGGCGCATAGCAAGTTCTGCCTGTCCCTCGTGATAGAAGAGGTTCGAGGTGTGGAGCAGCGCATGACTCTGCTTGGCGATTGCATTCTCTATCGCAGGATGGGCATATCCAAGTGCATTGACGCCGATGCCACTGAGCAAGTCGAGGTAGCGGTCGCCCTGTTCATCAATGAGGTGCACGCCCTCGCCGCGAACGAAGAGAATGGGGTTCCGCTCGTAGGTTTGCAGCAATAGCCGGGCTTCTGCTGCGCGAATCTGATCCAGCTTGGTCAATTGAGTTCTCCTCAGGCCACCATGACTTCAGTGCCATGGGCTACGCGGGAGCTGCACAGGTCGGGAAGGGAACCGGCAGCTTCGGCGGGAAGAATACGAACACGCTTTACGCCGTTCAGCAGGGCCTCACGGCAGGCGCCGAGCTTGGGGAGCATACCGCCGGAGATGATGGCCGACTTGGCCATCTCGGCGATCTGATCGATGCTCAGCCATCGAAGTACATTGCCATTACTGCCGCGCACTCCGGGGACGTCGGTGAGAAACACCAAAGCATCCGCCCGGCAGGCGATGGCGCAGGCCGCGGCCATCTCGTCGGCGTTTACGTTGTAGTACTCGCCGTCAAATCCCAACGCCATTGAGGAGAGTACGGGTACTCCATTAAGTTGCCAGATGGCGTCAATCCAACGAGGGTCGCTCGCTGCGATCTCTCCAACAAAGCCGAGATCGGGATCGGTACGCTTTTTGCGGGCTCGAAACAGCAGGCCGTCGCCGCCAGAGAGTCCCACCGCAGGCTGGCCGAGCGCACCCAGAGCAGCCACGAGACTCTTGTTGACTTTGCCTGCCAAAACCATGAGGGCGGCATCGCGAGTTTCAGCGTCCGTCACGCGCAGTCCGTTCACAAACTCACTTTGCTTGCCCAGCGCCTTCAGGAGCTTGGTGAGTTGAACGCCGCCACCGTGGACCACGGCCACGTGGTTGCCGTCCCGCACCAGGTCGGCGATGGCGCGCATAGAACCCTGGAGGAGCGCGGGGTCTTCCAGGCCCGCCCCGCCCAATTTAACCACGTACTTCATTCGAGCCCCTCCGCCTCATCCCACCCCAGCATCACATTTAGATTCTGCACTGCCTGGGAGGATGCTCCCTTCAATAGATTGTCAAGACAGCTGACGATCACCGCCCGCTGTCCATCCGGGGAAAGCTGAAAGCCAATGTCCGCATAGCTGGTGCGAACGACGTGCTGAATATGCGGTAGTCCGTGTTCGTGGATGCGCACCATCGGGCTTCCCGCAAAGAAATCGCGGTAGGTGTGCAGCACACTCTGCCTTGTCTGGGGCCGCTGGAAGCGCACATAAATTGTAGACAAAATGCCTCGTGGAATCGGCAGCAAATGCGGGGTAAACACGATCGCGTCGTTTGGCAGCCCGATCTGTTCGAGCAGTTCTCCCACATGGCGATGCGAAAAGGCGGCGTACGCAGACAAGTTATCTGCCGCGTACATGAAGTGAGTCTTCGGTGTCGGTGCCTTGCCCGCTCCACTGACGCCGCTCTTCGAATCGGCAACAATCCCGTGCTGGACGTCGATCATGCCAGCTTCCACCAGCGGCTTCAGCGGCAGGATCACGGAAGTCGAGTAGCAGCCGGGGTTGGCAATGAGGCGAGCGCCGGCGATCTTGGCCCTGTGCAACTCGGGCATGCCGTAGACAGCTTCCCCTTGCAACTCCAGTGCCCGGACCGACCCTTCATCTTCAAAGGCGTATACGGCCCGGTTTGCCGGCTCATTGAGCCTCCAGGCGCCGCTCAGATCGATGACGCGAATGCCACGCTCCAGCGCTTCAGGCACCCAGGCACGGGACTGCTCGTGAGGGGTCGCGAGAAACAGAACCTGGACGTCGAGATCACTGAGTAACTCCCAGGAGAAGGGTTGGAGCAACAGCTTGCCGCTTCCCCTACTGTCAATGAGCTCGGGATGGATCTCGCCCAGCGGGATGCCGCCTTGCTCCGCGGCCTTCTGATCCATTCGTCCTGCAAAGACCGGGGGATGGTTCCTTAGTCGGGGATGATGCAGCAAGAGGCGCGCCAACTCCGCACCTGCGTATCCAGTGACTCCGATGACTGCGGTTTGTACTGTATCGGTCATGATTCCAATAAGGCCTTCAACCGCGCGTCAACTTCACTGGCGTCGCGGGCGTCCTGGCAAATCACCAGCACGGTGTCGTCGCCCGCGATGGTGCCAACCACTTCGGGCCATTGTTCGTAGTCCAACGCTGCGGCGACCGGCTGTGCGCCGCCCAACGATGTGCGGATGATGACTTGATTCATGGCCTGCCGGGTGCGCAGGCCAAAGCTCTCCAGAACCTCAGCGACGGTCGGTGGACCGTCGTCTTCCTCGTCCACCGCGGAGCAATTTCCGTTGCTGTTGGGCAGGGCATATCCGGAAGGTCCTTTATAAACCTTAAGCTCGTGAATGTCTCGCGAAAGC
>CBJOJD010000128.1:0-13348 GCA_966443485.1 uncultured bacterium | reverse complement strand
ACCCAGGTGAACCCCCTCTACTACGGGCTGTGGGCGTTCGCGCAAGTAGCGGGCCGAGGAGCGCAGTTGCTGCCTACACAGACGATGACCGACGCGAACGTTTCGATCTGGTCCACAGTGGACAACACCAACACCGCACATGTGGTGGTAATCAACAAAGACGAGACGGCCACCGGAAACGTACAGATTACGTTGCCGGGCTACACGACTGGAACAGTCAGACTGCTGACTGCGCCCAGCTATACCTCGACATCGGGTGTCAGCTTTGGTGGCTTGACCTTTGACCGCAGCGCGGATGGGAATCCGCTGGGAACTCCTACCTCGACAACCATCACCGGCCAGAACGGCGTCTTCACGCTGCCGAGCCTCCCGATAACTACGGCTGCGGTTATCGATTTCAATTAGAACGGGATTTGCGCCAGGCTGCGAGGAACCAGCACGAGGTTCTTCGCAGCCCGTCGCTGTTGGACCGAATTAAAGAATCATCTGGCCAGCTTGCACTCTGGCAGCAAAATAGACTGGGCACGACCATCGTCGTCAGACAGCTCGATTCTCCGACGGCAGAGCTTTAGAGAGAATCATAATGAGTACTTCTATCCTTGGCACGATCATTCTCATGTTGCCGGTCGGAGCACTGATGGGCATGTCCCTGTTCGGACTGGATGCACGGTTGGCGGCTCCAAGAAGAGAACGGAGCAAGGCGCTCTGCGGCTTCGATGGCGAAGGAAAGCTGGTCCTTCTTGACCCTGACGGACGACAGGCGGTGAGCCTGGGTGCTGAACGTCAAAGCAAGATTCAACGCTAACTTGCTGAAGCCGCTCGACCGCGGCCGAGCTTAGAACAACCGTCAGCGATTTTCTTGAATCTTCAGGACCACACAGGTAAGCGTCTTATCTCCAGGCAAAATCATCTGGTGCGGCGTGCCCGCGGCCACATGAGCCATGTCGCCCGGTCGCAACTCCTGTTCCGTTCCGCCCTGTACAGAAGAGCCTCGGACTTCGCCAGGCCCAACGCTCCTTGAATCGACGATAGTGCCGCCGGTCACCAACTTGGCTCTTCCTTCAAGCACAATGAACAGATCGGCGAAGTCCTGATGCAGTTCGGCCTCTCCACTGCGCAGGCGAACCGACAGCATCACGCTATGTTGGGGATAGCCCTTCAGTGTTTCGCTGGCCGATCCGTTGCTCAGCTTTGCCAGCTTGCGGAGGTAAGCTGCCCTCTCTAACAACAGCGGCGATGACCAGTGGTCGAGAGAGCGGATCTCGGTGGGTTCGAGAGGAGCTTCTACCTCCGGTTCCGCAGGCAGCAACTGTTTCAATATTTCGCCCGACAGCTTGTCCATGCTTAATTCCCTGCCCTCGTTACTTAGCTAAGATTTGCGCGCGCCGGAAAACGTCCAGAAACATGCTTTTCGTCAGGCGCCCGGTGTTTGTGTTCTGCAAGGAAGGATGATAACTCGTAATCACCCGCAGCCCATTCGGTAGGGTGAACTCTGATCCGTGAGCGAAGAAGTAGCCGGAGCGCGATTGGATGATGTTTTGCCGTACGGCCCAGGCCAATAGTCCATCAAACGCGATCCGGCCCAGACATACAACCACCCGCAGCTTCTCTAGGAGACGCATCTCCTCATCGAGCCAAGGAGCGCAGTTACGCAACTCTTCAGTGGTGGGCTTGTTACCTGGGGGCGCGCAGCGGCCCACGGACGTGATCCAGAGATCCGTCAAGGTCATGCCGTCCTCTCGCGAAGTCGCCTTGGGCTGCGAAGCGAATCCCGCTTCGTAAAGAACGGGATAAAGGAAGTCTCCGGACCCGTCGCCCGTGAAAGGTCTGCCCGTGCGATTCGATCCGTGCGCACCGGGAGCAAGGCCGAGAATCAGAACGCGAGCATTCGGATCTCCGAAGGACGGAACGGGACGCCCCCAGTATTCCCAGTCAGCGTATGCGCGCCGGCGGACTGACGCGATGTTCGTGCAGTGCTCACGCAGCCGGGCGCATTGATTGCACTCCGTGATGCGCGCATTCAGCTCATCCAGAGTGCGGAAGGGGGATCCCATGCAATGATTTTAGGCGATCGCGCATCTTGGCTGGCATCCACGGGCCAGAGCAAGCGGGCGATGGACAGCTGGGATATTTCACGGGAATGGCACATCCCTAGCGCTTTTCGAGGAGATATCATCAGCACAGCATTGGAGAGATAGCGCATGAAATCCGCAAAACTGTTGCTGCTTGCAGGCGATTTTGTAGAGGACTACGAGATCATGGTCCCGTTTCAGGCTTTGCAGATGGTGGGCCATAGCGTGGACGCGGTGTGTCCGGATAAGAAGAAAGGTGAACAGGTACGGACGGCCATCCATGACTTCGAGGGAGATCAAACTTACACTGAAAAGCGCGGCCACAACTTCACGTTGAACGCCACATTCGATGAAGTGAGGCCGGAAACGTATGACGGGCTGGTGATCCCCGGCGGCCGTGCGCCCGAGTACTTACGCCTGAACGACAAGGTGCTGGACATCGTGCGTCATTTTGCCAACGCGGGTAAACCCATTGCTGCTCTCTGCCACGGGCCACAATTGCTGGCGGCGGCAGGCGTGATAAAGGGTCGCAAATTGAATGCCTATCCCGCGTGTGCTCCCGAGGTGCAACTAGCCGGAGGTGAATTCGTTCGAGTGGATTTCTTCGGTGCGGTCGTGGATAGGAATCTCGTCACGGGCCCGGCGTGGACCGCTCACCCGGCCTGGTTAGCGAAGTTTCTAGAGGTGCTCGAAGCACACCTGGCGCGCTGATCGCGGAATAAACGCTGAGCTGGCGGACTGTGCGAGGAGCAGATCACGATCCTCAGTGGCCGGCTCGGTGTTCTGCTCTGAGATAGGCGTTTGAACGCTAAGGCCGACTACTCTTGCAGAGATGAAACGGATTGGTCGCACGAACCTCGCGCAGCGGCTGAGCGGTTGCGCGGGTGAGAGTCTTTTGTATCTCAGAGATGATCGAGAGGGCGATGGTTGCAGGTGTGTCGGCACCGAGATCGAGGCCGGTGGGCGCGTTCATCCGTTCCAGCCAGCTCTCAACCCACCCTGGATCGGGTTCAAGATTCAGCAAGCGGGCAGCCCCCGCAAGAGCTTCCCGAGTTCGACGCTGCGGGCCCAGGACGCCGATGTACTGCGGAGGAGTGTCGCGGGACAGGAGCATAGCGAGAATGCGCGAATCTTGCTCGAAGCTATGCGTTACCAGAACAGCTGCATCCGTGGCGTGAACGTCATATCCCTGAGGAGACCTCTTAGGCAGCTCTTGGATCGGGAGCACGTGCACCTCATGCGCCTTTGGGAAGCGCGACGGGATGGCCAAGTGAGCGCGTCCATCGGCCAGAGCCACAAACCATCCAAGTTCGCGGGCGAGGTGGACCAGCGGCTTGGCATCATCGCCCGCCCCGAAGATCCATAACCCTGGCCGCGCAGGAACGTAATCGATCCATACGCGGGTAGAGCGATCATCGACCACAACAGCTCGCTCGAAACTGTATTGTTGATGCAACGCAGAGGCGGCGAGCAGTTGCAGGTCCATCATCCAGACCGGTTCATCGGTAGGGGCATCGGGATGTTGGGAGGCTGAGTCCAGGGCAACGGCCCGCCGCCCAAGGTTCGGCCCATCCAGCACAGTGGCGATGGCCATCGGCTCACGCGCGGTGAACGCAAGTTCGAGCCTGGCAAGCAACGGGCTTGCTGTCGCTTTGCGCTCCAAAAGGATGTAGACCACACCGCCGCAGCCCGAGCCATAGGGCAAATCGCCGTCGTCTTCCAGCGTTGAGTAACGTTCAATAACGGGACCATTGGCGCTGAGCCAGAACGCTCGCTTCGCAACCTCTGCCTCAAGGCATCCGCCGCTCACCGTGCCAGCACGCCGTCCATCCTGGGCCAACAACATGCGGGCCCCCGGCTTGCGATAGCTGGAGCCTTCGACGGCAACGATGGTGGCTAGCACATACTCCGCCTGAGCAGCTTCCAATTCACGCCAAAGCGGCAAGATGTACTCGAGGTCGGTCATGTGCTCCCGGCAGTTTAGACTGCGACGATTTTGGACTGTAGGAGGTGCTCGATGCGAACCGGTAGCTCGCGCACTCGGACGCCGGTCGCGTGATGCACGGCTGCAGTAATGGCCGCCGCCACACCTGCGAGCCCTATTTCGCCCACCCCGCGTGCGCCGTACTCTCCCATCACCGGGTCAGGATAGTCGAGGAAAGTCACGTCGATCTCCGGAGCGTCAGCGCACGTGGCAACCAGGTAGTCGGCCATGCTGGCGTTGATGGGCTGTCCGCTGCGCTGCTCGTAGATCGTCTCTTCCAACAGACCCATCCCTACGCCCATGACGACAGCTCCAGCGATCTGATTGGCAGCGGCTTTGGGATTGATAATGCGGCCAGCATCGATCACAGTCACGACACGGCTGACGCGCAGACGTGCGATCTCCGGCTCCCATTCCACTTCAACAAACTGAGCTCCGTAGGAGTGCAGTGAGAATCCCTTGGACTTTGGGTCTTCCCACGTCGCAATGGTTTTGCCTTCCGCGCTAATGCGGTTCAGCTTGGCCGCCTGGAGCACATCGACGAAATGAGTTCCCTCACCCGACCCGCCTTTCTTCAAATGAAGACGTCCGGCGCTGAAGGCGATGTTTTCAAGCTGCGCCTGATGGAACGGCGTGCCCTCCGTTGAAGCGGCGACCTGCTGAAGACGCTGGATGGCGTTCTGCGCACCAAGCGCAATCGCATTGAGCACCGAACCGGTCACCATGGAGCCACCAGACATCGGGCCGCTCGGTAGACTGCTATCGCCGATGATTACATCGATGCGATCCAGCGGCACTCCGGTCTTCTCGTGAACCACTTGGGCAAAGATGGTGTAGGTTCCGGTACCAATGTCCTGGGTTCCGCAGCGGACGCAGACGCGGCCATTGTCACAGAACTCCACCGTAGCGCTACACGGCAGACGCAAAGCGACCCAACTGGCCCCAGCGAGTCCCCAGCCAAGATTCTTGCCGTCGCGACGCATCGAGCCCACGCCCGCAGTTCTCTTCTCCCAACCGAACTTCCTGGCGCCTACCTCAAAGCACTCACGAAGGTGACGCGAGGAGAAGGGGGTGTTGGTGCTCTCATCCTTCTCAGCGTCGTTCAGCAACCGCAGTTGCAGCGGATCAATGTTGAGTTCATCCGCCAGCTCGTTCATCGCCGATTCCAGAGCGTACAGACCGGGGACCGCACCAGGGCCGCGCATGTACATAGGCGCACCCATATTGCGGCGGACCAAGCCGCCGGTCACCTCGAGATTCGCGACACTGTAAATGTAGGGGGTCGCCTCGCCGCAGCCCTCCTCGAAGTCGTCCAGCATGGAGGTGTTATTCAGATACTCCTGGCGCAGGGCCAACAACTTCCCTTCCTTGGTTGCACCGAGCTGAATTCGCTGCTCTGTCCGAGGCCGATATCCCACGTTCGAAAACATCATCTTACGAGTGAGACTCAGCTTGACCGGGCGATTCAGCTTCTTGGCAGCGACCGCCGTCAAGGCAGCATGGGGCCAAGGGAAGAGCTTGCCACCGAATCCTGAGCCAAGAAAGCGAGTAACCACTCGCACCTTCTCTATGGGAACGCCGAGTACCTGGGCCATGACCACGCGATGGTTCACTACTCCCTGCGAGGTCTCGTACATGGTGACGAAGTCACCTTCCCACACTGCCACCGAGGCGTGCAGCTCGATGGGGTTGTGTGTCTCAACCGGCGTGGCGTAGGTGAAGTCAATTTTCACTGGAGCGGAGGCAAAGGCAGCTTGCGCATCTCCGCGCTTTGAAACCGATTTGCGCTTGCCTGAAAAGTCGTCCAGACTCTGACGCACATTGGCGGGCTTGCTTTCGTATTGCACTTTGACCGCGGCTGCTGCAGCTGTGGCCTGCTCGAAGGTCTCGGCTACCACCACCGCCACGTATTGACCCCAGTGGCGAACCACCTCATCTTCGAAGGCCGAGCGAACTTCGCTATTGGTGGCGTTGTCATCGCCCGGTGCTGTTCGGTAAAGCTTTCCGATATTGCCATGATGCAGGACCAGCAACACCCCGGGCATTTTTTCGGCATCGGTGGAGTCCAGCGCCAGGATACGGCCGTTTGCGATATTGGCCAACACCGGTACTGCATGGGCCATGCCATCGAAATGGAAGTCCGCCGAGTATTGAGCCGCCCCCGTGGTCTTGAGAGGACCGTCAATGCGAGGAGTGGACCTGCCGATAATCGATGCCGGTGTCGTGCTCATAGCTAGCCTCTTACGCTTCCAGAATCTTCGATTGCATCAGGACTTCAATGCGCGCGGGAAGCTCGCGCACTCGAATGCCGGTGGCATGGTAGATGGCTTCAGTGATGGCCGGGGCTACACCCGCCATGCCAATCTCACCCACGCCGCGGGCACCGTATTCATTGACGATTGGATCGGGATAATCGAGGTAGGTAACATCCAGATCCGGTAGATCGGCGCAGGTGGGTACCAGATAATCGGCGAAGCTGCCGTTGATGGGCTGACCGGTTCGAGGCTCGTAGAGTGTCTCCTCAAGCAGCGTCATGCCAAGCCCCATAATCGCGGCGCCGAGTATCTGATTCTTGGCTGCCTTCTGGTTGATAATCTTGCCGCAATCGAAGACGGAGACGATCCGGCTAACGCGCAGGCGAGCAATCTCTGGCTCCCACTCCACCTCGGCGAAGTGCGTGCCGTAGGAGTGCAGCGAGTACTTCTGCGCCTTGGGATCTTCGAAAGAGGGGAAGGTCTTTCCCGTGGAGCTGATGCTGCTCAGGTTGGCCATGCGCAGCACTTCTTCGAAGGGCAAGCCGTTGGCGGTGAGATCCCCACTGGCTGAGTACGACGCGCCCACCACCTGCGGTTGTCCAGGCTTGAGGATGACCTTACCTTGTGCGATGGTCAGCGTGTCTGGGTGAGCACCGTGGAACGGTGAGCCTGGAGTCGCAGCCGCTACATGGAGCAGTCGCGAGATCGCCTGATCCACGGCGATCTTGGTCGCAGGCAGGATCGCGCTGGTCACCATCGATCCGCCGGAGGTCGGCCCATCGGGGAGCGACGTATCCCCTAGATACACATCGATGCGATCCAGAGGAACGCCGGTCTGGGCATGCGCTACCTGTGCGAACAGGGTGTAGGTTCCAGTACCGATGTCTTGAGTGGCGCAGCGAACGCACACACGGCCGTTCGGACACAGCTCTACGGCCGCGGTGCAAGGGATGCGGGCAGCAGCCCAGGATGCAGCTCCGAGGCCCAGTCCAATGACCTTGCCATTGCGGCGCATCGAGCCGACCTTGGCGGTGCGCTTCGACCAGCCGATTTTTTCCGCTCCGACCTGGTAGCACTCCTTCAAATGCCTCGAGGAGAAGGGCAGATTCTTTCCTTCGTCGCGTTCGGCATCGTTCTTGATGCGCAGTTCGAGTGGATCCATGTTGAGCTTCTCGGCGAGCTCGTTCATGGCAGACTCGAGGGCGAAGAGGCCAGGAACAGCGCCCGGTCCGCGCATGGGCGCGGGAGTTCCTACATTGCGGCGCACCATGGCCGTGGTTACTTCGAGGTTCGGGCAGCTATAGAGGAAGGGGGTTTGCTCACCGCAGTGCTCCACAAAGTCATCGAGCTGCGAGGTCTCGCTGTAGAAGTCGTGACGGATCGCAGTCAGCTTTCCGTCCTTGTCTGCACCCAAGCGGATACGCTGCTGAGTGCGCGGACGATGCCCCACGTTGGAGAACATCATGCGGCGATCTACGCTGATCTTGACTGGACGATTGAGTTCCCGTGCCGCGGCTCCGGCGAGGGATGCCTGCGGCCAGGGAGAGAGCTTGCCACCAAATCCCGAGCCGATGAAGCGCGAGATGGTGCGCACGTTTTCACGGGGGATTCCCAGCACCTCGGACATGACAGTGCGATGGCTGACCACACCCTGCGACGAATCATAGAGGGTCATGTTCTCGCCATCCCATACGGCGACGGTTCCGTGCATCTCCATGGGATTGTGGGTTTCGACAGGCGTTACGTAGGTCTGATCGATGACGACTGGAGCTGAGGTCAGAGCATCGTCGGGATTGCCACGCTTCCAGCTGCTCTCGTGTGGACCGGCGTACTCCGCGCTGAGATCGTGGCGCACGTCGGGTGTCTCGGCCTCGTATTCAACTTGAATGGCCTGCGCGGCTGCCGTTGCTTGTTCCAGAGTTTCGGCCACCACCGCGGCTACGTACTGGCCCCAGTAGTAGATGTTTTCGTCTTCAAACGGAGGCCTGGTCTCGGCCATACTTCCGTCCTGCTGACGAGGAAACGTGCGATATAGCCCTTTCACCCTGCCGTGATGCAGCACGAGGAGCACGCCCGGCATCTTCTCGGCGGCGGAGACGTCCATCTTGCGGATACGGCCTTTGCCGATGGTGCTTTGCACGGCCACCATGTGCGCGAGGTCTGGAAAGTGGTGATCGAGCGAGTAGCGCGCGGACCCCGTTGTCTTCAGGGGACCATCGATGCGTGGCACCGCTGCGCCGATAATGCCGTCAGCTTGGGGAATTTGAGCTGCCGCCATGCCAATCCTCCGTGGGTGATCGGTTCACTTGATCCTGAAGCGCAGGCTGTTTGACTCCGCTGCGCTCTCCTCAGGATGAAAACGTTCTGGCTATGCCGTCGCGGTCTTCAGCGCACGCACTACGCAACGCTTGGCGAGTTCCACTTTGAAGGCGTTGTCGTACTGCGGTTTGGCTCCAGCCAACGCCGCCTCAGCCGCGGCACGAAAGTGCTCTTGCGTAGCAGGCTTGCCAAGCAGTGCTGCTTCAGCCTGGGGGGAGCGCCAGGGCTTGGTTCCTACGCCACCCATGGCCACCCGCACGTAGCGAATCCGGCCGCCTTCAACCTTGGCCACTACGGCCGCAGAGGCCAGCGCGAATTCGTAGCTGGCGCGGTCGCGAAGCTTCAGGTAGGTCGATCGAGCGCCTTCAACGGGCTTGGGAAGCTCGACGTATGTGACCAGTTCTCCCGGTTCGAGCACATTCTCGATGTGCGGCGTGTCTCCGGGAAGCTTGTGGAAATCGGCAAAGGCGATGGTGCGCTTGCCCTTCGGACCCTCCGTGTGGATCGTGGCTTCCAGCGCGGCCATGGCCACGCACATGTCAGAGGGATGGGTGGCGATGCAGTGGTCGCTCGTACCCAGCACAGCATGCATGCGATTGAAGCCATCCATCGCAGCACAACCTGAGCCTGGGGTTCGCTTGTTGCAGCCATAGCCACCCGGGGAGCCAGCACTCGGCTCGCGGAAGTACACGCAGCGAGTGCGTTGCAGCAGGTTGCCTCCGGTGGTCGCCATGTTGCGCAGCTGCGGCGAGGCGCCCGAGAGGATTGCCTCGGAGAGGACGGTGTAGTCCTTTTTGACGGCTGGATGCCAGGCCAGGTCGGAATTCCGGACCATTGCGCCGATGCGCAGGCCTCCGTTGGGCAGTACTTCGACCTTATCCAGGGGCAACAGGTTGATATCGACGAGGCCGGACGGCTTCTCGACGGTGAGCTTCATCAGGTCCACCAGAGTGGTACCGCCGGCGATGAACTTGGTTCCACTGCCCGCGGCCAGCGCCTTGTCCAGGCTCGCGGCTTTGACGTAATTGAAGGTCTGCATGGTCTTCCTCCGTCAGGCTCGCGACCGCACTTGGCGGACCGCCGCAACAATGTTGGAGTAGGCGCCGCAGCGGCAGATGTTGCCGGCCATGGCATGCTTGATGTCTTCGTCGGCTGGACCGACGGGCTCTTTGAGCAAGGCAACCGCGCTCATGATCTGGCCGCTGGTGCAGTAGCCACACTGATAACCGTCGTGCTCCACAAACGCAGCCTGCATGGGGTGGAGGTTGTCGGGCTGGCCAATGCCCTCGATCGTCGTGATCTCGTCGCCCTCGTGCATGACCGCGAAGGAGAGGCAGCTGTTCACGCGGCGCCCATTGACGTGGACAGTACAAGCGCCGCACTGTCCGTGATCACAGCCCTTCTTGGTCCCAGTGAGGTGGATCCGCTCGCGCAGGGTATCCAGCAAGGTGGCGCGTGTATCGAGGCCGCGCAGGGAGTACTCCTTGCCGTTTACGCGCAGGGTGATATCGGCAGTAGGGACGCCTGCGTCTGCCGCTTGTTCGGCGGCGGGCTCGATCACGGGCGCGGCGTGCACCAGGGGAGTCGCGCCTGCCAGAAAGCCGGCCGCGCTCAATCCAGACAAGAAGGAGCGACGGCTGAAGCCGCTGGCCTTGGCAGGCTCGGGGGTGAGAGGTTCCAGATCGATGGACTGCCGCTCAGCCGCGGAGACGTCGGGCGTGGAGCCTTCTTTGTGCTGCGCGCCGGGTCCGCGCAGATGCTTGAAGCGCAGGTCAAATGAATCTGCCACAGGTGACCTCCTCGAGCCAGGCTCGATTCGCAAGATGATGTTGGTCCGCGGTTCACCGCGTCAACGGCGAGGAAGAGAACCGCAATTGCAGAGTACGTCGCTTAAAAACCAGCGGCTGTGCCGCTATCCTAACTGATCTGTGCTGACTTCCGATACATGCCCAAATCCATCCTGTGAAAGCGTTTCCGTGAGCAAGGTGACAGGATAAAAAACTAGTTGTTTACGCGCGCCATCATGGCCTCGGCGTAGCGCGAACCGGAGGCCGCGTCAGGGGGAAACTCCTGGTTGAGTCTGCGCACCAGCTCTTCCGGCAAGTTCACCTCGGCAGCGCCCACGTTTTCTTCCAGATACTTGCGGCGCTTGGTTCCAGGAATAGGCACGATGTGCTCATTCTGCGCGAGTACCCAAGCCAAGGCCAACTGGCTGGCGCTTACGCCTGCCTCGGCAGCCAGAGCGTTCACCTTGTCCACCAGCCGCAGGTTGCGCTGGAAGTTTTCGCCCTGGAAACGCGGGCTGCTGCGCCGGTAATCGCCCGGTTCGAAATCTTCCGGACTCTTGACGGCGCCGGTGAGGAATCCGCGTCCCAGCGGACTGTATGCCACAAATCCTACTCCCAAACGATGGCAGGTGGGCAAAATCTCCGCCTCGGGTTCCCGGCTCCAAAGCGAATACTCCGTTTGGAGCGCGGTGATGGGGTGGACCCGGTGTGCGCGTTCGAGCGTGGCCGGAGCGGCTTCGGACAGACCGAGGAAGCGCACCTTTCCCTCTTCGACGAGACGCGCCATGGCGCCAACGGTCTCTTCGATGGGGGTATCCGTGTCGACTCGATGCTGATAATAAAGATCGATCGTCTCGACTCCCAGACGACGCAGGCTGCCCTCGATCGATTTGCGAACGTACTCCGGTTTGCCGTTCACACCGCGAGAACTGGGATTGGCCGGGTCGCGGACGATGCCAAACTTGGTCGCCAGAAAAACCTGATCGCGCTTGCCGCGGATGGCCTTCCCCACCAGTTCCTCGTTGGTAAACGGCCCATACATATCCGCGGTATCGAGCAGTGTGGTCCCAAGTTCCAGGGCACGGTGAATGGTCGCGATCGACTCCTGCTCGTCGCGCTCACCGTAAAAGTCGCTCATGCCCATACAACCCAGGCCAAGAGCCGATACCTCCGGACCGTGCGCTCCTAAACGACGCATTTTCATAGAACCTCCATGGGCAGGGGTTGAAAGGTCCTCCCCGCCGCCGGCCAGAGGAAGAATCAGCCGCTGCAGGTGTGCGTGAACGCAGTTACCTGCAGCGTATGCCGGTATGAAGATTACCGATCCGTTTAGAGGCTGGAAGCGAGAGCTTCGCTCTCTTGCGGCGCTTCAACTCGTGCCGTCCTGATTCCGATGCGATCCTCAATCTTGCGGTAGTTCTCGATCTTGTGAGTGAGCAGCGCGTGTGCTTTTTCGAGAGCCTTGATCTGCTCGGCAATGACGGAACGGTGGTCTTCGAGGATCTTGCGCCGGTCCAGGGAGGTGTCGTCGCCCTGCTCGCGCAAGGCAGCGTAGCGCTGCATCTCGCGGATGGGCATATTGGTGGCGCGCATGCAATGGAGGAAGTGCAGCCACGCTTCGTCTTGATCGGAGTAACGGCGGTGCCCGTTGCGTGCTCGACCCACCGGTTGAATCAGTCCCACACGCTCGTAGTAGCGAAGCGTGTGCGCGGTCATACCGCACCGCTCAGCCATGGTTTGAATGGTGTAACCTGCTTCCCGCATACCTCAAAACTACTCCTTGGAGCGCGCTTGAAGTCAAGATGAAACGGGGCCTCCTTCCTGAAGTGCCACGCCGACCTATCTAGTGTTATATCTGCGACATACGACGCCAATGAAGATAAGCTTCGAGTTAGCTTTACATTTCTTAAGAAAACCCGGAGCTGCACCCGTCAAGGGGCGGGCAGGATAGCCCCGTCTACACCGCGCGCCTCTATGATCGAGATTGACTCAAGCCAAGGGAGATCGAACTGATGGAACGTTCCGCATACGAGAAGATGTTGGCCGTAGCGCTCGAGGAAGCCCGAGAAGGTTTTGCGGAGGGAGGAATTCCTATTGGAGCGGCTCTCTTCAAAGCGGATGGAACATTGCTAAGCCGGGGTCGCAATCAGCGCGTGCAGCAAGGGGATCCCAGCATTCATGGTGAGACCGATGCCTTCCGACGCGCGGGGCGACAGCGCAGCTATCGCAATCTCATCATGGTCACCACACTGGCACCATGCTGGTACTGCAGCGGACTGGTTCGGCAGTTTCAGATCGGAACGGTGGTGGTGGGGGAAAGCCGTACCTTCCACGGCGGCATCGACTGGCTTCGAGAGCACGGCATTACGGTGATCGATCTCGACAACGCCGAATGCCGCACGCTGCTGGAGCAATTCATTGCACGCCATCCCGATGTGTGGAACGAGGACATCGGCGAGGAGTAGGCCATGCCCTAGAATGGGGCTTCTTGTGGAGGTCACTCATGCAACGCCGCCAATTCCTCACGGCTTCACTGGCATCAGCCGCCGCGCTCACCGCCCGATCATCGGCCCAATCGCAGATGACGCATCTGCGGGAGTTCTATCAGCTACGCCGCTACAAGCTGCAGTCGGGTCCCCAGGTCGCAGCTACCGAGAAGTATTTAGAGAATGCTCTTATTCCTGCATTGGCGCGCAAGAGCGCAGGACCGGTGGGCGCTTTTCGGCTGGAGATTGGTCCGGAGACTCCCGAGCTTTATGTTCTGATCCCCATGCATACGGCGGCTGAGGCGGCAACGCTGGAGCTTGATCTCGCACAGGATCAAGAGTACGTGAAGGCGGCCGACCCGTTCTGGAGCGCGCCTGCAAATCAGCCGGCGTTCCTGCGCATCGATTCTTCGTTGCTGGCTGCGTTTGAAGGCTGGCCACGGCT
>CBJOJD010000127.1:0-13389 GCA_966443485.1 uncultured bacterium | reverse complement strand
AAGAGCGAACTGTTCACGCAACTGCAGCAGCAGGTCAAAGCTGCTGATCTGGCGCCCCGCGTCCGCATCAATAAGTCTCTTTGTCTCGACCAGTGCGAGCACGGTCCTACCATTGTGGTCTACCCCGATGCGGTCTGGTACGGCAATGTGAAGCCCGAAGATGCCGCGGAGATCGTGCAAGAGCATCTGATTCATGGCCGTCCCGTCGAGCGTTTGCGCATCGCCGATGAATGCATCAACAGCAAGACCTGCCCTCACCGCTCCTAATCCAGCCCCTTCGAGCGCGGCCGGTGTCCCAAGGGGTTCTGGGGGACGCCGCCGCTGCCGAGGCCCCCATGACTTTCGTAATAGATCCCCCTGGATTTTGCCCGTGGATAGATTCATCTCGCTCGATGTTTCTCCGATAAGAAATGCGGAGGACTCCGATGAAACCTATCTTCCCGGTTCTTGGTTTGGGTTTCCTGGCGCTGGCTGCCGCTGCGTGGGCCGGCCCAGCCGATGATTCTCACGGCTCTGCCCCGCCTGCTGTGGCGAGCGGTGTCTACTCCGTCAACTTCCGCGTCAGCAGCGCTACCCCTGTTCCCGGTGGGGCGACGCTGACCTGCAAAGCCAAAGTCGTGCCCTCGATTCCCGGCGCGCCGGCCCGCAATACCCAGCCAGTGATCGGGGTTGCCACGCCCAGCGGATGCGCGCTCGAGATTCCCTACGCATGGTCGGTCAACCAGGCCCAAGCGGTGGCTTCGTTGAATTACGAGATCGACGCAATCTCCACCGCGGGTGTGGTGGTTCGCAGCAGCGGACCGCAGGCCGTCAGTGTTGCCGCGCCCCCGCCCGGCGGAGCGGCCCAGGTTAACCTGTCCGTCACCTTCTAACCCGGTAGCACCGGAAACCTCATCCCCGGGGCGAGGATCGATCGGCTCGCCTCGGCTGAGGTGTACAGTTCCCACCCCTGTGCGCTATCCTGTGCCTTAGTCCATGATCTTTTCCCGCGAATATATTGGCTATCTGGGCCGACGCACGGTCAAGCATCTGATCGACGCCAAGTTCATCACCACCAGCGATTTGAAGGGCACGGAAGAACGCGTCGCCGAGGCCCTCATCGAAGAGTTGTCGCTGGAAGACCGCATCAATGAAGAGGTGCGCGTAATTCTCGAGGCCTACTCCGAGGAGATGCGCAAGTCTGGTGCGCAATATCAGGAGATGTTCAAGAAGGTGAAGACCGAGCTGGCGCGCAAGTACAAGGCGGTGCTATGAGGATCAGCCGCGACAAGCTGAACAAGCTGGCCCATACCGTCGCCGACACCTTGGCGGACATTCACGAGGTAGGGTTCCTCGAAGACCGCAATACCATCCGCCAGGAAGCGCGCAAAGCCCTGGAAAACCTGCTCAACGAAGAAGGCAAGATCGATACCGCCGCTCGCCTGAAGATCGCCAACCAGAAAAAGATCATTCTGGAAGGCACCCAGGAGTGGGAGATCCTCTACCGCAAGTACTACAACGAGGAAGTGCGCAAGCTCGGCATCTAATGAGCTAGCCCTCATCCTTTCCGGCTCCGGGGAGAGGCACCTTCCGTTTTTCGCGACCCTCTGGTAATCGGGATTACTTTCAGACCATCTTTGCCTCACTTTCAGGGCGGGCCCCCCGCAACGGCTGCGTGAACCAGCTCACAGACGCCTGTGAGTCAGAACACCGAAATCAGTCCAAGATTCTTCCTAAGCTGTCCCGATGGGCGAGCCAAGCCGTGTCCATCCGGCTCGAGCTCTGTCCCGTCGGCTGTTCGGCCCCGGCAGAGATTGCGTCGATGAAGCCGGACATTGTGCTTGTCCTCTAGCCCTCCATGCCCTGGGCCGGAACTCGCCCCGGCTGGCGAAGTATCTCCTGGCTGACTCTCGAGGTGCCCTCATGCGCAAATGGGTAAACGTTACTCTTCTTTCTGTGGTCTGCGTTTTCGCTGCCATGCAATTGATCCGGCCCGCACATACCAATCCTCCGGAAGAGCCGCAGCGCACGTTGCAGGCTTTTCATCAGAGCGATCCGGCGGCCACCCAACTCCTAAACAGAGCTTGCAACGATTGCCACTCCCACCGGACACAGTGGCCCTGGTATAGCCATGTGGCACCGGTCTCCTGGCTTGTGACTTCGGATGTCAATCGCGGACGCCACGCCATGAATCTCTCCGAGTGGGCAATCTACACGCCCAAACAGCAAGCAGAGATCCTGCACGATGTTTGCGAAGAAGTCTCGCAGGGCGAAATGCCGCAGATGACCTACACCCTGATGCATCCGGCAGCTCGCCTCTCCTCGGCTGACCGCCAGGTGCTTTGCGCGTGGACTCGCGCTGCGCTCGGCAATGCGCCCTCCGACGAGAAGGAAGACTGAACTGGGCGGCCCCTCGCGGCTGGCTTCTGCGCTCGAGATGTCAGCCGAGCCTGGTCTCGCTGCTTACTCTGTCGAGCCGGTCTCGCTCTCTGGCAGCCATTGGAAGCTGACGAAGGCGAAGTGTTGGCCATCGGGGGCCCAGTTCGGCACGTTATCCGATCCGGCTCCGCCCACGATCTGCACCAAATCGCGGACCTTGCCGCTGGCTACGTCCAAGATGCGCAGCGTGACCAGCTTGTTGGCCGGATGCCCGGTCACGTCCTTGTCATAGGACAGAATCAAGATCGACTTCCCGTCCGGCGAAGGGTGGGGCGTCCAGTTCCGCATTTCGTCGAAGGTGATCTGCTCAGGATGGCTCCCGTCGGCCTTCATCCGCCAGATCTGCATGCCTCCCGCGCGATCGGAGTTGAAATAGATGTACTGCCCGTCCGCGGAGTAGTCGGGATCGTCGCTGATTCCATCGCCCTGCGTCAGTGCGGTCTCCTCTCCCCCGGCGGCAGGGATTGTGAAGATGTTGCCCCCGCCGTGGTGATTGGGACGGGTGAAAGCGATGGTCTTTCCATCGGGCGACCAGCTATGGAAGTAGGAGTCGGGATTTTGGGTCAGCATGTGCGGCTGGCCCCCGCCCGCGGGAGCGATATAGACGCGCCGCCCCGGGTGTTCCGGCGTGGTGCAGGTCACGGCCAGCAAAGCGCCATCCGGCGATAAGCCGTGACTGCCCGTGCAGTCGCCTGCTGCACCGATATCGATAGGCTTGGCGGTTCCTCCCTGGACAGGAACAGTCCAAATCTTGCCCGCGGTGTTGTAGACCAGCATCTTGCCATCGCGGCTCCAGTTCGGTGCCTCCAGTTGGCCTTTGGCTGTTTGCGCCACGTAGGCATTGCGCGCATTATGGTCGATCGCGATCGTCTGAAGCGAGCTGTAAAGCGCTTTCTGACTCCTTGTCGAAGGCGAGTTCAGTTTCTGCAGCGTCACGTGGCTGAACGTAGCGGTTTCCACTGCCTCTGGATTGTGCGCGCATAGTCCCAGTCCGGCGTAGAAGCTTCCTTCGAGGTGCAGCGGGACAGACGCCCCGACTTGATGCAGCGGTTCGTCTCCAGCACTGGCGAACACGGTGATGGTGTCGCCCCGCTTTTCCAGGCGGATGCGTCGCGGCGCCTCCTGCGTGAACGAAATCTCCTGGGTGGTATCGCCCGCCGCGTGCCGGTACTGCAGCGCGGCTTCTCCCGATCCATGCAGCGCCACATCGGCGTACACCGAATCCGGCTCCAGCGATTGGCGGAAGATCAGCACGGCCTTGCGGTGGGGATTGGAATCGGCCCTGGCTGGTGCGAACTGGATCTCCGCCGTCAGCGACACGTCCCCCTCCACCTTCTTCCACAGCAGATGGAAGTCGTCATGTCCCATCCACAGGTTCGCGCCGGAAGAAGACAGACGGTAGGTCTGGTCGGAGACCTGAGCGGCCGTTCCTGCCGGATGCACGTTCCCAATGTCGGTTTGCGCTTCGAAGATGCCTAGATCCTTCGGTTGCGCTCCGGCGCGCGAAACCGAACCTAAAGCCACTAGAACCACTGCCGTCCATCCAATCACGCCGCTCAAACTCTGCCGCTTCCCTACGTGCACACACCCCTCCCCATCGGACCTTCCACTGTACGGGATGGGCGGCCTGGCGGGGAAGTCTAGGTCCGGATGTGCAATTGGCGGCCAGCCGCTCTTTTGATACAGTAAAGAAGGTGGTGAGCGACCCCGCTCCGCCGGTGTGTGTGGCGCTATCGTCTAGGGGTTAGGACGTGAGATTCTCAATCTTAAAACACGGGTTCGATTCCCGTTAGCGCTACCAGATATTGAACGCTAAAGCCCGCTAAATCAGCGGGCTTTGCTTTTTGGTCGACCGGAAGAGGAGGGAAGCTCAATGAGAGATTCGGCGATTTGGCATGAACAGCGAAATTGTGGTTCTGGATAGGTGTCTTAACTGGATCAGAACCCGTTTCTGTCTACCTGACCAACCAGTTTGCGGCCTTGTGTCTGAGCGCAGTACGCGCCTGTGTCTGTGCAAATCGCTCAAAAGGCATTGACGGCCCACAGCCATCTCCAACGAGGGCACGCCAGAGTTACTCGTAGCGGATGGCTTTCACTGGATCAAGGCTGCTGGCGCGCCGCGCGGGTAGCCAGCACGCAAATATGCCTACAAATGCCAATGCGAAGGCGACGGCAAAGATAACTGCCGGATCGAGTCGTAAACCGGCAGTTGGCATCGACGTAATCACGTGCGCGAGCGGGAGTGCCGCTGCGAGGCCCACGACTAGGCCGACGGAAATCTGCCACAGCCCGCGCTTCATCACCAGGAGCAAGATACTGCGAATCGTCGCTCCAAGAGCGATGCGAACACCGATCTCCTGAGTGCGGCTGCCTGTTGCATCCGCAATCACCGCATAAATGCCCACCGAAGCCATCAGCATCGCGACCAGTGCGAAGGTCAGGAAGACTCTTCCAAATACCCGAAGAAACCAAAGCTCATGGTCCAGCGCGTCATTCAAGCGGAAGGGGTCGCTGAGAGGCAACTCCCCGTCAAGGCTTTGGACAACTTTGCGCATCGACTGTAGCGGATCTCCTGCGGACTCGACCACCAGGGCCATGTTGTCCCAGCCCTCCTGGCGATAAGGAACAAAGAGCAGAGGCTTGGGGTCGCTGTTCTGAAGATCCTGAGCCAGATTGGCGGAAATCCCAATGACAGTGATCCATGGAGTCGGCTTGTTCTTATCGTCCAAAAAGCGAAATCGCTTGCCGATTGGGTTCTGGCCGGGCCAGTAGCGGGCTGCCGCATCGCGAGTCAATACAGCAGCCTCATGATTTGTGTCACCGTCTGTGTCATTGAAATCGCGGCCCTGCAACATTGGCAGATGGATGGTGTCAAAGTAGCCTGGCGACTGCGCGACAAACCCTACCCACGGACGCTGCGCGGGATTGGCGATCGGAGCGCGTTCGAGCTCAATTTGTTCATCAGCCGTGCCCATGCCGGGGGCGGATGATGCAATGGCGGCATGCACGACTCCAGGCATGGCCCTCAGTCTAGGCAAGAGTCGGTCGAAGAGCTGAATGTGCGCGTTGTTGTTTTTGTAACGTTCCGGGGGCAGTTGCAAGCGCGCGGTCGTGATGCGGTCTGCGGGAATAAACGGATTGACTTTGAGGCGGTCAAGCAGGCCGTGAACAAAGATACCGGCACCGGTGAGCAGGACAAGAGTGAGCGCAAATTGGAACACGACCAGTGTGGAAGAGAGCCATCCTTCGCGATGCCGGCCCACGCTATGCGCACCGTCCTTGAGAACATCGACCGGATTGGTTTTGGAAGATCGCAGTGCGGGCGCCATTCCGAAGAGCAGCCCACTCACGATACACAGGGCGGCGAAGTATCCGAAGACGGGGAAGTTCATTGTGAAGACGATCCAATCGGGGCGGATCGTTGCGGTAGCCAAATCAAACCAATGGATACCGGCCATCGCGAGGCCGAGCCCCAAGACACCGCCGAACGTGCTAAGGAAGATGCTCTCGATAAGCAACTGCCGCACCATGCGCCAACGCGAGGCGCCCAGCGCTGTGCGGATCGACATCTCCCGCTGCCGGTTAAGGGAGCGGCTCAGCATCATGTTGGCCACATCGGCACAGGCGATGAGGAGAACAAAGGCTACCGCGCCGAGCATGAACAGGAAGACGATACGAATCGGGCCGCCGTTAAATCGCTCGTTGAACGTGAGCACGCTCACGCTGAGATCCTTGTCATCCGGGAACTGGGTTGCAAGGCGGCCGGCAATTCCATTGAGTTCTGCGCCGGCTTGTCGCAGGGTGACTCCGCGCTTCTGGATGGCATAGACCCTAATCGTGCGATTCTCGCGCTTGGCCAAATCAGAGGTGGGAATCAGAGGCATCCAGATATCGACGTCATGCGGAAAACGAAAGTCTTTGGGCATGACGCCGACGATTGTCGCGGGCTCTCCGTTAATGTGCACCTGGCGACCGATGATTCCGGGAAGGCCGGCGTAACGTTCTTGCCAGACGTTGTAGCCAATCACGGTTACCGGCGCAGTTCCGGGCCGTTCATCGCTGGGCAAGAAGGTACGCCCAAGCAATGCGCTTGCCTGAACCATTGAAAATATGCCGGTGCTGGCGCGGTTGAGATGATACTGCTGTGGCGGGTTGCTGGGCTCGCTCAGGATGTCATTCTCGAAGGTTGTAGCTTCGAAAAACTCGAAAGACGTCGCCTGCTCCTTGTAGTCCAGAAAATCAGGATAGGAAAGGGGCAAGCTGTGGTCTGCCCCTGAGCTGTTGCGGCCCATGATCGAGACAAGACGGTCGCCATTCGGTACTGGCACCGGCTTCCACAACACAGTATTGACCAACGTGAAAACCATAGTGTTCAGGCCGACGCCTACCGCGAGAGTGGCCACGATGGCAGCTGAGAACCATGGATGCGCGAGAATGCTGCGAGCCGCATAGCGAACATCCTGGGACACAATTCCCGCCCACCATCCCGGACGCTGCCGTTCGCATTGTTCGCGGGCCGACTCTACGCCGCCAAATTCGACAAGCGCCTGCCTACGCGCCTCTACTGCGGAGAGCCCTGCCTTCTGCTTCTCTGCGATGGACTGCTCGAGATGAAAATGGAGTTCATCCTCGAACTCACTGAGCTTCTTGCGAAAGACAAGAAATCGCAGGCGGGTCAGCAGCTCTGAGATCATCGCGACGCCTCCGCGGTTCGGCCCAAAACCAATCCGATCGCCGTAGACAGCTTGTCCCAAGTCGCGACTTCGTTTTGAAGTTGCTTGCGGCCAGTCATCGTGAGCTTGTAGAACTTGGCTCGCCGATTGTTTTCCGAACTGCCCCATTCGGCTTTGATCCACCCCTTGTATTCGAGCCGATAGAGCGCCGGATAGAGAGATCCTTGTCCGATTTGAAGCACATCTTGCGAGACCTGCTGAATGCGTTGGGCGATTCCCCATCCGTGCATGGGCTCGAGAGCCAATGTCTGCAAGATGAGCAGGTCAAGAGTGCCCTGTAACAGATCGGTAGAAGTTGGCATTATCTCCCCTCGATACTCGACAAGATAGTTACCTGTTCTCCTGTCGGATGTCAAGGGTAAAGTTTCGGAGCTGTGAGGTTCTATCCCTTGATTGGCTTCGAACTCTAAGTGGTTTCGCGTCGCAGGTTGGCGTTTGTCTGACCGATGTCGATTTGAACTGGCGACTTCAGACCAAGGCACTCATCGACCGACGTGACCCCTCGGCGGATTACGCGCGCGTTGAGCCGGAGGCGAATACATCATCTCTCGAATTAAACCGGTCCAGAGACAGCGGCGAGCATGACCACTGCATTCTTCCCCAACGACGATTTAGGCGAGTCCGCCTCATTCCCGGCTTGAAAACCGAGCGACCCAGTCCTCGATAAGGCCGATCGCCGCCGGCGACATCGTCTCTTCAATGTCGTCGTACTCGTTGGGTGCACCCGTGGCCGCATCCTGCATCAGATGGTTCTTGCCGGGTAGCAAGACCACCTCCGCATTTTCGTCGTTCTTGAGAGCCTTGCTCGCCTCCTGCAGGTTTTCTATCCCCGGCACCTGTACATCCAGCGATCCGTACAGAGCCAGCACCGGTATACGGAGGCGTGCAAGTGCCAGGGCCGGGTCATAGGCGAGGAACTGACGCTCCCAGGCGGTGCTGCTATCGTGAGCAAGCGTCTGCGCCTCGTTCTGATCGACAAGCTTCTCTGTAAGACCTTGCGCAACGATGCGCCGAGCGCTCTCGAATGCAGCTGAATCGGACGGAGCCGCGATGATTGCATCGTAGAGCTTTTGGTTGAAAGCTGCGCGGCGCGTATGTAATCCTGGGGCGCTCCATAGGCTCTAGACGTCATGGCGGACTGTAGGACGAACAGCTTGTCTCCGCGAAGAGCCGGGCCGGCGATCATCACGACGAAGGCGACCTGCTTGTCAGAAACGGCGACCATTGGGGCGATGATGCCGCCTTCAGAGTGTCCCAAAATGCCCATCCGCCGTGAGTCGATCATCGACTGCGCGCAGAGCCACCTGACGGCGGCGTTCGCATCTGATGCAAAGTCCGTGGTGGTGGCGGCGTCGAAGTTTCCTGTGGAGCCGCCTCCGCCACGCTTGTCATAGCGGAGAACGGCGAAGCCTTTGCGTGTCAACGCATCTGCCAATACCAGAAAGACTTTGTGCCCCGACACATCTTCATCACGCGTGTTGCGCCCGGTACCGGACACCGGCACAACCGCAGGAAACCGGCCGCCGCCTTTAGGGAGGGTCAGTGTGCCCGCCAGACAGTTGTGCGCGGATGTATTCTCGAACTCCACGCCTCTTTGGTCATACGGAAGCGGACCCGCAGCAATCTTGTCTTCTTGAGGCCTCCGGTGAACGGCGGGGCCGAGATCGGCCGGGGTCGCTGGCTTTAAGGACAACGCGTAGTCCTGCTGAAAATGAAGGGGTCCGGTCCATGCGCGCTCCTGCGCATTCCAAGCGCCGACATACGTGAGGTCGAGTTTGGTGACCGCAAAGCGCAAATGCGAGCTGTTAGCCGTAACCTCATCCTAGCTTTGACCCGCTGCACCGGACAGGAACTCTTACGAAACCCCTTGTGATTCAATTTGACGGAGCTTACTGGTACTTTCAGATTCCTGACACGCGTCCAGGGACGGATGCGCAAATGCGGCGAGGAGATCCCCTCTCGACGGGCGACCGTTCCACGAATCGGATTCCGATCGTATGAACCTTCGCAGGTTCGTTTCTTTGCGTTTGGCTACAGCATAGTTCATCGGCCTCCCTATCACTGCTACTTCCGATTCAGGATAGTCCCGCAATCCTTCACGACCAGGAAACCACGATCAGGGCGACAGTTCGTGCCTTAATGGTCCGAGCGCACCTTCGATTGATTTTGCCCAGCCTGTAGTGGAGAGTATTGTACGAAGCAGTAACGACTGAAAGGATTTGGCCAGTTCGCGTTTATTTTCAACGTTGTACGTTGACCGGCTGCGTTGTAACCACTTCGTGCCACTTTAACGTATTCAATTCTTCTCTTCGGTGTTTAGAGTTCGCGACAGTTTGAAGATCCCGTTTGAGGATCAGAAATTTGAATTAGAGGATCTGCTCTCTGTGCAACGGCCGTCACACGGCCCAGCGCGTCCAGTTCCTCCGATATAGGAATACGATTGATCTCACCCCGCGCCGCCTTCACTAGATTGCAGATCAGCGATTGTCTCATTGCGGGACAGTGGCCAGCTCCCTGCCTGGACACCAAAGGCTTCATTTCCACCCCGGATCTTTGAATAACCAGAATTTCAAGGAGTGATCATGCACAATCGCATTCTGCGCACATGCTGGATGATTCTGGCAGTAGCGCTCATGCTCGCTTCCACGGCTAAGGCGCAGACGACGTCCTGCAGTGTCGGCTACAGCGTCACCGCTACGTGGAGCGGCGGCTTTAACGGCGGCATTACCATTTACAACACCGGGACGACCACCATCCCGACCTGGACATTGGGATTTGCCTTTGCCAACGGCCAGGTGATTTCCAGTTCCTGGAACAGCACCTATAGCCAAAGCGGCTCGAATGTAACGCTGACCAACGGTCAATATACGGGCAACATCGCACCCGGTGGCAGCGTCTCGGGGATCGGATTTACGGCGAGCGCAAGTTCCACGAACGCGGCTCCAACCGCATTCACCCTGAACGGCGTCGCCTGCAGTATTGCCAGCGCTACGGGGAGCTATACGCTTGCGGGACCGTCTTCTGTCTCTGTCCTGCAGGGCAGCTATGGCGGCGGGTGGGTCAATATCAACGGCTCAGGCGGATTCAACGGGTCGGCCTCTTTCAGCGTCACCGGGCTTCCCAGCGGCGTTACCGTGGGCTATTCCGCCAATCCCGCGAGCGGGGGCACATGGATTCAATTCAATGCCTCAAACTCCACTCCCGCCGGCTCGTTCCCAGTGACCGTGACAGCGACCTCCGCCGCAACGAGCACCGGCGTGTTGAGTTCCAGTACAACTTTTCCCCTGGTGATCACCTCAATCGGCAGCTTTGGACTTAGTGCCTCACCCTCTCCGCTTACAGTGCAGCCGGGCGGCTCCTGCCCTGCGCAAATCAACGTCAACGGACGGAACGGCTTCAACGGCAGCGTGACGCTGAGCGTGTCCGGTCTTCCCAGCGGCGTGACCGCAGGCTTTGGCACCAATCCAACCACGAGCGGATCGGCGCTGACGATCGGCGCCTCTTCGTCGTTGGCGACTGGAAACTACACTCTCACCGTGAACGGCGTGTCGGGTTCGCTCTCTGCCAGCACCACCCTCGGCTTGGCGGTGTCCAGCTCGGCGATGACCGTAACCCCCGAAGTCACCACTATGCCGTTTGCACAAAACTTGATCGTGCAAGTCGCGGTTACGTGCGGAAACGGTATACCGACCGGATCGGTGGTCTTGTCTGGACCGGGCTACACCTCGGCGCCAGCAACGCTGAACAATGGCAGCGCCACCTTTTATGTGAAGCCGGGCTCGCTCGCAGTCGGCTCCGACACCCTGACAGCGACCTACACTCCGGATTCCAACAGTTCGTCGCACTACGGCACGATCACATCAACTGCGCCGATCACGGTAACGGCGCCGGGCAGCACCAACGTGTCGGTGAATATTAACCCATTGGCCAATCGCCACCTGATCAGCCCGTACATTTACGGCTTCAATAGCCTAACGGAAAGCGATGTTACCGCCCTTTCGCCGTCGTTTGTGCGCTTTGGGGGCAACGAGGCTACGGACTACAACTGGAAACTGCACACCTACAATACGGGCAGTGACTATTGGTTCGAGTCCTATCCTCTGGGCAATGTCGACGAGGTTCAGTTCACGAGTTTCACCAAGGCTTCTGGCGGTCAGCAAATGGTCACCATGCCGATGCTCAACTGGGTGGCCAAGCAATCAGGTTACAGTTTTTCCGTTCAGAAGTATGGCCAGCAGTGCCACACCCTACCCGGCAATTACGACGTCGGCAACGGCTATAAACCGGACTGCACCACGAAGGTCGTCAATGATTCGAATGACGCCTACTATCCCCTTGTCGACACCCCTGCGGATTGCCCGTCTGGGACCACAAATGGAACTACCTGCCTAGATCGTCAAACAATGGCACAAGCGTTCGCCTCCGCCTTTGGTAGCAGCACCTGCAGTGTTCCCTACACATCAATCAACAGCTGCCACTTCTACGACATGGACAACGAACCGGAGATCTGGGATGGCTCACACCGCGACATCCACCCCACCCAACCCGGATTCACTGAGTTGGCAAATCTCTTTGAGCAGAAGGGAACCGCTCTGAAGAATTGGGATCCGAGCGCGATTCGGTTCGGTCCCATCACCTGCTGCTGGAATTTCCTCTGGACGGCAGGTCCCACGGGCGACAACAAAGCAGCCCACGCCGGCGTCGACTACGCGCCGTGGTGGCTGAACCATGTCTATTGGCAGGATCAGATCAACGGAACACGTACCCTCGACGTCTTCGACATGCATGCCTACTTTGGCGACAACATCGACACGACCGGCTTCACCAACGCACAAATGCGGGGCGAAGTTCCGAAGTATCTCCGGCAGTATTGGGATCCGCTGTATTACAACTCGGGCTTCGATGCCGATTGGATCACCACAACGCAGCCCAATCGCGGGGTAGCGTTCCTGATCCCGCGCATGAAGGCCCTGGTCAACGCCATCTATCCGGGAACGCCGCTCTCCTTCAGCGAATGGGAGTCGTTCTTCAACGAGTGGGAGTCCGTCACAGCTCTCTCCGACGCCGATGCCTATGGCGTTATGGGGCGTGAAGGCCTGAGCTTCTCCACACGCTGGGGCGGCCCTTCCGCAACCGACGGCACCACCAACCAACCTCATCCCAACTACACCTCGTTCAAGCTGTGGACCAACTATGACGGAGCCCACCACGGCTTCGGTACGCTCTCCATATCGGACACGAGCAACGTGAGTTGGGATTTGTTCTCCAGCTACGCCGCGCTCGACTCCACTGGCACAACGATGACGATCATGGTGGTGAACAAGGATCCGAACAACAACGCGGTCGTCTCCTTCAATCTCAACGGCTTCGCCGCTTCCTCCTTCACGTCGTACACGGTCGGCTCAACCAACCCCGGTGCGATCGTGGCTTCGACTTCGCAAGGGTGGAACTCAACGCAATCCTTCGCTCCCTACAGCATCACGCTGCTGGTGGTGAAGGGGATCCAAAACCAGGTTCCGGCGACCGAGTGGTATATGCAGGCGGACGATCTGATGGTTCCCGCCGGTACTACCGGACTCTTGAACCCGCACAATTACAGCGGTTCAGGCAACGTGACCATCACGTCGGCCACGTTCGATTCATTCGCAGGAGCACCGGCCTGCACCGGGTTGGACCTCAATAATCAGCGTGACAGCAAGACAATTTATCAGTACTGGCCGGCGTTCATCTACTTCACCGCGCCCAGCACGCCCGGCTTCTGCCACTACACCATCACCGGACAAGACGCATCGGGAGTGATTTCGACCCAGAGCGGCTGGATCGTCGTCGGCAACCCACCCGCTTCGGTGACCTCCACGGGCAGCGGACAAACCGCGGCACGAGGAACAACTCTTTCGCAACCTCTGACCATCACCCTGTCCCCTGGTTCATCGGGAACCTTTGCCTCCGGCGCGAGCATCTTGTTCAGCACGAACGCCGGAACGCTCTCCAACGGAACCAGTAGCGGAAGCAAGGTGATTGCGACCACGAACTCCTCGGGTGTGGCATCGGTCACGCTGACCTTGCCGTCGACCGCTGGAACCGTGACTGTAAGTGCCCAGGCTGAATTTGGCGTCGGCGGAGCCGCCACAACCTTCACTGAAACCGCGCAGTAATTGTCCGAAAAGTCAATGCCGCGCAGGAACATGCGCGGCATTGACTTTTCTCTTTGAAGTGAGCATCGAGAACTGCTCGTGTG